>NZ_PTSN01000005.1:0-223124 GCF_002965865.1 Escherichia sp. MOD1-EC6098
TACCCAACTCCAATCAATCAATGCGTTTTAATCGACAATACAAATAATATAAGACGCGTGAGATGTCGCCCGGTGATTCGCTTTCTGGTGTTTTTTCGATCTTTCCGGGTTTTAAATTCCTATCGATGAACAACACTAAAGCGATCTGGTGTCTGCGTATCTGCATCTTTGCCACCGTGATTGGTGGCACGCTACTTAGCCTCCCCATGATGTGGCAACTGGCTGATATTATTATGGCGTGTATGGCGATCACTAATCTGACCGCTATTTTGCTGCTCTCTCCGGTAGTGCATACCATTGCCAGTGATTATCTGCGCCAGCGTAAACTCGGCATACGCCCGATGTTTGATCCGCTGCGCTACCCGGACATCGGCCAGCAACTCGCACCTGATACGTGGGATGATGTTTCGCAGGACTAATCACAACTATCGATCAATTCATCCGCATTTTTTGCTACAGTCGCTGTAAATTTCCTGCAAGGACTGGATATGCTGATTCTGATTTCACCTGCGAAAACGCTTGATTATCAAAGCCCGTTGGCTACCACGCGCTATACGTTGCCGGAGCTGTTAGATCACTCACAGCAGCTTATTCACGAAGCGCGGAAGCTGACACCCCCGCAGATTAGCACGCTGATGCATATCAGCGACAAACTGGCGGGTATCAACGCCGCTCGCTTTCATGACTGGCAGCCAGATTTCACGCCGGAGAATGCCCGGCAGGCGATTCTGGCGTTCAAAGGCGATGTCTATACCGGTTTGCAGGCCGAAACCTTCAGCGAAGAAGATTTCGCTTTTGCCCAGCAGCATCTGCGTATGCTTTCCGGTTTGTATGGCGTACTGCGTCCACTCGATTTAATGCAGCCATACCGTCTGGAAATGGGGATCCGTCTTGAGAACGCCCGGGGCAAAGATCTGTACCAATTCTGGGGTGATGTGATCACCAACAAGCTGAACGAGGCGCTCGAAGCGCAAGGCGATCAGGTAGTAATTAACCTGGCGTCAGATGAGTATTTTAAATCAGTGAAACCGAAGAAACTGAATGCTGAGATTATCAAGCCGGTGTTCCTCGATGAGAAGAACGGCAAGTTTAAGGTTATTAGTTTCTACGCTAAGAAAGCGCGCGGCCTGATGAGTCGTTTTATTATTGAGAATCGCCTGACCAAACCAGAACAACTGACTGGCTTTAATCGTGAAGGTTACTTCTTTGATGAAGCCACCTCCAGCAATAGCGAACTGGTGTTTAAACGCTACGAGCTGCGTTAAGTTTGCAGTAAATGCCGGATACGGCGTAAACGCCTTATCCGGCCTACAAAAGCATGCAGATTCAATATATTGTAGAGATCACGTAGGCCTGATAAGTGTAGCGCATCAGGCAATTTTGCGTTTGTCATCAGTCTCAAATGCCGGAGGTCATCCGGCAGTTATGTTTACCGATGGTGTCTGTCCGGACCTGGACGATGATCGCCGCCGTGATCGTTTCGATGATCTCCGCGGTGATCATTTCGATGATCATTATACCAATTATGGTGCGGCTGCGATCCGTGTGGGTGCCAGCGATTATCTCGCCATTCGTAATTTCTATACCACCAGTTATGGTCACGCCAGTAACCGCCATCCCAGTAGTAACCGCGATGATCGCGATCGCCAATCTGTAATTTCACTGATGGTACTAGCATTATTTCCTCTGCCTGCGCTGCCATAGGAGCGACCAGAATCAGGGAAAGTGCGAGCAGGATAGATTGCATCTTTTTCACAGGTGACTCCTTTTATCATTGCCAGTTATGGGCCGATATCCGGAGCTTACGGTAAAAGAATCCCCGTTGTCATTCTCTACAATTAAAAGAGCTAAGTTACCGCATTTATTGAAAATTTCTCCTTTTTTTCTGTCGATTTTTCTCATATTTTCTCCACAAAAAAGCCGAACTGCATAAACGCAAGCCCGGCCATTTTCAGGAAATTAATGGATACTACTTATGATTCATCATCAGCTTGCGCAGCGCGGCAAAATCAGCGGGCAGATTATGAGAAAGCAGCGGTAAATCAGCACGTTCTGCCAGCTCTTTTGGCAGCTCCAGCGTTTCACCAAGAATTACCTCCACGCTCTCTTTAAATTTCGCCGGATGCGCGGTGCCGAGGAACAGACCATATTCGCCTGGGTGAAGCTGGTCACGCAGCGCACGGTAAGCCACGGCAGCATGCGGTTCTGAGGTATATCCCAGATCTTTTAATTCGCGCATCGTCTGCCGGGTCGATTCATCATCCACCGCCGCATAGCCCAACTCCTTCAATTGCCAAATTTTGCGGCGGAACAACTCTTCCACACGCGGCCAGTTATTCGGCTGGCTAACATCCATCGCATTGGATAATGTCGCCTGGGTGGCTTTTGGCGACCACTGCCCGTCGTGCAGGAAACGCGGCACTGTATCGTTAACGTTAGTGGCAGCGATAAAACGCTTCACCGGCAGACCGAGAGATTTTGCCAGCAGACCTGCAGTTAAATCACCGAAGTTACCGCTTGGCACCGAGACAACCAACTGGTTCCGCGCCTCCTGCGGCAACTGCGCCACAGCCTCAAAGTAGTAGCAAATCTGCGCCAGCAACCGGCTGATATTAATGGAGTTAGCTGAGTTCAGCCCAAGCGCCACTTTCAGCTCTTCATCATCAAACGCCTGCTTCACCAGTGCCTGACAGGCATCGAAATCGCCGTCGATAGCGACAGTTTCAATGTTGCCACCTAATGTACAGAACAGTTTTTCTTGCAGTGGGCTGATTTTGCCGCGCGGATAGAGGATAACCACTTTTACATTCGGTAAACCATAGAACGCGTGAGCCACTGCCGCCCCGGTATCGCCGGAGGTCGCGGTCAGAATAGTCACCGGTTTATCGCCCGCAATATGAGTCAGCATTTGCGCCATAAAGCGACCGCCGAAATCTTTAAATGCCAGCGTTGGCCCGTGGAACAGTTCCAGGCAACCGACATCGCTTGTAACTTTGGCAACCGGAGCCGGGAATGCAAACGCTGCACGCACGCGCTCTTCCAGTGCGTCCTGCGGGATCTCATCACCAATAAACGCTGAGAGGATCTTCGCGCTGCGGGTAACGAAATCCAGCTTCAGCATCTCATCAATTTCGGTCAGACTAAATTCCGGTAGATCGTGCGGAAAAAATAGCCCCTGATTTTTACCCAACCCCTGCGTTACGGCTTGCGCAAAGCTGACCTGTTCGTTGTGATCTTTCAGATTGTAGAGTTTCATTTAGTTTTCCAGTACTCGTGCGCCCGCCGTATCCAGCCGGCAAATATGAACAAAACCTTCCTGATTTTGCAGGTAGTTCTTACCCAACCAGTCAGCAACGCGTTGGGCGGTATCCGGCTTGTCACACAGAGCGAACAAGGTCGGGCCAGAGCCGGAGATACCGCTCGCTACTGCGCCGATTTCCGCTACCGCCTGCCGTGCCTGCCTGAAGCCCGGCAGTAAACGTTCACGGTAGGGTTCAGCGATAACATCTTTCATCAGCTTCGCGGCAAGCTCAGGCTGACGGGAATAGCAGGCGTGAATGAAGCCCGCCAGATGCCGCCCGTGAGCAATGCAATCCTGACGGCGGTACTGCGCCGGTAAAATAGCCCGAGCTTCTGCCGTCGAGACTTTAATCCCCGGATACGCCAGCACCCACAACCACTCATCAAACCCCGGCACCTGCTGGCTGATGATGCCGTTTTCTTCGATCATCAACTGCATACCGCCAAGAAAGCACGGAGCCACATTGTCGTAATGAATGCTGCCAGAAATACGCCCTTCCAGCTCGCCCATCAAGGCCAACAGGCGGGTATCGTTGAGCGGCTTGCCACAGTGCTCATTCATCGCGACCAGTGCCGCGACCACTGAACAGGCGCTGGAACCTAAGCCAGAACCGATCGGCATATTCTTTTCCAGGGTCATCGCCACTGGAATTTGCTTGCCCAGTTCCTGGCAAAAACGCTCCCAGCACTGATAAACGATATTTTCTCGCGGTTCTGACGGTAGTTTGTCGGCAAACTGTCCGAGGTTGTTGAGACTGAATGCCTCTGCCACCTCAACCGTCACCACATCCCCAAGCAATTCGCCATCAACAGGCGTTACCGCCGCGCCGAGCACATCAAACCCGACGCTCATATTGGCACTGGAAGCCGGAGCATAAACTTTAACCATTTCAGACTCCTAACTTCCATGAGAGGGTGCGTAGCAGATCGGCAAAGACACCGGCAGCCGTAACATCATTGCCCGCGCCGTAACCGCGCAAAACCAGCGGCAGCGGCTGATAATAGTGGCTATAGAAGGCTAATGCGTTTTCGCCGTTTTTCACTTTGAACAGCGGATCGTTACCATCCACTTCAGCAATCTTCACGCGGCAGACACCATCTTCATCAATGTTGCCAACATAGCGCAAAACTTTGCCTTCATCACGAGCCTTCGCCACGCGTGCGGCAAAGAGATCGTCAAGCTGTGACAGGTTCGCCATAAAAGCCGCAACATCACCCTCAGCGTTAAACCCGGCTGGCAGCACAGGTTCGATTTCAATATCCGCCAGTTCCAGTTCACGCCCGGTTTCACGGGCGAGAATCAACAGCTTACGCGCCACATCCATACCGGACAGGTCATCTCGCGGATCCGGTTCGGTATAACCCATTTCCCGCGCCAGCGTGGTCGCTTCAGAGAAGCTCATACCTTCATCTAACTTGCCGAAGATAAACGAGAGCGAGCCAGAAAGAATGCCGGAGAATTTCATCAATTCATCGCCAGCGCTGAGCAAGTTTTGCAAGTTCTCAATAACCGGCAATCCCGCACCGACATTGGTGTCGTAGAGGAATTTACGCCGTGATTTTTCCGCCGCGTAACGCAACTGATGGTAGTAATCCATCGACGAGGTGTTGGCCTTTTTATTCGGCGTCACCACGTGGAAACCTTCACGCAGGAAGTCGGCATATTGATCCGCCACCGCCTGGCTGGAGGTGCAGTCGACAATCACCGGGTTCAACAGATGATATTCTTTCACTAGGCGAATTAAACGCCCGAGATTAAACGGCTCTTTGGCTTGCGCCAGTTCTTCCTGCCAGTTTTCCAAGTTAAGGCCATGCACATTGGTCAGCAACGCCTTCGAGTTGGCAACGCCGCAGACACGTAAGTCGATATGTTTGTTCTTCAGCCAGCTTTGCTGACGCTTCAGTTGCTCCAGCAGCGCACCGCCAACGCCACCGACGCCAATCACAAAGACTTCGATAACCTGATCGGTATTGAACAGCATCTGGTGGGTTACACGCACACCCGTCGTCGCGTCATCGTTATTTACCACCACGGAGATTGAGCGTTCAGAAGACCCCTGGGCAATGGCGACAATATTGATATTGGCGCGAGCCAGCGCGGCAAAGAATTTCGCTGAGATCCCACGCAAGGTGCGCATACCATCACCCACCACCGAAATTATTGCCAGCCGTTCAGTGACCGCCAGCGGCTCCAGTAAACCTTCTTTCAGTTCAAGGTAGAACTCTTCCTGCATCGCCCGTTCAGCGCGTGCACAGTCGCTTTGTGGAACGCAGAAACTGATACTGTATTCGGAAGACGATTGGGTAATCAGCACCACCGAAATTCTGGCACGTGACATTGCAGCAAACACACGCGCCGCCATGCCAACCATCCCCTTCATTCCTGGACCGGACACGCTGAACATCGCCATATTATTCAGATTGGAAATCCCTTTTACCGGTAGTTCGTCTTCGTCACGGCTGGCGCCAATAAGCGTACCGGGCGCTTGTGGGTTTCCGGTGTTTTTAATCAGGCAAGGGATCTGGAACTGGGCGATAGGGGTAATGGTGCGAGGATGAAGAACTTTAGCGCCGAAGTAAGAAAGCTCCATCGCTTCCTGATAGGACATCGACTTCAACAACCTCGCATCGGGCACCTGACGCGGGTCGCAGGTATAAACACCGTCAACGTCCGTCCAGATCTCGCAGCAATCGGCGCGTAAACAAGCCGCCAGTACCGCAGCGGAGTAGTCGGAACCATTGCGCCCCAGCACCACCAGTTCGCCTTTTTCGTTACCGGCGGTGAAACCAGCCATCAGCACCATGTGGTCAGCCGGAATGCGGCTTGCAGCAATACGGCGGGTAGATTCGGCAATATCGACGGTAGATTCGAGGTAATGACCGACTGCCAGCAGTTTTTCGACCGGATCGATAACGGTAACGTTGTGACCGCGCGCTTCCAGTACACCGGCCATAATAGCGATCGACATTTTTTCACCACGGCAGATAAGCGCAGCGTTGATGCTGTCCGGACATTGTCCCAGCAGGCTAATACCGTGCAGGACATGCTTAATTTGGGCAAATTCTTGATCGACAAACGTTTTCAGTTGCGCCAGCGGGAATCCCGGCTGGGCGGCGGCGAGTCCAGTCAGAAGTTCGGCAAAAATACGTTCGGCATCGCTGATATTGGGTAAAGCATCCTGGCCGCTAATGGTTTTTTCAATCATCGCCACCAGATGGTTGGTAATTTTGGCGGGGGCAGAGAGGACGGTAGCCACCTGCCCCTGCCTGGCATTGCTCTCCAGAATATCGGCAACCCGCAGAAAACGTTCTGCATTTGCCACTGATGTACCGCCGAACTTCAACACTCGCATGGTTGTTACCTCGTTACCTTTGGTCGAAAAAAAAGCCCGCACTGTCAGGTGCGGGCTTTTTTCTGTGTTTCCTGTACGCGTCAGCCCGCACCGTTACCTGTGGTAATGGTGATGGTGGTGGTAATGGTGGTGCTGATGCGTTTCATGGATGTTGTGTACTCTGTAATTTTTATCTGTCTGTGCGCTATGCCTATATTGGTTAAAGTATTTAGTGACCTAAGTCAATAAAATTTTAATTTACTCACGGAAGGCTACCCGTCCATAAGCTGCTGGCAAGTGCTCTTTTTTTAATCCACACTGAGACATATTTCCCGTTGCAGTCAGAATTAAAACCTAAAGATAACATTCCCTACAGTTTTTTATTTGGTGATATTTTTTTCAATATCATGCAGCAAACGGTGCAACATTGCGGTGTCTCGTTGCTCTAAAAGTCCCAGGCGTTGTTGTAACCAGTCGATCAGTTTTGTGTCATCTGCCACCGCTAACGTCGTTAACAACGACATGACTCGTTCGCGTAAAGCACGCAGTTGATGTTGGTCTGCCGTTGCGTCACTTTTCGTCGGTTGTTGTATTAATGTTGCTAATTGATAGCAATAAACCATCACCGCCTGCCCCAGATTAAGCGAAGGGTAATCTGCCACCATCGGCACGCCAGTAAGAATATCAGCCAGCGCCAGTTCTTCGTTTGTCAGACCGGAATCTTCCCGGCCAAATACCAACGCCACATGATTCATCCACGTCGATTTTTCCTCCAACAACGGCACCAGTTCCACCGGCGTCGCATAGTAATGATATTTCGCCCGGCTACGCGCAGTGGTGGCGACAGTAAAGTCGACATCGTGTAAAGATTCAGCCAGTGTTGGGAAAACTTTAATATTATCAATAACATCACCGGAGCCATGTGCAACCCAGCGGGTGGCGGGCTCCAGATGGGCCTGGCTATCGACAATGCGCAGTTCGCTAAATCCCATTGTTTTCATTGCCCGCGCCGCTGCACCTATATTTTCTGCTCTGGCGGGTGCGACCAGAATAATCGTTATACGCATGTTGCTACTCTTCTTGACCAAATAACCGCGAACAGGGTGATGAATGTCAACTTACTGCGCGGAGAGAATTTACAAAATATTAACGCAAGTCGCAGAAAAAGCCCTTTACTTAGCTTAAAAAAAGCTAAACTATTTCCTGACTGTACTAACCGTTTAATTGTTAAAAAACGCTACATATCTTTCTGTTTACTTAGGATAATTTTATAAAAAATAAATCTCGACAATTGGATTCACCACGTTTATTAGTTGTATGATGCAACTAGTTGGATTATTAAAATAATGTGACGAAAGCTAGCATTTGGATACGATGATTTCATCAAACTGTTAACGTGCTACAATTGAACTTGATATATGTCAACGAAGCGTAGTTTTATTGGGTGTCCGGCACGTCTTAGCCTGTTATGTCGCTGTTAAAATGGTTAGGATGACAGCCGTTTTTGACACTGTCGGGTCCTGAGGGAAAGTACCCACGACCAAGCTAATGATGTTGTTGACGTTGATGGAAAGTGCATCAAGAACGCAATTACGTACTTTAGTCATGTTACGCCGATCATGTTAATTTGCAGCATGTATCAGGTAGGTCAGGGACTTTTGTACTTCCTGTTTCGATTTAGTTGGCAATTTAGGTAGCAAACATGCAGACCCCGCACATTCTTATCGTTGAAGACGAGTTGGTAACACGCAACACGTTGAAAAGTATTTTCGAAGCGGAAGGCTATGATGTTTTCGAAGCGACAGATGGCGCGGAAATGCATCAGATCCTCTCTGAATATGACATCAACCTGGTGATCATGGATATCAATCTGCCGGGTAAGAACGGTCTTCTGTTAGCGCGTGAACTGCGCGAGCAGGCGAATGTTGCGTTGATGTTCCTGACTGGCCGTGACAACGAAGTCGATAAAATTCTCGGCCTCGAAATCGGTGCAGATGACTACATCACCAAACCGTTTAACCCGCGTGAACTGACTATCCGTGCACGCAACCTGCTGTCTCGTACCATGAATCTGGGTACTGTCAGCGAAGAACGCCGTAGCGTTGAAAGCTACAAGTTCAATGGTTGGGAACTGGACATCAACAGCCGTTCGTTGATCGGCCCTGATGGCGAGCAGTACAAACTGCCGCGCAGCGAGTTCCGCGCCATGCTTCACTTCTGTGAAAACCCTGGCAAAATTCAGTCCCGTGCTGAACTGCTGAAGAAAATGACCGGCCGTGAGCTGAAACCACACGACCGTACTGTAGACGTGACGATCCGTCGTATTCGTAAACATTTCGAATCTACGCCGGATACGCCGGAAATCATCGCCACCATTCACGGTGAAGGTTATCGCTTCTGCGGTGATCTGGAAGATTAATCGGCTTTACCACCGTCAAAAAAACGGCGCTTTTTAGCGCCGTTTTTATTAGCCAACATTATTTCCAGATACGTAACTCATCGTCCGTTGTGACTTCTTTACTGATTTTCATTTTCGGCATTGAAAACGCATACCAGTCGATATTGCGAGTCACAAACATCATACCTGCCAGCGCCACCACCAGCACACTCGTCCCCAACAACAGCGCACTATCGGCAGAATTCAGCAGTCCCCACATCACACCATCCAGCAACAACAAAGCCAGGGTAAACAACATGCTGTTGCGCCAACCTTTTAATACCGCCTGCAAGTAAACACCGTTCATTAACGCCCCTATCAGGCTGGCGATTATCCAGGCCACGGTAAAACCGGTATGTTCAGAAAACGCCAGCAAGAGTAAATAAAACATCACCAATGACAACCCCACCAGCAAATATTGCATTGGGTGTAAACGTTGTGCGGTTAGCATTTCAAAAACAAAGAAGGCCATAAAAGTCAGCGCAATGAGCAAAATGGCGTATTTGGTCGCCCGGTCCGTTAATTGATACTGATCGGCTGGCGTAGTGACTGCGACGCTAAACGCCGGGAAATTGTCCCAACGGGTATTATTGCCTGAAGCAAAACGCTCACCGAGGTTATTGGCAAACCAACTACTTTGCCATTGCGCCTGAAAACCGGTCTCGCTGACCTCCCGTTTTGCGGGCAAAAAATCACCTAAAAAACTGGGGTGCGGCCAGTTACTGGTTAAGGTCAATTCGCTATTACGCCCCGTCGGCACCACGGAAAGGCTCCCTGTTCCGCTTAAATTCAGCGCCATATTCAGCTTCAGGTTCTGCTTCAGCCAGTTCCCTTCGGTTAAAGGAATATGCACGCCCTGCCCGCCTTGCTCTAACCCTGTTCCGGGTTCAATGGCCAGCGTCATTCCGTTAAGTTCAGGTGCTTTCACCACCCCAATGCCACGCGCATCACCTACACTAATCACAATAAACGGCTTGCCTAAGGTGATATTGGGCGCGTTGAGTTCGCTAAGACGCGAAACGTCAAAATCGGCTTTTAGCGTTAAATCACTGTGCCAGACCTGACCGGTATAAATGCCTATCTTCCGTTCTTCCACGTTCTGATTGCCATCAACCATCAACGACTCAGGTAACCAAAAATGGATAAAACTTCGTTTCCGCTCCACGGTTTTTTCTTCTTCCTGCACCGTATAAAGCTCAGTTACAGGGATAGCGATGAGCGGCCCGACCAACTTTTGCGACCCACTGGTGCTTTGACGAATTGCATCCTCAACATCACTACGGTAATCGGCACGTTCGACAATCACCTGCCGAATCAACATTAATGGAATTAACAGCAGCAACACGGCACCAAACAAAGTGGCCATTTTCCAGAACAGGGGGGATTTCAACATAGTCTTCTCCTTTGCAATGGCTGCAGTGTATGAAGGCTATGTGGGAAGAATTTGAAGTTATGTGAAGTGACGGTGAAGTCGGAGCGAGGCCAGCACGCCGCCTTGCGGCACGTTGCGCAGTGTGACTTCACCATTAAGCAAACGGGCAACTTCGCTGACAAACGCCAGTCCCAACCCACTGCTTTTTTGTCCATTCTCGCGCGGCAAAGAGTAAAAGCGTTCAAAAATACGCGACAGCGCGTAGTCAGGAATGCCGCTACCGGTATCCTGCACGTTAAGCGTAACTTGCTCCTGATCCACCCCAGCACTAAGCGTTATACAGCCATGCTCGGGGGTAAAATCGATGGCGTTATCCAGTAAATTCCCCAGCGCCTGTTCCAGCAACGCCGGTTCAGCAACAACGTTAACCTCGATGGGCATAACATTCAGAGTGATATTTTTTTCTGCCAACTGTACGGTGCGCGCTTCGCTGACGCGGAGAAATAATGCCGCCACATCAACCGCAGAAAGAACGACCTCCTGACGATTTTCCAGTCTTGCCTGGCGTAGTAGCGTTTCAACCAGCGCCTGCATTCTCGCGTTTTGTGTCAAAATATTGTCGGTAAAACGGGCTACCACTTCCGGTGGCGGTCCTTCGCGTAAGATTTCCGCCGCGCCACGAATTGCCGCCAACGGACTTTTCAGCTCATGGGTTAACGCGTAGACATACTGCTCAATATAGTTTTTCCCTTCCAGCTTCACGCGCATACTTTCCAACGCCTGCGCTAACTTACGCAACTCGCTGCTGCCAAGATCAGGGAGCGGAACGGGTTTATTATCGGTGACGGAATCAGCATAACGGGTGAGTCGGGCAATGGAGCGGTTGATCCACCAAACCATTCCGGCACCAATCACCAGTGCAATTCCCAGCAAAATGCCGCTCGCCCATAATATTCGCCGCTCGCTGCGTTTAATCACCGGCGCCATCGCCGCGTTCGGTTTGCCTACGCTCAAAACACCAATAAGCCGCGAGCCGTCCATAATGGGGGCAGCAACATACATCACAGAACTTTCGGGATCGGCGGGATTTTGCAACGTACTGCGCGCGCCATACTGACCGCGCAACGTTAGCCAGACATCATTCCAGCGTGAGTAATCCTGCCCAACGGCTTTATTTGCCGAGTCGAACAAAACTTTGCCCTGTGCATCAGTCATATAAACATGGTATTCGTTGCGCACTTTGTGAATGCCGCCGATATTGGCGCGAAACGGGCGATTTTGTAGTTGGTCAAACGCCTGTGCCAATTGCCCATGCGCAGGATCGCCAGAGAGCAAATCAGGGCGCGCCAGCTCCGCCAGCAACGTTGCGGTGTCGATCAACGTCCCTTCCGTCGCCCTTCGCACGCCCGGTTTAACTTCTTTGACAAAAATAGCCAGCACGAACCAGGCAGCCACTGCTACCAGTAAAAAATAGCCCAGCAACAGTCGCATGCCGATGCGCATTACAGACTCCTCAGGCTGTATCCCATGCCGCGGTGGGTATTAATCGGTGAAAGCTCGGGATTGATGCAGCGCAGCTTGGCACGCAGCGTTTTAATGTGGGTATCGACGGTGCGATCGTAAGTGTCCTGCGCGTCTTCCCAGACACTATCCATCAATTGCTGGCGTGACCAGACGCGGCCTGGCGACTTGAGTAACGTTTTCAGCAATAAAAACTCGTATCGCGTCAGCGTTAATGGCGTGTCAAACCAGCTTATCTGCGCCGCAGGTTCATTCAGTTCAAAATGACCAATACGGATGACGGGAGGCGGCGTAGAAAATTTCTTCACCCGACGCAGCAAGGTGCGCACTCTGGCGCACACTTCGCGAGGTGAAAACGGTTTAGCCACGTAGTCGTCAGCACCAATTTCCAGCCCAAGCAGACGATCGACCTCTTCACTACGGGCCGTCAGGAACAGCACAGGCAACGCCGGATGGATCGCCAGCAACTGGCGGCATAATTCAAAGCCGCTGATATCAGGCAGACCAACATCGAGAATAATAACGTCGGGAACCCGCTGGCGCGCTTTATCGAGCACCGGCAAGCCCCGCTCAAAAACGTCGACGGCAAAACCTTCCTGCTGCAACATGTAGACCAGCGTGTCGGCTATCCCTTGCTCGTCTTCTACTAACCAGACCGTTTCCCGTTGCATAAATCGCCTCTGTTATTGTCGCCACGGCATGACAGGGACGGCGCTGATGGCATTTTTCGGTGAACCATCGACAACTTTGTCGGAGTAAGCCAGATAGGCGAGCGCATTGCGTTTGGCATCATAGAAGCGCACGACCTGTAACGACTTAAAGACCAGCGATGTACGTTTCTTGAATACCACTTCGCCCTGGGCTTTGCCTTTTTTAATGCGTTCTGACAGTTCAATCGGTCCGACTTGCTGGCAGGAAATAGCCGCGTCGGAAGTATCTTCCGCCAGCCCCAATCCGCCTTTAATACCGCCCGTTTTCGCCCGGCTCACATAGCAGGTGACATTTTTTACATCGGGATCGTCGAAGGCTTCTACGACAATTTTGTGATCCGGGCCGATCATTTTAAATACGGTATCAACCGAACCAATTTCTTCCGCATGTGCCAACGGCCCCAGCATTATCAGGCTTAAAGATAGGATCAAATGCTTGTATTTCATATTGTTACCATTTTTATAAGTTACATTAAGCAATTAGTTCGTCACGGTAAATAACATATTGATTAAGAACAAAATCTCAATACTTTTATTCCCGTAAAGACCTGAAACATACTCTACTAAGAAAAAAACACTGAATGCTAAAACAACAAAAAATGCTATTATCCAATTACCTGATGTCAGGTGCTCGTTGTTGAAAGGATGAGGAAATTTTATGGATCAGGCCGGCATTATTCGCGACCTTTTAATCTGGCTGGAAGGTCATCTGGATCAGCCCCTGTCGCTCGACAATGTAGCGGCGAAAGCAGGTTATTCCAAGTGGCACTTACAGAGAATGTTTAAAGATGTCACTGGCCATGCTATTGGCGCGTATATTCGTGCTCGTCGTTTGTCGAAATCAGCGGTAGCACTACGCCTGACCGCGCGCCCGATTCTGGATATTGCGCTGCAGTACCGCTTCGACTCTCAACAGACATTTACCCGCGCATTTAAAAAGCAATTTGCTCAAACACCTGCGCTGTACCGTCGTTCCCCGGAATGGAGTGCTTTTGGCATTCGCCCACCGCTACGTCTGGGTGAATTCACTATGCCAGAACACAAATTTGTCACCCTGGAAGATACGCCGCTGATTGGTGTTACCCAGAGCTACTCCTGCTCGCTGGAGCAAATCTCTGATTTCCGCCACGAAATGCGCTACCAGTTCTGGCATGATTTTCTCGGCAACTCGCCTTCTATTCCGCCAGTACTTTACGGTCTGAATGAAACGCGCCCAAGCCAGGATAAAGACGACGAACAAGAGGTGTTCTACACCACTGCGTTAGCCCAGGATCAGGCTGACGGCTATGTATTAACCGGGCATCCAGTGATGTTGCAAGGCGGCGAATATGTGATGTTTACCTACGAAGGTCTGGGAACAGGCGTGCAGGAGTTTATCCTGACGGTATACGGAACATGCATGCCAATGCTCAACCTGACACGCCGTAAAGGTCAGGATATTGAGCGATACTACCCGGCAGAAGATGCCAAAGCGGGAGATCGCCCAATTAATCTGCGCTGCGAACTGCTGATTCCAGTGCGTCGTTAACGCTGTAACTCATCTAATGCAGGGGCGTCCAGATGCGAGATGTCCCCTGCAGTTTCAACAACCCAGCCAGACGCCAGCCACAGGCTTTCCTGATAATCCACGCGCGAAATAGAACAGTTACGCAGGCGTAAACGGCGTTCTGCCCACGCCGGTAAGCCCAGAATGGTACTCACCAGACACCCCAGCGCGATACCGTGACTCACCAGCAGCGGTCGACTTCCCTGCGGTAAATCCCGACAAGATTCCAGTGCGGCATTGACGCGATCGCTCAGTTCCTGCATTGACTCGCCTTCAGGAATACGCCCGTCAACGGTGCCATTCACTAACTGGCGACGCCAGTTCTCTTCTTCTTCGGTCAGAGAATCAATATGTCTTTTTTCCAGCACCCCCATATTTAACTCACGCAGGCGGGGATCAAGGATGATGTCACAACCGCAAGCCTGGGCGATGATTTCCGCTGTACGCCGGGTGCGACCTAAATCGCTACTGATAATGTGGGTGATGCCAAGTTCTTTGGCACGGCTCGCCACCTGCATTGCCTGTTGCTCACCTTTTGCGGTTAGCGGGCTGTCAGACTGGCCCTGAATACGCCGCTCGGCGTTCCACTGCGTTTCGCCGTGGCGGACAAGGTATACCTGTAACATGCTTTTTTTCCGTATACTGCTTTAACGTTAATTTTTTGAGTAATCCTGATTATGCACCATGTTGTCTGTGCGACCACTAACCCCGCTAAGATTCAGGCCATTCTGCAGGCATTTCACGAGATCTTCGACGAAGGATCCTGCCATATTGAATCCGTTGTCGTCGAGAGCGGCGTACCGGAACAGCCTTTTGGTAGTGAGGAAACGCGCGCTGGCGCACGAAATCGGGTAGCAAATGCCCGCCGTTTACGTCCAGAGGCTGATTTTTGGGTGGCCATTGAAGCGGGTATAGATGGTGACAGCACCTTCAGTTGGGTGGTAATTGAAAACGCCAGCCAGCGTGGTGAAGCACGTTCGGCAACCTTGCCGTTGCCTGAGGTGATTCTGGAAAAAGTGCGTGAGGGCGAGGCGCTTGGGCCAGTAATGTCGCGCTATACCGGCATTGATGAGATTGGTCGTAAAGAAGGGGCGATCGGCGTGTTTACCGCCGGGAAACTCACCCGCGCCAGTGTCTATCACCAGGCGGTGATCCTGGCGCTAAGTCCGTTTCATAATGCCGTGTATCAGCCATTGCAGGACGGATAAGGCGTTCACGCCGCATCCGGCATTCGGTGCACGATGCCTGATGCGACGCTGATGCGTCTTATCAGGCCTACAAAATCAATCGCTTTTCAGCAACACGCCTTCCAGCCACTGACGTAGCTCGACGGGTGCCGCTTTCAGGCTGTTAGATCCACGCGTAATCGTCGCGATGCCCGCACCGAGTTCATTTTTTAACTCGCGCTGACTCATTTCACCGCGCAATAACTCTTCGACAATACGCACACGAGTCCCTAACGCTTCGCGCTCATCCGGCGTCAGCATCAGGTTTAACAACGGTAAATGGAGATCGTTTTCGTAGGCATTCTTAAGCAGGTCGACAAAACGTAACCACTCCTGGTGACGCTGTTCTGCCATCGCTGCTGAATAGGGTGATTGTTGGGCCATAGTGTGTCGCCATTGTTAGCGGGGGAAGCCTGATGCCTCCCCCGGTTGTACTCGCTAAAGAGTACGATAGCATATCATAAACGTGCAGATCAGTTCAGTAACGACGCCCCCATTCCGTGGCGCTCATCAACGTCGGTTTATCGCCCATGAAATAGCGATAGTACGCGTCATAAGCCAATACGTTCTTCACATAACCACGCGTCTCGGAGAATGGGATACTCTCGACAAATGCCACCGCATCGATACGCCCGGCGCTGTTACCAAGCCAGGTGCGCACCCGCCCCGGCCCGGCGTTGTATGCTGCGGATGAGAAAATACGGTTATTGCCGAACTGTTGATAAACATATTGCAGATAGCTGGTGCCAATGTTGATGTTCGTTTCCGGATCAAGCAATTGTGCCGGGCTGCTGTAACCAGGAATAGAGAACATCTTCACCGTATGAGTCGCCGTACCAGGCATAATCTGCATCAGCCCGCTGGCCCCTACCGGTGATTTCACTTTCGGATTCCAGGCGCTCTCCTGACGGGCAATCGCCATTGCATAGCTTTGCGGGATATCTTTGTCGTTAGTGTAACGTGCGAAGAGATCGTTATAGGCCAGTGGGAATCGTTCTTCCAGATGATCCCAAAGTTTCCCGGCAATCGTCGCCTGAACGCTGAGATCCCACCAGTGGTTGTTAAAAGCATAACGCGCCAGTTGCGCTTGCTCTGCTTTCGACTTGCTCTTCACCAGATTGGCCCACTCGCTACGGGCGGTATTATCGAGGTTCCAGTACATCAACTCGCGCACGCGCGCCATTTCCGCCCCCTGAGTCAGGGCGCTATCGACGTTCTGTGGCACTTTATCAATCTTCAGTTGATACTCTTCGCCTATGCGCTGCGCAGCAACCATTGGGTAGAAGCCACGCTGTTGCATGAGTTGATGCAAAATCTCTTTTGCTTCAGCTTCACGCCCACGTTCCAGCAGCAAATCCGCCTGCCAGTAGCGCCATTCATCTTTCTCTTTCGCTTCCATCGGCAAGCGCGCCAGCCATGTATTCAGCCCCGAACGGTCGCCGGTGCCAAGTGCCATCCTTATACGGCGTTCAATCAACGACGTGGATTGCGAACGCATAATTGCATCATCACGCCACTTCGCCTGTTCGTCGGTGACATCGTTGCCCATCAAACGCCAGGCAACGATATCAC
The DNA here is from genome assembly GCF_002965865.1 of Escherichia sp. MOD1-EC6098. NCBI lineage: Bacteria > Pseudomonadati > Pseudomonadota > Gammaproteobacteria > Enterobacterales > Enterobacteriaceae > Escherichia > Escherichia sp. MOD1-EC6098. Next base: position 17,017 of record NZ_PTSN01000005.1, read on the forward strand.
GTAGCTCCTGAATCTGATCTTCATTAAGCTGTTGTGCCTGGGCAAGTGAAGGGATCATCAGTCGTGCGTTTTCTACATCCTGCCGCGCCACACTGGCAAACGCCACCGCGGCCATCTGACGGGTAAAATCAGTCGCGCCGGTCGTTCGTGCAAAAGTCAGCACCGTATTGGGATTGTTTGCCAGTGAAATAATTGCCGTAGAAATAGTCTGGTAATCGGCGGGCATCTGCCCTGCCAGCACCGTCACCAGGCCGGTATTACCCGCCTTCATCGCCAGGCGGATACGCTCTAAATACGCCCGCGGATCTTGTTTGCCGGACGCGCGCCAGACGCTAAATAACTTGTCACAAGCGTTAGGCTGGCTCTTTCCTGTCAGCCACAGCTCTTTCGCCCCCTGCCAGGCTTCTTCGCTCTGCCCGGTATTCCATTTTGCATAGTAGTAATTACATTGCGCTTCGGTTGTGCCTGGCTTTTCCGGACTAAAAGCTAACAGGCCGCGCCAGTCTTCACGTCGCGCCAGTTCATTGACGAAACGAGATTGCAGCGTGCGAGCCGGAGGAAGCGTGGGGTTAGCGCGAACAAAGTTAGTGACCGTGACCGCCGGTTGATTCATCAGGTCATCGGTAATCTGGCGGTATTCCAGGTAGGGATAAAGAGGATAATCCTTCAGGGATGGCATCATCTGCTCAACCACATCCATTTGTCGATTATCCCAGGCCTGCTTGATTTGCGCGTAGCGGCTACGCTGCTCATCCAGTGAGTCGGCTCGCGCCACGCTGCTGACCGTCAGCAGACAGACACCGGCAGCCAACAGCCGCCAGGTAACGTGTTTGGCTTTTTCCACAAGCGCTTCCTCTAAGTGTAAATACATCAATGCAGCGTCATGCCGCGTAATAGATTTATGCTAACCAGTCATTGCCGTTTCCGCCACGTTATGGACACTTTTTTACTTTTACTGCGAGGGTGATCGACCGGCTGGGATTAGGCAGGGAAACAGGCTACACTTCGCCTTTGAAAACTCATCATCACGATAAACATAGAGGCGAAGTCCAACGTGGCTCAATTCGTTTATACCATGCATCGTGTCGGCAAAGTTGTTCCGCCGAAACGTCATATTTTGAAAAACATCTCTCTGAGTTTCTTCCCCGGAGCAAAAATCGGCGTTCTGGGTCTGAACGGCGCGGGTAAGTCTACCCTGCTACGCATTATGGCGGGCATTGATAAAGACATCGAAGGTGAAGCGCGTCCACAACCAGATATCAAGATTGGCTATCTGCCGCAGGAACCGCAGCTAAACCCGGAACACACTGTACGTGAGTCCGTTGAAGAAGCGGTTTCCGAAGTAGTTAATGCCCTGAAACGTCTGGACGAAGTGTATGCGCTGTACGCCGATCCAGATGCAGACTTTGACAAGCTGGCCGCAGAGCAAGGCCGTCTGGAAGAGATCATCCAGGCTCACGACGGTCACAACCTGAATGTTCAGTTGGAGCGTGCGGCGGATGCGCTGCGTCTGCCGGACTGGGACGCGAAAATTGCTAACCTCTCCGGTGGTGAGCGTCGTCGCGTAGCGTTGTGCCGCCTGCTGCTGGAAAAACCAGACATGCTGCTGCTCGACGAACCGACCAACCACCTGGATGCGGAATCCGTAGCGTGGCTGGAACGCTTCCTGCATGACTTCGAAGGGACCGTTGTGGCGATTACCCACGACCGTTACTTCCTCGATAACGTCGCGGGCTGGATCCTCGAACTTGACCGCGGTGAAGGTATTCCGTGGGAAGGTAACTACTCCTCCTGGCTGGAGCAAAAAGATCAGCGTCTGGCGCAGGAAGCTTCGCAAGAAGCGGCGCGTCGTAAGTCGATTGAAAAAGAGCTGGAGTGGGTACGTCAGGGCACGAAAGGCCGTCAGTCGAAAGGTAAAGCACGTCTGGCACGCTTTGAAGAGCTGAACAGCACCGAATACCAGAAACGTAACGAAACCAACGAACTGTTTATTCCACCTGGACCACGTCTGGGCGATAAAGTGTTGGAAGTCAGCAATCTGCGTAAATCCTACGGCGATCGCCTGCTGATTGATGATCTGACCTTCTCGATCCCGAAAGGGGCGATCGTCGGGATCATCGGGCCGAACGGCGCGGGTAAATCGACCCTGTTCCGCATGATCTCCGGTCAGGAACAGCCGGACAGCGGCACCATCACTTTAGGTGAAACGGTGAAACTGGCGTCGGTTGATCAATTCCGTGACTCAATGGATAACAGCAAAACCGTTTGGGAAGAAGTTTCCGGCGGGCTGGATATCATGAAGATCGGTAACACCGAGATGCCAAGCCGCGCCTACGTTGGCCGCTTTAACTTTAAAGGGGTTGATCAGGGTAAACGTGTTGGCGAACTCTCCGGCGGTGAGCGTGGTCGTCTGCATCTGGCGAAGCTGCTGCAGGTTGGCGGCAACATGTTGCTGCTCGACGAACCGACCAACGATCTGGATATCGAAACCCTGCGCGCGCTGGAAAACGCCCTGCTGGAGTTCCCTGGCTGCGCGATGGTTATCTCGCACGACCGTTGGTTCCTCGACCGTATTGCCACGCACATTCTGGATTACCAGGATGAAGGTAAGGTTGAGTTCTTCGAAGGTAACTTTACCGAGTACGAAGAGTACAAGAAACGCACGCTGGGCGCAGACGCGCTGGAGCCGAAGCGTATCAAGTACAAGCGTATTGCGAAGTAATGCGTAAAATGCCGGGTGCGGCGTGAACGCCTTATCCGGCCTACAAACACAGCGATTTCAATACGTTGTGAAACTCCAGGCCTGATAAGACGCGGTAAGCGTCTCATCAGGCATTGGGTCTTATCCCTGCTCCCCCATCATCTCCCGCACCAGCTCCACACAACGCAGGAAACGGCTGTCGTAATCGTCCTCTTCGACCCGCACGAATTCGATATTGTTCTCTTCGAGCATCTCCACCAGCAGGTTCTGGAACTCTTTGCGATCCACCGAACTGCCAAGGCTACGTAAACCATCCGCCACCCACGGGGTGTTATTCTCAAGCAGGATCACCAGATCAAAACGGTATTCATCAATCAGCGCCTGCACGAACGGATGCTCACGCCCTTCGTACTTTTTGCAGAACGCCTGAGTAGTGACAAAATCGGTGTCGATAAACGCCACTTTATTAGCGTATTTTACTGCAAAATCAATATATTGTGCGTGTCCCAGCGCGATTTTATCGTAGTCAGAATACTGTAACGCAATCTCGTCACCGCCAAGATGCGAAAAAACATAATCACGACCAAACTCCCACGCACTGGTGGTGTTGAAAATGTTAGCGAGTTTATTTACCAGAGTGGATTTACCGCTCGACTCGCCACCGAGGATCGCTACAGTACGCACAAAGAACGGCTTCACTTCGGTAGGAATATATTCCCAGTAGCGGAACGGGTTTTCGCGGATCTGCGCACCACTGATACTCATAAAGGTGCGTTTCGGATCGATCAGCACCGTTTCGATCCCCAGATGTTCCATATACTGCGGCGCGTCGGCTTCTTCCGAGGTGTAGATCAGATCCGGCTGAATGCCCTTTTCGGCCATAAACTTTTTGATGCCGTTGCTCCACACATCCCATCCGTGCGGATACGGTTCCATGCCCTCTTCATTGAAGGAATGAATGCGGATATTTTTCTGATATTTAAAAGTCTGCAATAACCAGCGCAGACGATCCGGCACCGTTGGTTGCTGCGACATGGCGCTATCTTCAAACAACGCGCGGTCACGGGTGTCGTCAAACCCCATAATGATATGCAGCTCATCAACCTGACTACAGGCACGCTGGATAAGATAGATATGTCCGGTATGTAGCGGATAAAATTTACCGAATACGACACCGATGGTTTTCTTCTGCCGGGGAAATTCCAGCCCGAGGAAACGGTGCAACGCCTCCAGCTTTTGCGCGCTGGGGCTTTTAATTTTGGCATTCAGTAACTGGCTTAAATACCCTTTGGTCATACCGCTGGCATCGGCCACCTGCTGTAGCGTGCAGCCCTGTTGCTTGATGGCAGTTTTCAGGTAATCAAATGACGACATATCTCCCTCCGTATCTCTCATTATAAGTCGTCGAACACGCTAAGCGCGTCGGAGAGTTTTTTAACGCCAAAAATCTGCATCCCTTCCGGCACTTTTTTCGGTACGTTGGCCGCCGGTACAATCGCCCGCCGAAAGCCGTGTTTCGCCGCTTCTGAAATTCGCTCCTGACCGCTGGGCACCGGGCGGATCTCTCCTGCCAGCCCAACTTCACCAAACACAACCAGATCCTGCGGCAGCGGTCTGTCACGCAGGCTGGAAACCATCGCCAGCAGTAACGCTAAGTCGGCGCTGGTTTCAGTCACCTTCACGCCGCCGACCACGTTTACAAACACATCCTGATCGGCCATTTGCAGACCACCGTGACGGTGCAGCACCGCCAGCAGGATTGCCAGACGGTTTTGTTCCAGCCCCACCGCCACGCGGCGTGGATTCGCCATCATCGAGTGATCGACCAGCGCCTGAATCTCCACCAGCAGCGGACGCGTTCCTTCCCACACAACCATCACTGAACTGCCGGACGTCACTTCATCGCCACGACTTAAGAAGATTGCTGAAGGGTTGCTGACTTCGCGTAGCCCCTGTTCAGTCATCGCGAATACGCCCAGCTCATTTACCGCGCCGAAGCGGTTTTTATGGCTGCGTAAGGTGCGAAAACGGGAATCAGCATCGCCGTCCAGCAGCACCGAACAGTCAATACAGTGTTCCAGCACTTTAGGGCCAGCCAGCGAACCATCTTTGGTTACGTGACCAACCATGACGATTGCCACCCCGCGCGTTTTGGCGAAGCGCGTCAGGTAAGCTGCCGTTTCACGCACCTGCGCCACGCTGCCAGGCGATGACTGTACATCCGCCATATGCATCACCTGGATGGAGTCAATTACCATCAGCTTCGGTTGCTCTTCTTCGGCAATCAGGCAGATCTGCTCGATGCTGGTTTCCGACAACATATTGAGATTGTCAGTCGGCAGGCCAAGGCGATGAGCGCGCATTGCCACCTGTTGCAGCGACTCTTCGCCGGTGACATACAGCGTTTTCATCTGCTGGGCCAGTTTGCACAGCGTTTGCAGCAACAGCGTGGATTTCCCGGCACCTGGGTTACCGCCAATCAGAATAGCGCTTCCCGGCACCACGCCGCCGCCTAATACGCGGTCAAACTCTTTAAATCCGGTTGAAAAACGCGGCAGCTCTTCAAGGCTGATATCGGAGAGTTTCTGGACTTTTGCCACCCCGGCGCTACCGGCATAGCCACTGAGACGCTCGTTACGCGCCACCGTTGGCGACGCAGCAAGACGCACCTCGGTGATGGTGTTCCAGGCATGACAGGCACTGCACTGCCCCTGCCAGCGCGGATAATCGGCCCCGCATTCATTACAAACAAAGGCGCGTTTTGGAGCTTTTGCCACGGTGTACCTCGTTAATGCTGTGCCGCCCGCAGGATGACGGGCGGGCAATTACTTCTGATTCAGGCTGCCAGAGAGGATGCAGAACACTCCCATCAGATCAGCGTGACGGATGGTGACTTCCGTCTTTTCATTCACTTTTGGTTTGGCATGGTAGGCAATCCCCAGCCCTGCCGCTTTGATCATCGGCAGGTCGTTGGCACCATCGCCAATCGCCACGGTCTGCGCCAGTGGGATTTCATACTCCTGCGCCAGACGGATCAGGGTTTTCGCTTTGTACTGTGCATCGACGATGTCACCGATCACATTGCCGGTAAATTTACCGTCCATGATCTCCAGTTCATTGGCTACCACAGCAGTGAGTCGCAGTTTGTCACGCAGATATTCGGCAAAGAAGGTAAAGCCACCGGAGGCAATTGCCACTTTCCAGCCCAGCGTTTCCAGCTTCAGCACCAGTTGCGTTAAGCCTGGCATCAACGGTAGATTTTCCCGTACCTGAAGCAAAATGTTCGCATCAGCGCCTTTCAGCGTCGCCACGCGGCTACGCAGGCTGGCGGTAAAATCGAGTTCTCCGCGCATCGCCCGTTCGGTCACTTCCGCCACCATCTCACCTGTCCCGGCCAGTTTGGCGATCTCATCAATACATTCAATCTGGATGGCTGTAGAGTCCATGTCCATTACCAGCAGCCCCGGCGTACGCAAATGTGGAATTTTCCCCAGTGGCGCGACATCCAGTTGTGCTTCATGGGCCAGGCGCGTAGCACGCGCGGTGAGCGAACCTGCCAGACGAATCACCTGATAATCTTCCACGCACCAGGCGGCAACAATCACCATCGCCGCGCCCAGTTTGCTCTGATACTGGGTCAGTCGTTGTTTATCCAGCCCACGACCATACAGCAGCCAGCCGCTACGACCTGCGTGGTAATCCAGTGGCATCACTTCATCACCACTTAATGAAAGAGGCAGACCTGGCCATAAAGAGACATCTTCAGGCAGGTCGCACCAGGTAATGTTAGGCATTAAGGCTCCTGTAAAATCGTTCGAAGCAGGGAAAATAACGCATGAGGCTACCTTGTATCCATTGCTTCTGGCAACATTAAGTCTCAAATTTTCAACGGGTGGAATATGGCTCGCACAAAACTAAAATTCCGGCTGCATCGGGCAGTGATTGTCCTGTTCTGTCTCGCTTTGTTGGTCGCGTTGATGCAAGGTGCTTCCTGGTTCAGTCAAAACCACCAGCGCCAGCGTAATCCGCAGCTTGAAGAGCTGGCCCGCACCCTGGCACGTCAGGTGACGCTGAACGTTGCGCCGCTGATGCGTACCGACTCGCCGGATGAAAAGCGCATTCAGTCAATACTCAACCAGTTAACAGATGAAAGCCGCATCCTTGACGCAGGCGTATATGACGAACAAGGCGATCTTATTGCCCGCGCAGGCGAAAGCGTAGAAGTACGCGACCGTCTGGCACTCGACGGTAAAAAAGCAGGTGGCTATTTTAACCAGCAAATTGTCGAACCCATTGCGGGGAAAAATGGTCCGCTCGGCTATCTGCGCCTGACGCTCGACACCCACACACTCGCCACCGAAGCCAAACAGGTGGATAACACCACCAACATTTTACGCCTGATGCTGCTGCTCTCGCTGGCAATCGGCGTGGTGCTGACCCGCACGCTATTACAGGGTAAACGCACCCGCTGGCAACAATCGCCCTTCCTGCTAACCGCCAGCAAACCGGTGCCGGAAGAGGAAGAAGGCGAGAAAAAAGAGTGACCCATTACAACAAGAAAGGAAATCGTTATGAATACATTACGCCTGCTTATCTCTGACTCTTACGACCCGTGGTTTAACCTGGCGGTGGAAGAGTGTATTTTTCGCCAGATGCCCGCCACGCAGCGCGTTCTGTTTCTCTGGCGTAACGCCGACACGGTAGTGATTGGCCGCGCACAAAACCCGTGGAAAGAGTGTAATACCCGGCGGATGGAAGAAGATAATGTCCGCCTGGCGCGGCGCAGTAGTGGCGGCGGCGCGGTGTTCCACGATCTCGGTAATACCTGCTTTACCTTTATGGCTGGCAAGCCGGAGTACGATAAAACCATCTCTACGTCAATTGTACTCAATGCACTGAACGCGCTCGGCGTCAGCGCCGAAGCCTCCGGACGTAACGATCTGGTGGTGAAAACAACCGAGGGAGACCGTAAAGTCTCTGGCTCGGCCTATCGCGAAACCAAAGATCGCGGCTTCCACCACGGCACTTTGCTGCTCAATGCCGACCTGAGTCGCCTGGCAAACTACCTCAACCCGGATAAAAAGAAACTGGCGGCGAAAGGCATCACATCGGTACGTTCCCGCGTGACCAATCTGACCGAATTGCTACCGGGAATTACCCATGAGCATGTTTGCGAGGCCATAACCGAGGCCTTTTTCGCCCATTATGGCGAGCGCGTAGCAGCGGAAATCATCTCCCCGGACAAAACGCCAGACTTGCCAAACTTCATCGAAACCTTTGCCCGCCAGAGTAGCTGGGAGTGGAACTTCGGTCAGGCTCCGGCGTTTTCGCATCTGCTGGATGAACGCTTCACCTGGGGCGGCGTGGAACTGCACTTCGACGTCGAAAAAGGCCATATCACCCGTGCCCAGGTGTTTACCGACAGCCTCACCCCTGCGCCGCTGGAAGCCCTCGCCGGACGTCTGCAAGGCTGTCTGTACCGCGCGGACATGCTGCAACAGGAGTGCGAAGCACTGTTGATCGACTTTCCTGAGCAGGAAAAAGAGCTACGGGAGTTGTCGGCGTGGATAGCGGGAGCGGTACGGTAGCTCGTTGATTAAAATACCCAAGGAAGGGAATATGATCGATCTGGAAAACCAGGAACGGGAGATTATCAACTTAATGTTCAGCCAGCGTATTTCCTGGCTAGCCGCCGTGCGTATCAGGCATAAATTATCGCTTGCTGAAGTAAGTAAAATGTTAGGTATCTCGATTAATACTCTAAAACGAATCGAAAAGACGGAACGGCTTAGCTCAAACATCAAAAGCAAAATGGCAAGAATTTATGGTTGTCCACCAGAGTTGCTGATATGCCCTTCCTGGATGACGGCTGAACATAAATGAATAGATTCGTGAATAGATACTTGAATGGATTTTATTTTCTATCCATATGAAAAATAATAGTAAATCTATAAATCAGTTGCTATTGATGAATAAATACTAAAAAGCCGGAGCAGTCTCCCACTCCGGCTTCACACGACAATCGCCTTTCAGCGAAACACAATTACTCTTTATCGCCCAGCAGAACAGATTCCAGTGCGATTTTGATCATGTCGTTGAAGGTGGTCTGACGCTCTTCGGCAGTGGTCTGCTCGTGAGTGCGGATGTGGTCAGACACGGTGCAGATAGCCAGTGCTTTCGCACCAAATTCTGCAGCCACACCGTAGATACCTGCCGCTTCCATTTCCACGCCGAGGATGCCGTATTTTTCCATCACGTCGAACATTTCGCCGTCCGGAGAGTAGAACAGGTCAGCGGAGAACAGGTTACCAACACGTGCATCAACGCCCAGTGCTTTAGCTGCGTCTACTGCGTTACGCACCATGTCGAAATCAGCGATAGCTGCAAAATCATGGTCTTTAAAACGGATGCGGTTAACTTTGGAATCGGTGCAGGCACCCATACCGATAACTACATCACGCAGTTTTACGTGCGGCAGAACTGCACCACAGGAACCTACGCGGATAATTTTCTTCACGCCGAAATCGGTGATCAGTTCTTTGGTGTAGATGGAGCAGGACGGGATACCCATACCGTGTCCCATTACGGAAATTTTGCGGCCTTTGTAAGTACCGGTGAAGCCCAGCATACCGCGAACGTTGTTCACTTCACGGGCATCTTCAAGGAAAGTTTCAGCAATATACTTCGCACGCAGCGGGTCGCCTGGCATCAAAACTACGTCAGCAAAATCGCCCATTTCTGCATTAATGTGTGGAGTAGCCATCGTTTTATCCTTTTTGTGACATATTAAAGGCGGAGTCACTGCTCCGCCCAAATCCATCAGAACATGGCTTTGCCATATTCCATATCAGAAGTACCAAAATATTTTGCCAGAGTCTGACCGATATCTGCGAAGGTTTCGCGGTGCCCCAGCGAACCCGGTTTCACTTTCGGGCCGTAAACCAGTACCGGAATGTGTTCACGCGTGTGGTCAGTACCAGTCCAGGTCGGGTCACAACCGTGGTCGGCGGTGAGGATCAGGATGTCGTCGTCGCGCAGCAGAGACATCAGTTCCGGCAGACGGCGGTCGAACAGTTCCAGACCCGCGGCATAGCCTGCGACGTCGCGACGGTGGCCCCAGGAAGAGTCAAAGTCAACAAAGTTGGTGAAGACGATGGTGTTATCACCCGCTTCCTTCATCTCTTTGATGGTGGCGTCAAACAGCGCGTCCAGGCCGGTCGCTTTCACTTTTTTGGTGATACCGCAGTTGGCATAGATGTCTGCAATTTTACCGACCGAAACCACCTGGCCGTGTTTTTCATCAACCAGTTTTTGCAGCACGGTCGGTGCTGGCGGTTCAACTGCCAGGTCGTGGCGGTTGCCAGTACGCTGGAAGTTACCGGCTTTGTCACCGATAAACGGACGGGCAATAACGCGACCGATGTTGTAGCCGCCGTTGGTCAGCTCTTCACGGGCGATTTCGCACAGTTCGTAGAGTTTATCCAGACCAAACGTTTCTTCGTGGCAGGCAATCTGGAACACTGAGTCAGCGGAGGTATAGAAAATCGGCTTGCCGGTTTTCATGTGCTCTTCGCCCAGTTGATCCAGAATGACCGTACCAGAAGAGTGGCAGTTACCGAGGTAACCCGGCAGGTTAGCGCGTTCAACCAGTTTATCCAGCAGTTCTTGCGGGAAGCTGTTTTCGTGATCGGAGAAGTATCCCCACTCAAACAGAACCGGTACACCGGCGATTTCCCAGTGCCCCGACGGGGTATCTTTACCGGATGACATTTCGTGCGCCCATGCATACGCGCCAATAACTTCAGCGTTGCCGTCCATTCCTGCCGGAATGAAACCGGTAGAACCTTCGTGTGCTTTCGCCAGCCCCAGACGGGTCAGATTTGGCAGATTGAGCGGACCTTTACGACCGTGGTCAGCTTCGCCTTTGGCACAAGCTTCTGCGATATGACCCAGGGTGTCAGCCCCGACGTCACCAAAGCGTTCTGCATCTTCTGTAGCGCCGATGCCGAATGAGTCCAGCACCATAATAAATGCACGTTTCATATGTTCTCCGTACTCAGTGCTTCAAATTTAAATGATCAGATCAGTATACCGTTATTCACTGATACGACGATAGACAGTTGGAGTGCTTTCCGGGGCTTTATCGGCAAGTTTAATTGCCGCTTTCACCGCTTTCGCCGCTTCCTGCCAGGTGGTTTCGTCTTTCGCGTGGATCACCGCCAGTGGGCGCTGACCGTCAACCTGGTCGCCCAGACGCGCCATATCAGTAAAGCCGACGCTGTAATCAATGGTGTCAGATGCCTGACGGCGACCACCGCCCATCGCAACCACTGCCATCCCCAGCGCACGGGTATCCATTTCACTGACAAAACCTTCGGTATCAGCATAGACTGCTTTCGTCAGCATCGCTGTCGGCAGATACTTCGCGTAGTTCTCAACGAAGTCGGTCGGGCCTTTTTGTGCCGCTACCATACGTCCGAAGACTTCTGCCGCTTTACCGTTGTCCAGCACAGCCTGCAATTTCGCGCGCGCTTCGGCATCATCTTTCGCCAGTTTGCCGGAGGTAAGCATCTCCACGCACAGCGCCATTGTGACGTCAAACAGTCGCGGGTTACGGTATTCACCTGTCAGGAACTGTACCGCTTCACGCACTTCGACCGCGTTACCAGCGCTGGATGCCAGCACCTGGTTCATGTCGGTCAGCAGCGCGGTGGTGCGTACGCCTGCGCCATTTGCCACGCCAACAATCGCTTCGGCAAGGGCTTCAGAGAGTTCATAGGTCGGCATAAACGCGCCGCTACCCACTTTCACGTCCATCACCAGTGCGTCCAGACCTTCCGCCAGTTTCTTCGCCAGGATCGAGGCAGTGATCAGCGGGATTGAGTCAACAGTAGCGGTAATGTCGCGGGTCGCGTAGAAACGTTTATCCGCCGGAGCCAGTGAGCTGGTCTGGCCGATAATTGCTACGCCAACATCTTTAATGATTTCGCGGAAACGGTTGTCATCCGGGAAGATATCGAAGCCAGGGATTGACTCCAGTTTGTCGAGCGTGCCGCCAGTATGACCGAGGCCACGACCGGAGATCATCGGAATGTAGCCGCCGCAGGCAGCGACCATTGGCCCAAGCATCAGCGAAGTGACATCACCGACGCCACCGGTGGAGTGTTTATCAACAATCGGGCCATTCAGATGCAGGCTTTTCCAGTCGAGAACGGTTCCTGAATCTCGCATCGCCATGGTCAGCGAGACACGCTCCGGCATTGTCATATCGTGGAAGAAAATGGTCATCGCGAGGGCGGCAATCTGCCCTTCGGAGATAGTGTTGTCGCGAATGCCGTTGATAAAGAAACGAATTTCTTCATCGCTCAGCGCATGACCATCACGTTTTTTACGAATAATTTCTTGTGCGAGAAACAAGGTAACCTCCCGTGGAATAAGTTTGAAGGCGTTGTTGCCAGATGGCGGATGTTGTTATTGCCTGATGCTGGCAGCTTCTTATCAAGCCTGCATGGCACTCGCCCCGTAGGCCGGATAAGGCGTTCACGCCGCATCCGGCATCACTGCTGACAGCCTGATGCGACGCTGGCGCGTCTTATCAGGCCTACAGGGGCATCCGGCATCCACCCTCTGGCACAAGGCAGCTTAGTAGCTGCTGGCGCTCTTACCGTCGCCGTGACCCAGCGCTTTCAGCAGGCTTGCCAGCAGGCTGGAAGCGCCAAAGCGATAGTGACGCGCATCTGCCCAGTCAGCACCGAACAGTTCATCGGCAATCGCGAGATATTTCTGCGCATCTTCCGCAGTACGCACGCCGCCCGCCGGTTTGAAACCAACGGTTTTCTCTACGCCCATATCACGGATCACTTCCATCATGATGCGCGCGCTTTCCGGCGTCGCGTTCACTGCCACTTTACCGGTAGAGGTTTTGATGAAGTCAGCACCCGCTTTAATGGAGATTTCAGACGCTTTGCGGATCAGCGCTTCGTCTTTCAGTTCACCGGTTTCGATGATCACTTTCAGCAGCACATTCGCCGCTGCGCAAGCCTCTTTACAGGCTTTCACCAGGTCAAAACCAACCTGCTCGTTACCCGCCATCAGCGCGCGGTACGGGAACACCACGTCAACTTCATCGGCACCGTAAGCAATTGCCGCACGGGTTTCTGCCAGTGCGATTTCGATGTCGTCGTTACCGTGTGGGAAGTTGGTTACCGTAGCAATACGGATTTCCGGGGTACCCTGCTCTTTCAGCGTTTTGCGAGCAATTGGGATAAAGCGAGGATAGATACAGATAGCGGCGGTATTGCCGACCGGAGTTTTGGCCTGATGACACAGGGCGATCACTTTCTCGTCGGTGTCGTCGTCATTCAGGGTAGTCAGGTCCATCAATTTCAGTGCACGCAGGCTGCTTGCTTTCAGATCAGTCATTTCATTCTCCTGGCTTGTCGCCAATAAAATTCACCTTGCGAGTTTGTTAGTATTCTAACATCGACTTCGCAACGCACTTCGATATACATCACAATTAAGAAAATCTACTTACAAATTTGCATTACGGTAATGCGATCTGGTTCAAATAATTCACTTTCAAATGAATGCGTCAGTGGCGGCAAACGCATCAGGATCAAAGTGAACATCACGAAACGTCTTACAATGGCGCATCACCTTCGGCATAAAAGGAAAAGAAGATGCCCACTTCTCATGAAATTGCACTGCAACAACGTTGCCAGCAAATTGTCACCAGCCCGGTACTTAGCCCGGAGCAGAAGCGCCATTTTCTGGCGCTGGAAGCAGAAAACAATCTGCCTTACCCGGAGCTGCCTGCCGAAGCCCGCCGTGCGCTAGATGAAGGTATAATCTGCGATATGTTTGAAGGTCATGCGCCGTACAAACCGCGCTATGTCTTACCCGATTACGCCCGTTTTCTGGCCAACGGTTCTGAATGGCTGGAGCTGGAAGGCGCCAAAGATCTTGATGATGCGCTCTCCCTGCTGACCATTCTTTATCACCATGTCCCGTCAGTCACATCGATGCCGGTCTACCTTGGGCAATTGGATGCGTTGTTGCAACCATATGTGAAAATTCTAACACAGGACGAGATTGATATTCGAATAAAACGTTTCTGGCGTTATCTCGACAGAACCCTGCCAGACGCCTTTATGCACGCCAATATCGGCCCGTTCGATTCCCCCATCACTCGTGCAATACTGCGCGCAGATGCCGATTTGAAGCAGGTTTCACCGAATCTGACCTTTATCTACGATCCCGAAATCACTCCTGATGACCTGCTGCTGGAAGTGGCGAAGAACATCTGTGAATGTAGCAAACCGCACATCGCCAACGGTCCGGTACATGATAAAATTTTCACAAAAGGGGGCTACGGGATTGTGAGCTGCTACAACTCACTGCCGCTGGCCGGTGGTGGCAGCACGCTGGCGCGCCTTAACCTGAAGGCCATTGCTGAACGTAGTGAGTCGCTGGATGACTTTTTTACGCGCACTCTACCGCACTACTGCCAGCAGCAGATCGCCATCATCGATGCACGGTGTGAATTCCTCTATCAACAATCACACTTCTTTGAGAATAGCTTCCTGGTGAAAGAAGGGTTGATTGATCCTGAACGTTTTGTGCCGATGTTTGGCATGTACGGGCTGGCAGAAGCGGTTAACTTGCTGTGCGAGAAAGAAGGGATTGCCGCGCGCTACGGTAAAGAAGCCGCCGCAAATGAAGTGGGTTATCGCATCAGCGCGCAACTGGCGGAGTTTGTCGCCAATACTCCCGTAAAATATGGCTGGCAAAAACGCGCCATGTTACACGCACAGTCGGGGATCAGTTCTGATGTTGGCACCACACCGGGGGCGCGCTTGCCGTATGGCGATGAGCCAGATCCGATCACCCATCTGCAAACCGTCGCTCCACATCATGCATATTACTACTCCGGGATCAGCGACATTCTGACGCTCGACGAAACCATCAAGCGTAATCCGCAGGCACTGGTGCAGCTTTGCCTCGGTGCCTTTAAAGCCGGAATGCGCGAATTTACTGCCAACGTCAGCGGTAACGATTTGGTTCGTGTTACCGGTTATATGGTGCGTTTGTCAGATTTAGAAAAATATCGCGCCGAAGGCTCACGTACCAACACCACATGGCTGGGCGAAGAAGCTGCACGTAACACTCGTATTCTGGAACGCCAACCGCGCGTGATAAGCCATGAACAGCAGATGCGCTTTAGTCAGTAAGATCATCCCCTTCTCCTGCGTTGACGGGCCAGGCAGTCGTCTGGCTCTGTTTTTACAGGGCTGTAATCTGCGCTGCAAAAATTGCCACAATCCGTGGACGATGGGGCGCTGTAATGATTGCGGGGAGTGCGTGCCGCAGTGTCCACATCAGGCGTTGCAGATTGTCGACAGCAAAGTGGTGTGGAGCGTTGCGGTCTGTGAGCAGTGCGATACCTGCCTGAAGATGTGCCCACAACACGCCACGCCGATGGCACAATCGATGAGTGTGGACGAAGTGCTTAGTCATATCCGCAAAGTGGTGCTGTTTATCGAAGGGATAACGGTGAGCGGCGGCGAAGCCACGACCCAGCTCCCGTTTATGGTGGCACTGTTTACTGCCATCAAAAGCGATCCACAACTGCACCACCTTACCTGTCTGGTGGACAGCAACGGCATGTTGAGCGAAACCGGCTGGGAAAAATTACTCCCGGTGTGCGACGGCGCGATGCTCGATCTTAAAGCGTGGGATAGCGCCTGCCATCAACAGTTAACCGGACGCGATAATCAACAGATTAAGCACAGCATCTGTTTGCTTGCAGAGCGCGGTAAGCTGGCGGAACTGCGTTTGCTGGTAATCCCCAATCAGGTGGATTATTTGCAGCATATTGATGAATTGGCAGCGTTTATCAGGCAACTTGGTGACGTTCCTGTACGGCTGAACGCGTTTCATGCGCACGGTGTGTATGGAGAAGCGCAAAACTGGCCGAGCGCCACGCCGGAAGATGTTGAGCAGTTGGCTGGCGCGTTAAAGGAGCGTGAGGTGAGTCGATTGATATTTCCGGCGCTGTATTTGTGACATGCCGGTGGCACAGGCCAGTAGGCATGACAAGACGCGTCAGCGTCGCATCCGGCATTGTGCGCCAACTGCCAGATACGGCGTGAACGCCTTACCCGTCCTACGGCACGTTAAACATCGCATATGTGTTATTACGCAACGCTTCAGCAATCTCATCTTCTGCTTCCGGACGTAACTCGCACAGCACGGCAAACACCCGGGCGGCCTGTTCCGGGCGGTTGGGCTGCCCCTGAAAACCGTTGAGCGGCATATCCGGCGCGTCGGTTTCCAGTAACAACGACGCCAGTGGCAGTTTCGCTATTACATCGCGAGTTTTACTGGCGCGTGGATAAGTAATGGTGCCGCCTACACCGATTTTGTAGTTCAATTGTACAAACCGTTCGGCCTGTTGCAGGCTGCCGGAAAAACCGTGGACTACGCCAGTGCGTGGCAAATCGTGGCGTTTAAGGTGCATCGCCAGTTTGTCATGAGTACGGCGCGAATGGAGGATCACCGGCAGATCATAGCGTTTCGCCAGTTTCAGTTGTTCGTCGAGCAACCACTGTTGGTGATCGAATTGTGGATCATCGCCAAAGAGATCCAGACCGATCTCCCCCACTGCCACCACCTTTGCGGGACGTCTTTCCAGCGCCTGCTGTAACTGTTCCAGCGACTCATCGGTGTGTTGATCCAACATCCCTGGGTGTAGCCCTAACGCGGCGTACAGCGGTTGATAATTTTCCGCCAGCGCCAACACGCGGGCAAAGTTTGCCGCCTCGGTTGCCGGAACAATGATCTTGCCTACGCCCGCTTGTGCCGCGCGTTGCAGGCTGGACTCTTCATCGCCACGAAACGGCGGAAAATCAAAATGACAGTGGGTATCGATAAAACGGCAAATCAAGCCAGATCCTCATTATTAAATGTCGGGTCATTCGCCTGCGGAGCGTCACTCACCCCGGCAACCAGCGTATCGTTGGCGACTGGCGCAGGCGGAATGACGATCGATTCAGGCGTCGCCGCGGGCACCAGATGGCGGGTAAGCGGCGCTTTTTCGGTTAGCATTTTACCGACGGTTGCCAGAAAATAACGACCGCATAAACGCCCGAGTTTATAGTCATCGCGCAGCGCCGGAAGCCGACTTCCCAGGGCGATACTATGCAGCGGCTTCGGCGGATAAATTTCGAATATCCGCAGCTTGCCCGGTGGTTTTTCAATAAATTGCTGGATGTCACGATAACTGGTTTCATGGTGCTGCACCAAATTCACCAGCGGTTGCAGGCTACTGTCGCCCAGCCAGCGTTCCATGCGTTTAAACCACTGCGGTGTGTAATACATTTGCGACGGCACAGTGCGGATCACCACCAGCGTTTTCGCTCCTTGTCTTGCCGCTTCCTTAACCGGGATCGCATCGCTGACGCCACCATCAAAATAGTTAATTCCATCAAGTGAAACTCCGGTGCGATAAAAACCAGGAATCGCACTTGAGGCGCGAATCAAATCCAGCCAGTTTTGTTTGGTCGGCAAAAAGTAGTTCGGCGTGTAATCGTCCTGACGACAGGCACACATATAAAACGATTTGCCGCTCTCAAACAGCCGCGCGGCGGTATCCATCTGCAACGGCATCTGGCTGGCCGTCGCCTCTATCAGCCAGTCCAGATCGATAAGATTTCCGCCACGCACAAAACGCACTGGATCGAAAAATTCGCGTTTTGTGGTATAGCGCATGATGACTTTGCGGGCGTAACCAGGCTGGTTACAAATATACGCCGAAAGGTTCTGCGCCCCGGCAGACGTGCCAAAATAAAGATCGAAAGGATTAAACTGCGCGCGCATAAACTCATCCAGCACGCCAGCCGTGAAGATTCCGCGTTGCCCACCGCCTTCGCACACCAGCGCAATACGCCCGGGCTGGAACGGCCTTAGCGACAACGGCGCAATATTACCAAGCGTTACAGGTATTCGCTGCCCCACCTCTGCCTTCCTGTTTTTTTAATGTGAAAGACTGACAAAGTAACGCAATTTATTATTCGCTAAAACCGTAAAAGCCAGTCCGCTGGACTGGCTTTGTATAAAATTTTCTTAATGGTCTGAAATCTAGGGTCGTTTTCGGCCCATGAACAAACTCACCAGGAACAGAATAATCCCGACGACAAAGACAATTTTTGCTGCACCTGCAGCAGTACCGGCCAGACCACCAAACCCAAGTGCGGCGGCGATTAACGCGATAACCAGAAATATGATGCCCCAACGAAACATAAGCGTCTCCTTTACCATAGTTAATGTCACCGCTTGATATGAGCGTGCAAATCACTCAATGCGATATTTTTAGTGTGGTGCACATCGCGCCTCCCGACAAAGTTCGGGAGGACGAATTACGACGAATTACTTAGTTTTCAGATCATTTTTAACGCTTTTCACACCATCTACCGCTTTAGCGATACTTTCAGCACGGTCGCTTTGTGCCTGGGAATCAACAGTACCGGAGAGCTGAACCACGCCGTCGGTGGTTTCAACTTTCACATGACGGGAAGGGACGATATCGTCTGCCAGCAGTTTGGCTTTGATTTCACTGGTGGTGGCGGTATCACCTGCGTAACCCTTCACAGAGCCTTCTTTAGCGTCGCGAACGTGCAGTTTGTCGCTGACAGAGGTCACACCCTCAACTCCTTTAGCCACTTTCACGGCCTCTTCAGCCTGTGCCTGGCTTTCAACAAATCCGCTCAGAGTCACGACTTTTTGATCGGTTTTAACAGAGATATCGGTGCTTTTGATGTTGTCATGATCCACCAGAGCCGCCTTCACTTTCGCAGTGATGGCGCTGTCATCCATGAAATTACCGACTTTATT
Source organism: Escherichia sp. MOD1-EC6098 (assembly GCF_002965865.1). NCBI lineage: Bacteria > Pseudomonadati > Pseudomonadota > Gammaproteobacteria > Enterobacterales > Enterobacteriaceae > Escherichia > Escherichia sp. MOD1-EC6098. The sequence goes on from NZ_PTSN01000005.1 coordinate 35,609, forward strand.
CATAGAGCTATCGACTTTTTGCCCTGCGGTTTCGTTGGTGGTCTGCGCGTTGTTTTCCGCAAAAGCAGAGCCTGTCGCCACGGCAGAGGTCAACATTACGGCCAGCAGCGTTTTCGAAATCTTCAGTTTTGTCATAGTCATCGATGTATTCCTGTATGTTTGCTCATAATTTGAGCCTGGCAACACGAGGTTGCATTGCTGAAAGGGAGAGACTTCACCCTGTACAGAAGTCAATGGTCGCCATCACAAAAGCGATGAGTGATGAATAACGACCATCACAGCCTCTGGATCAGTTATTAATATCAATCGAATGACATTTAACGGTTTTAAATACTGATATCCACGAATTGAACGGTATTTAAAGCCGTCACAAATGTCATCACTTTGTTAAATATAGATCACAATTTTGAAACCGCTCGCCGCATCGGCTAAAAAACGCGCAAACATGAGCAAAAGCGAATGTTTTAAGAACATTCCGCAAGCGGCTAATAAGGAAGGGAAAGTGACAGGGCGCAGCGGTTGCCGCGCCCTTGAGGCAAGAATTAATGTTCGCGAGTCTGGTGGAACTGAACATCCGGGTAACGCTCTTGCGCTAAGCGCAAGTTCACCATGCTGGTAGCGATGTAAGCGAGGTTGTCGCCGCCATCAAGCGCCAGTTGGCTTTCGTTCTTACGCTTGAACTCTTCGAATTTCTTCGCGTCCGCACATTCTACCCAACGGGCGGTGGCAACGTTGACCGACTCGTACACGGCTTCAACGTTGTATTCGCTCTTCAGGCGCGATACCACCACATCAAACTGCAGCACACCAACCGCACCTACGATCAGGTCGTTGTTGGAGAGCGGACGGAACACCTGTACCGCGCCCTCTTCGGAAAGCTGTACCAGCCCTTTGAGCAGTTGTTTTTGCTTCAGCGGATCTTTCAGGCGGATACGGCGGAACAGTTCTGGTGCGAAGTTCGGAATACCGGTGAACTTCATCATCTCGCCCTGGGTAAAGGTGTCGCCAATCTGAATAGTGCCGTGGTTGTGCAGACCAAGGATATCGCCCGGATAAGCTTCTTCAACGTGCGAACGGTCGCCCGCCATAAAGGTCAATGCGTCGGAAATCACCACGTCTTTCGCGGTACGCACCTGGCGCAGTTTCATGCCTTTTTCATATTTACCGGACACGACTCGCATAAACGCCACGCGGTCGCGGTGTTTCGGGTCCATGTTGGCCTGAATTTTAAATACGAAGCCGGTAAATTTGTCTTCGCTCGCCTCTACAGTGCGAGTATCTGTCTGACGCGACATCGGCGCAGGCGCCCACTCCACCAGCCCGTCCAGCATATGATCCACGCCGAAGTTACCCAGCGCAGTACCAAAAAATACCGGGGTGATTTCACCTGCAAGGAACAGCTCTTTGTCGAACTCGTTAGATGCGCCTTTCACCAGTTCCAGTTCATCACGCAGTTGTTGCGCCAGATCTTCACCAACAGCAGCATCGAGATCCGGGTTGTTCAACCCTTTAACAATGCGCACTTCCTGAATGGTGTGACCTTTACCGCTCTGATAGAGATACGTTTCATCTTTATAAAGATGGTAAACGCCTTTAAACAGCTTGCCGCAGCCAATCGGCCAGGTGATCGGCGCACAACCGATTTTCAGCTCGTTTTCAACTTCATCGAGCAATTCCATCGGGTCGCGGATATCACGGTCAAGTTTGTTCATAAAGGTGAGGATCGGCGTATCGCGCAGACGGGTAACTTCCATCAGCTTGCGGGTACGATCTTCTACACCTTTTGCGGCGTCGATCACCATCAGGCAGCAGTCCACTGCAGTCAGTGTACGATAGGTATCTTCCGAGAAGTCTTCGTGCCCCGGGGTGTCGAGCAGGTTAACCAGGCAATCCTTATAAGGGAACTGCATCACAGAAGTGGTAATAGAGATACCACGCTGCTTTTCCATCTCCATCCAGTCCGACTTCGCGTGCTGGTTAGAGCCACGGCCTTTTACTGTACCGGCGGTCTGAATGGCCTGTCCGAACAGCAACACCTTCTCGGTAATAGTGGTCTTACCTGCGTCCGGGTGAGAAATAATGGCAAAAGTGCGGCGCTTCGCCACCTCTTGCAAATAAGGAGACAACGTCATAATTCTTTCTTCTTGAGTAAGCGGCATCGCGCCGCGCTTGTTGAAAACGAAAAATTGCGGCTATTTTACCCATCAACGGGGGGGAGGCAATCAGTGTTTACACAGGAGTTGCTCCAGTTCATGCAACGATGAAACGGTCCAGGTGGGTGCGATACCTTCTGGTTGCTCACGGTTGTGCGCATTCAGCCAGCAGGTCGCAAGCCCGGCATTGATACCACCGAGAATATCGGACTCAGCAGTATCACCGACCATCAGCACTCGTGAACGGTCAGGATTGCCCGCCTGTTCCAGGGCATAATCGAAAATTTTCTTATTCGGCTTGGCGACACCAACTTCTTCGGAAATCACCAGCAAATCGAAATAATCACGCAGGCCCGTGCGTTCCAGACGCACCTGCTGCAAGGCGCTAAAGCCGTTGGTGATGATGCCGATTTTGGCGTTGCCGCGAATGGCGTTAAGCAGGGAAACCGCGCCCGGCAGCGGCGTGCAGATTTCCGCCATCGCATTTATAAAGGCCTCGTTGAGTTTACCTGGCTCGACGTTCAGTCGTTCGGCCCAGCTTTCAAAACGCCCGTGCTGAAGCTGTAATGAAGTGATCGCGCCGTTTTGATAATCCACCCACAGTGGCTTGTTAACGGCCTGATAGTCCTGAAAATCTTCAGCGGTAAAGGTGACGCTGTAGTCAAGAAACATCCGCTGCAGGCCGGTGAACGAGTCAAAAGTAAACAGCGTTTCATCGGCATCAAAGAAAATCCAGTCCCACTTCATTATTCCACCTTGTCTTACATACTGATTGGCAACGCCATGATGATGGCGTCTTCGCGACCGTCCGTGGTGGGGTAGTAATTGCGGCGAATCGTCGCCTCGTTAAAACCTAAACTTTCATACAGGGCAATGGCGGCAGCGTTTGAGGCGCGGACCTCCAGCCATAGCGTTGCCACGCCGCGTTTTTCCAGTTCGTCGATCAGATGCTCCAGTAGCGCCCTTCCCAATCCCTGACGCTGATAGTCGGGATCGACAGCAATATTGAACAATGTAGCTTCATCCAGCACCACTTGCGTAATCGCAAACGCCGCCATTTTGCCGTTTTGCGTTAACTGAAAGTTGAGATAGCGTTCGCCCTGGTTGCTGGCAAAGGTTTTTTCGCTCCACGGAAAGGCGTGGGCGCGTTGTTCAATGTTAAAAGCCGCTGGTAAATCAGTCGTTTCGAGGGAAGAAATCGTGTTCATATGTGCAAATTTGTTGCCATAACGCGGCGCGTGCCGTTGGGTTTGCCCGTAATTCAGTGAGCGTCGGGGATGCTATCTGGGCACCTTCCAGTGACAGCGGTTCATCAGTGCCCAGCCGCCAACTGTTGCAGCGACTACCTTGCGGTAGCATCGCGATCCTTTCGGGCGTCAATTGCAGTACCTGCTCGGGGCTAACGGTTAATGCGCGCAAAACGTCACTCACCAGCGGATCGGTCAGGGCGGGAATATCGTTTGCCACCATCACCAGACGAACGTGTGCCGGGATCGCAATGGCTACCTCTCCCTGCAACGCGCCAGGGCGACGCAGCGACCACTGGGTAATGCCCAGTTGCTGTAACTGCCAGTCTCGTCGGGATGTCATAGCGAATCGCTCCTGTTGTCAGGGGCGCAAATATAGCAAATTCGTCGATACCGCGCCAACATATGGCTATAATCGCCGCCAGTATCAATTGAGGAGCATTCCATGTCTGCATTTACCCCGGCAAGTGAAGTCTTGCTGCGCCACAGTGATGATTTCGAACAAAGCCGTATTCTGTTTGCCGGTGACTTACAGGATGACCTGCCCGCGCGTTTAGATACCGCGGCCAGTCGTGCTCATACCCAGCAATTCCACCATTGGCAGGTGTTAAGTCGCCAGATGGGTGATAACGCCCGTTTTAGCCTGATCGCTACGGCGGACGACGTCGCAGATTGCGATACGCTGATCTACTACTGGCCGAAGAACAAACCAGAAGCGCAATTCCAACTGATGAACCTACTGTCACTGCTGCCGGTAGGGACAGATATTTTCATCGTGGGCGAAAACCGCAGCGGTGTGCGCAGCGCCGAGCAGATGTTGGCGGACTACGCACCACTGAATAAGGTAGACAGCGCCCGCCGCTGCGGCCTCTATTTTGGTCGTCTGGAAAAGCAGCCGGAGTTTGATGCTGATAAATTCTGGGGCGAATACAACGTTGATGGCCTGACGGTCAAAACGTTGCCGGGCGTGTTTAGTCGTGACGGCCTGGATGTCGGTAGCCAGTTGCTGCTTTCGACATTTACTCCGCACACGAAAGGCAAAGTGCTGGATGTCGGCTGCGGTGCAGGCGTGCTTTCGGTTGCTTTTGCGCACCATTCACCGAAAATTCGCCTCACCTTGTGCGATGTCTCCGCACCGGCAGTAGAAGCCAGTCGCGCGACACTTTCCGCTAACGGTGTTGAAGGTGAAGTCTTTGCCAGCAACGTCTTTTCCGAGGTGAAAGGTCGTTTTGACATGATTATCTCCAACCCACCGTTCCACGATGGAATGCAAACCAGCCTTGATGCTGCGCAAACGTTGATTCGCGGCGCGGTACGTCATCTTAATAGCGGCGGCGAGTTGCGGATTGTAGCGAATGCGTTCCTGCCTTATCCGGATCTGCTGGATGAAACATTTGGCTTCCATGAAGTCATCGCACAAACCGGGCGTTTCAAGGTGTATCGCGCCATTATGACCCGCCAGGCGAAGAAAGGTTAAGTCTCTGGCACCTGTCGCCGCATGCCGTGTCGGATGCGGCGTAAACGCCTTATCCAACCAACAAAACCTGTACGTTAGCCCTCCGTAGGCCAGATAAGACGCGTCAGCGTCGCATCTGGCATATACAGCCACAAGCCATGTCGGATGCGACGTGAACGCCTGATCTGACCGACAAACGAATTATCCACAATTCACTGATGGCCATTTTTCCAGCAATCACACATCAGGCGACAATTAACTATTGACGAAAAACTGAAAACCACTAGAATGCGCCTCCGTGGTAGCAATTCTTTTTTAAGAATTGATGGTATGCGAAGGTGGCGGAATTGGTAGACGCGCTAGCTTCAGGTGTTAGTGTCCTTACGGACGTGGGGGTTCAAGTCCCCCCCCTCGCACCAAAAACCACGTTGATATTGCTCGCACTGGGCGAAGGTGGCGGAATTGGTAGACGCGCTAGCTTCAGGTGTTAGTGTTCTTACGGACGTGGGGGTTCAAGTCCCCCCCCTCGCACCAACGAGGCGATATCAAAAAAGTAAGATGACTGTGCGAAGGTGGCGGAATTGGTAGACGCGCTAGCTTCAGGTGTTAGTGTCCTTACGGACGTGGGGGTTCAAGTCCCCCCCATCGCACCAATTATCTTTACTTCCTTTCTTGTTTCTTCCCTGTTTTATCATCCTTGATCCCAGCTCGTTATCATCAGTATGACGCTCGCAATTAGCGCCAGGCACGATGGCAACAAAACATAATGCCGTAACTGTTTGTGATACAGCATCAGCGGTGTCACCAATAATCCCATCAGCATGACAATCCGCCACAGTTCCGGCGATAAATCCACATACGTCAGTCCTGCAATCAGCAATCCCGGCAGCAACACTCCCCAACCACTGCCCAGTGTACGTTGCAACATGGTTTCATCTCTTTTATTGATAATGATAAGCAATATCATATGATAATTTTTATCGTTTGCAAGCTAGCAAAATCCCTTGCTATCGTTTAAACCTATCGCTAGGATTAGCAATCATTATCATTTAGATTACTATCACGATTATGGCCTATCGTTCCGCACCGCTTCTTGAAGATGTTATCTGGCGAACGCATCTCCAGCCGCAAGATCCAACACTTGCGGAAACAGTACGTGCGACGATCGCAGAACATCGTGAACATTTGCTGGAGTTTATCCGTCTGGATGAACCCGCCCCACTTAGCGCCCTGACGCTGGCGCAATGGTCTTCTCCAACGGCCCTGCGTTCCCTGTTGGCTGTTTATTCCGATCATATCTACCGCAATCAACCATTGATGCTCCGCGAGAATAAGCCGCTGATCTCACTGTGGGCGCAATGGTATATCGGTCTGATGATGCCGCCATTAATGCTGGCGCTGTTAACACAGGAAAAAGCGTTAGATCTTTCCCCGGAACATTTTCACGTTGAGTTTCACGAAACCGGGCGTGCCGCCTGTTTCTGGATCGACGTGTGTGAGGACAAGAACGCTCCGCATTTGCCACAGCAGCGAATGGAAAAGTTAATCAGTCAGGCGATCGCCCCGGTTGTGCAGGCATTAGAAGCCACCGGCGAAATCAATGGCAAACTTATCTGGAGTAATACCGGCTATCTGATCAACTGGTATTTGACTGAGATGAAGCAGTTACTTGGTGATGCGACAGTTGAATCACTTCGCCATGCTCTCTTTTTTGAGAAAACACTCTCCACGGGTGAAGATAATCCTCTTTGGCGTACGGTGGTGCTGCGCGACGGCCTGTTGGTGCGCCGTACCTGCTGCCAACGTTATCGCTTGCCGGATGTACAGCAATGCGGCGACTGTACGCTGAAATGAAAAACTCTGCCGGGGTGATAACCCGGCATTAGCGTATTAAAAGGAATGCAACACATTGCTTGTTTCTGAAACCCGCATACATAACAGAATGTCTGCAGCCTCCAACAACCCAGCATCGGAACTGACGCCCAGTTTCGACATCACATTAAATTTATGCGCGCGGATCGTTTTAATATTTCGTTTAAGCTGCTCGGCAATTTGTGTCATTGAGTAGCCACGCGACATAAAACGCAATATTTCTCTCTCCGTTGGGCTTAGCGTCCGGCTTTGATTAATGTACCACTGATTGTTCAGGCGATCGGTAGCCTGACGCACGCCATTTAATGACAGAAACAGCTCCTGATAAAAAATGTCCAGCGTCGATGCTTTACTTAATACACCGTCCAACGGTGATGGCGATAATGATCCGATTAATCGTGCTTCAATATCATCATCCGCAATAACTAAACGCCGGGTACGCGGAAATTTAATAGCCAGCTCAGTCAAATAAGATAATCCCTCTCTGCGCTCACTTCTCATGGCAGAAAAAGAAAAAATAACCGCCGCAAATGAGACCCGCGACATCGCATCCTGAAACGCCTCCTGGCTTCTATAGATATGGAGTGTATAAGGGTTACCCGCAAACTTTCTGAATAAGCTTTCAATACCGATACTACTCATGACGCACTTCTCTATGAGTGCGACATTTCTCTTCTTAATTCGGCTGTGTTCCATTCTGCGGCATCTCCATAAACCGAAGGCAAGTTAAGTTCTCTTGCCCCCTGCGCGCTATTTATCCATGCATACATCTCAGCGTTGCTGTGAATTGCCAGCCGACGCATCGCACTGTTTTTTTGTGCGCTGATGGTTTTATTGCTTTTCTTAAGCAATGAAGCTATCTGGTTGATGCCCCATCCTTTGCCTAACAACCGCAGTACCTTGCGCTCTGAAAGTGTCAGAATGACGGTGCGATAGCTAAAATCCTGAGTTTCAGTCATTGCCGGGGAGGTCAGCATGGCGCTGATACGCTCTGCATGCGCATTACCGGAACGAACCGTCTTAACCAGATTCTCAATGGGTTCGATATCGGACAGTAACGTCGCTGCCGGGCACATAAGCAGTTCTACCGCCTGAGAGTACCAGGCACGCGAAACCATGAAAACCCAATGAATTTCCCTGTATTGTGAGATCAATGAATAATAATGTTCACAAACGGAATGTGGATTGTCATTTTCGCCGGTTAAATCGGCAATGACTAATCCGGAGCGACGTAATTGTAATAAGGTAAGATCCTCCGCGGAGGCTCTGGATATTATTTCATATTCAGGGAAGTGAGTCCTCATGACCTCTTTTAACCCTGCTTGCATAACCGGTATTTTACTGATAACAATTCCATTTTTGCAGCATCCTGGCAACATATTTCCTCCACATCCACTGTCTAAAAATCATGATGGTTTATTCAGGATATTCATTCCTTAAATGCTTCCAGCAAATTAATAGATTAAGCGAATAAATTATCCTTAGCATTCACTTTCATATCAGCATACTCCTGCTGCACAATAACTCCACGGCATGTGTCAGAAGGTTAGCATCAAATGATAACCTGGTGAAATAGCCTGGAGACATTTAAAATAACTAAATTAACTTGTTAGAAATACTTAATGGAAACCCTGGAATTCCATTAGTTTAAGATATAATTAAAACACCGCCTTCCCATCGAACAAAAAACATCTCGTCAGCATTTATACAAAAAAAATCAGTAAAATCTGATGATTTTATCTGTTTAAAATTCAAAAGTACGAACGGCCATCCATTACTCTAATCCGTAAGAGACAAATTATAAATTCATTATAATTATAATATTCATATGATAATTTTTTTGCAGCGATAAAAAATTCGCTTTTCGCCACTGAACTTCACCCGCCAACCAGGACTAATCAGCGCAATTTTGATCTTAACCTACCCCAAAACAACCGCTCTTCATGATACAAATGGGGTCTCATTATTTGAACAATACGCAGCACGTCTATGACAAAGGACGAGTTATGCAGACTGAGCAACAGCGGGCCGTAACACGGCTTTGTATCCAGTGTGGATTATTTCTTTTGCAACATGGAGCGGAAAGCGCGTTAGTTGATGAGCTTTCCTCGCGACTGGGTCGGGCGTTGGGAATGGACTGCGTCGAAAGTTCTATCTCTTCGAACGCCATTGTGCTTACTACCATTAAAGATGGGCAATGCCTGACATCTACGCGCAAAAATCACGATCGCGGCATTAATATGCATGTAGTGACGGAAGTTCAGCATATTGTGATTCTGGCGGAGCATCACCTGCTGGATTACAAAGGCGTGGAGAAACGTTTTAGCCAGATTCAACCCTTACGTTACCCGAGATGGCTGGTCGCCTTGATGGTTGGTCTGTCATGCGCCTGTTTCTGCAAGCTCAATAAAGGTGGCTGGGATGGTGCCGTCATCACCTTCTTTGCCAGCACGGTCGCAATGTATATCCGTCAGCTACTGGCGCAACGTCATCTCCACCCTCAGATAAACTTTTGCATCACCGCATTTGCCGCCACCACGATTTCTGGTTTGCTTTTACAACTCCCTGCCTTCAGCAATACGCCAACAATCGCGATGGCTGCCAGCGTTCTGCTGCTGGTGCCGGGCTTTCCGTTGATTAATGCCGTCGCTGATATGTTTAAAGGGCACATCAATACCGGGCTGGCACGCTGGGCGATTGCCAGCCTATTGACGTTGGCTACCTGCGTTGGCGTGGTGATGGCACTCACGATTTGGGGACTACGCGGATGGGTGTGATCGAATTTCTCTTAGCACTAGTGCAGGATATGATCCTCGCGGCAATTCCTGCAGTCGGCTTTGCGATGGTATTCAATGTGCCGGTTCGGGCGTTACGCTGGTGTGCACTGCTTGGCGCGATTGGTCATGGCTCTCGAATGATCTTAATGAATACCGGGCTGAATATTGAATGGTCAACCTTTATGGCATCCATGCTGGTCGGCACCATTGGTATTCAATGGTCACGCTGGTATCTGGCGCATCCGAAAGTCTTTACCGTGGCAGCCGTTATCCCTATGTTTCCCGGTATCTCTGCTTATACAGCAATGATTTCAGCCGTAAAAATCAGCCAGTTAGGTTACAGCGAGCCGTTGATGATTACCCTGTTAACCAACTTTCTTACGGCATCATCAATTGTTGGCGCGTTATCCATCGGCCTTTCCATTCCTGGATTATGGTTGTACCGCAAGCGCCCTCGCGTATAAAATTGCCTCGCTTAAAGCACACGGATGAGAGACAGCCTCCTTTCATCCGTGTGTTACTATAAAAGTAATCTCCCTTCTCGTTCATCGTTCCATATTGAGAAACAGTATGTCTTCCAGAGTTTTGACCCCGGACGTCGTTGGTATTGACGCCCTGGTACACGATCACCAGACCGTTCTGGCAAAAGCTGAAGGCGGTATGGTTGCCGTATTTGCTAACAACGCTCCGGCGTTTTATGCCGTCACGCCCTCACGTCTTGCTGAACTGCTGGCGCTGGAAGAAAAGCTGACACGTCCAGGAAGCGATGTCGCTCTGGACGATCAACTCTATCAGGAACCGCAAACTCCCCCCGTTGCCGTACCGATGGGAAAATTCGCCATGTACCCGGACTGGCGGCCAGATGCTGATTTTACTCGCCTGGCCGCATTATGGGGCGTGGCGCTAAGAGAACCCGCCACCGCCGAAGAACTGGCCTCATTCATTGCCTACTGGCAGGCGGAAGGCAAAGTCTTTCATCATGTGCAATGGCAACAAAAACTGGCGCGCAGTCTGCAAATTGGTCGTGCCAGCAATGGCGGACTGCCGAAACGAGATGTGAACACAGTCAGCGAACCTGACAGCCAAATTCCACCGGGATTCAGAGGGTAACGATGAAAAACGTTGGCGACCTGATGCAACGTCTGCAAAAAATGATGCCTGCCCATATCAAACCCGCCTTCAAAACGGGTGAAGAGCTTCTGGCGTGGCAGAAAGAACAAGGAGCGCTCCGCGCCGCCGCTCTGGAGCGCGAGAACCGGGCAATGAAAATGCAGCGCACCTTTAACCGCTCCGGCATTCGTCCGCTGCATCAGAACTGCTCCTTTGAGAACTATCGTGTTGAATGCGAAGGGCAGATGAATGCGTTGAGCAAAGCGCGCCAGTATGTCGACGAGTTCGACGGCAACATCGCCAGCTTTATCTTTTCTGGCAAGCCTGGAACCGGTAAAAACCACCTGGCGGCAGCGATCTGCAACGAACTACTGCTACGCGGCAAATCGGTATTGATTATTACTGTTGCCGATATTATGTCAGCGATGAAAGATACTTTCAGAAATAGCGGCACCAGCGAAGAGCAACTGCTCAACGATCTGAGCAACGTTGATCTGCTGGTGATCGACGAGATCGGTGTACAGACCGAATCGAAATACGAAAAAGTGATCATCAACCAGATCGTCGATCGTCGTTCTTCTTCCAAACGCCCGACCGGGATGCTGACCAACAGCAATATGGAGGAGATGACGAAATTGCTGGGCGAACGCGTTATGGATCGTATGCGCCTGGGCAACAGCCTGTGGGTGATCTTCAACTGGGACAGTTATCGTAGTCGGGTAACGGGTAAAGAGTATTAATCCCCATTTCCGGCGTTATACTGCGACAAAATTCCATTATGAGTAATGATGATGAAAACTGTTAAACACCTTCTGTGCTGTGCAATTGTCACCACCGCATTCATTTCCGCCGGGACACATGCCGCTTCCTGGAAAGATGCGCTTTCCAGCGCCGCCAGCGAGTTAAGCAACCAGAGCAGCACCACACAGGAAGGTGGTTGGTCGCTCTCTTCATTAACGAGTCTGCTTAGCAGCGGCAACCAGGCGTTAAGCGCAGACAATATGAACAATGCCGCAGGTATTCTGCAATATTGCGCGAAACAAAAGCTGGCTTCAGTGACCGACGCGGAAAACATCAAAAATCAGGTACTGGAGAAGCTGGGCCTGAACAGCGAAGAACAGAAAGAAGACACCAACTATCTGGATGGCATTCAGGGTTTGCTGAAAACCAAAGATGGTCAGCAGCTTAATCTGGATAACATCGGCACCACTCCGCTGGCGGAGAAAGTGAAAACCAAAGCCTGCGATCTGGTATTAAAGCAAGGCCTGAACTTTATCTCCTGATCTGTTCTGTATAATGCCGCGTTTTAACTGTTAATCGGCTGGCGCGGCTCTCCCCTTCTCTTTTTCCCGCTTCTCACGCCTTCATCCCCCGCTATGCGGGACGCGACCTTGAATAAAAAAGCCTGTTTATAAACTAATTCCTAACAACATCGCATTTTTTTGACACTAGAATTGCAGCAATATGGCAGCGCCATTACATTGTGTTTCTCAAAAAATCTTAAACATCGGCTACACGGCCTGGTTTAGTGAGGATCGCCCGTTGTCAGAACTACTCTCTTTCGCCCTGTTTCTCGCCTCTGTGCTGATCTACGCATGGAAAGCGGGACGTAACACCTGGTGGTTTGCAGCCACGTTAACGGTGCTGGGGCTATTTGTCGTTTTAAATATTACCCTGTTTGCCAGCGACTATTTTACTGGCGATGGTATTAACGACGCGGTGCTCTATACCTTAACCAACAGCCTGACCGGTGCAGGCGTCAGCAAATATATCCTGCCAGGCATCGGCATTGTGCTGGCACTGACGGCGGTGTTCGGCGCGCTGGGATGGATCCTTCGCCGCCGCCGACATCATCCTCACCATTTTGGCTACAGCCTTTTGGCACTCTTGCTGGCGCTGGGTTCAGTGGATGCCAGCCCGGCATTTCGTCAGATAACGGAACTGGTGAAATCCCAATCGCGCGACGGCGATCCGGACTTTGCGGCTTATTATAAAGAGCCGTCAAAAACCATCCCCTCCCCCAAACTCAACCTGGTTTATATCTACGGAGAAAGCCTCGAACGAACTTATTTTGACAACGACGCTTTCCCGGATCTCACGCCAGAACTGGGGGCGCTAAAAAATGAAGGGCTGGATTTCAGCCATACGCAGCAACTGCCGGGAACCGATTACACAATTGCTGGCATGGTAGCCTCCCAGTGTGGCATTCCGCTGTTTGCCCCGTTTGAAGGCAACGCCTCTGCATCCGTTTCCAGCTTCTTCCCACAGAACATCTGTCTGGGCGATATCCTGAAAAATTCCGGTTATCAGAACTATTTCGTGCAGGGAGCCAACCTGCGTTTTGCGGGTAAAGATGTGTTCCTGAAATCACACGGCTTCGACCATTTGTACGGTTCGGAAGAACTGAAAAGCGTGGTGGCAGACCCGCATTATCGCAACGACTGGGGATTCTACGACGATACGGTGCTGGACGAAGCATGGAAAAAATTTGAAGAACTGTCTCGCTCCGGCCAACGGTTTTCGCTGTTTACTCTGACGGTCGATACCCATCACCCGGATGGTTTTATCTCACGTACCTGTAACCGCAAAAAATATGATTTTGACGGAAAACCGAACCAGTCATTCAGCGCGGTAAGTTGCAGCCAGGAGAACATCGCGACGTTTATCAATAAAATCAAAGCCTCTCCGTGGTTTAAAGATACCGTTATAGTGGTCTCTTCCGACCATCTGGCGATGAACAACACCGCGTGGAAATACCTGAACAAACAGGATCGCAACAACCTGTTTTTTGTCATCCGTGGCGACAAACCGCAGCAAGAGACGCTGGCAGTGAAGCGTAACACGATGGATAACGGCGCTACCGTGCTGGATATTCTCGGAGGCGATAACTTCCTCGGTCTCGGACGCAGCAGTCTGTCTGGTCAGTCAATATCAGAAGTGTTCCTCAACATTAAAGAGAAAGTGCTGGCGTGGAAGCCGGATATCATCCGCTTGTGGAAATTCCCTACCGAGATGAAAACGTTCACCATTGATCAGAACAAAAACATGATCGCATTCTCAGGAAGCCACTTCCGCCTGCCACTGCTGTTACGCGTGTCAGATAAACGCGTGGAGCCTCTGCCAGAAAGTGAATACTCCGCACCTCTGCGTTTCCAGTTAGCTGATTTCGCCCCACGAGACAATTTCGTCTGGGTTGACCGCTGTTACAAGATGGCGCAACTGTGGGCACCGGAACTGGCGCTCTCTACCGACTGGTGCGTCTCACAAGGTCAACTTGGCGGACAACAAATTGTGCAGCATGTTGATAAGCCTGAATGGAAAGGCAAAACAGCGTTTAAAGACACGGTCATCGACATGAAACGCTACAAAGAGAATGTTGATACGCTGAAAATTGTCGATAACGATATTCGCTACAAAGCAGACAGTTTCATCTTTAACGTCGCTGGTGCGCCGGAAGAGGTGAAACAGTTCAGTGGAATTTCCCGCCCGGAATCCTGGGGACGCTGGTCAAACGCGCAGTTAGGCGATGAAGTGAAAATCGAGTACAAACATCCGCTGCCGAAGAAATTTGACCTGGTGATCACCGCCAAAGCCTATGGTAATAACGCCGGCCGCCCCATTCCGGTACGCGTAGGCAATGAAGAACAAACCATCGTGCTGGGTAATGAAGTGACCACCAATACGCTGCATTTCGATAACCCAACCGATGCCGATACGCTGGTGATTGTTCCACCGGAACCTGTCGCAACCAACGAAGGGAACATTCTCGGCCACTCGCCGCGTAAGCTCGGCATTGGTATGGTGGAAATCAAAGTGGTTGAGCGTGAAGGGTAATAATATTGCCTGGTTGTAGTTCGGATAAGACGCGCAAGCGTCGCATCAGGCGTCGGCACACAACTGCCGGATGCGCCGTGAACGCCTTATCCGTCCTGCGGTATAATATTGAAACGTAAAAAAACAGCGCCCAACACGTCCCCGAGCGCTGCATGGCAACTTTACCAATATCCGATTATCAGAAAGTAATAACGCCCTTAATCAACTCAGGATTGTTAATTACATCGCGCTCATAGATTTCCGCCAGCGTGGCGAACGGATAGCGATGGGTTAACATCATGTCAGCCGTGATTTTCCCTTCCGCCATCAATCTCCCGACTTTCGCGAAATCTTCCGGCGTGGCGTTGCGGCTACCCATCATTGTGGTTTCTTTTTTATGGAACTCCGGGTCAGAGAATTGCAACTCGCCTTTAAACAGGCCGACAAATACCACCGTGCCGCCGTGGCGAATCAGATTCACTGTGTTATTCATCGCATGTTGATTACCCGTCGCGTCGATCACTTTCTGCGCCAAAGAACCACCAAATTGCGCCCGCAACTGGTCATCAAAATCCTCTGCTGAAGGATCCAGCACCGGCAGTTCCAGACGCGTTGCTACATGCTCACGGCGAGTCGGACTGGTATCTGCCACTACCACCTGTGCACCATCAGCTTTAGCGATTGCCGCCGCGCCCAGACCGATTGGCCCCGCACCGACCACCAGCACCTGCTCGCCGGGCGCAACTGCCGCACGACGTACCGCATGAGCGCTAATGGCGAAAGGTTCAATCAACGCAGCCGCCTGCGGGTCAATGCCGTCTGCGGGTAGCAAATTAGCCGCAGGCACTGCCAGATACTCACTAAAACCACCATCCTGATGCACACCAATGACTGAAATTCTTTCACAGCAGTTGGTGCGACCACTTTTACACGCAGGACACTGCTGACAAGAGATATACGGAATTAC
This sequence comes from Escherichia sp. MOD1-EC6098, assembly GCF_002965865.1. Lineage (NCBI taxonomy): Bacteria > Pseudomonadati > Pseudomonadota > Gammaproteobacteria > Enterobacterales > Enterobacteriaceae > Escherichia > Escherichia sp. MOD1-EC6098. The sequence continues at coordinate 51,004 of NZ_PTSN01000005.1, forward strand.
TGCAACTTGCTGCCCAATATTAAAATTGTGAATATTTTTCCCTGCATCAATAATCTCCCCACATATTTCATGACCTAAAACACGTGGGTAGCTAAAAAATGGCTGATTACCCGCCCAGGCATGAATATCTGTACCACAAATTCCGACAGCTTTAATTTTAATTAATGCTTCATCGTCGCCTGCCACCGGCCTTTCCCGGATTTTCCAGACTAAACTCTTTATTTTCTGACAAATTAAGACTTTCATTGTAGACATGATTCACTGCTCCTTTTATTTTATTACTCCCAGATATCGTCGAATTTATAAGAGCGACTGAATTTGCCCATGAAATATGCGGATGATCACGCATAAAAATGTTTTAAATCGGTTTTTAATACCGTACTGGAGGGAACAATGAGTCGTTCACAGAATTTACGTCATAACGTCATAAACCAGGTGATTGAAGATATGGCGCGGGGAAATATTCCATCCCCACTCCCTTCACAAAGTGGACTGGCAGAAATGTATAACATTAGCCGCACCACGGTACGCCACATACTCCAGCATTTAAGCGCATGCGGCGTGCTCACCCAGGTGGGAAAGGATTATGTTGTCGCCCGCAAACCCGAACAGAACGATGGTTTCGATTGCATCACAGTCTCGCTGACAGAGCAAAACTACATTTTTGAGCAGGCATTTTTCACCATGATTAACCAGCGTCAGCTACGCGCCGGAGAGAGTTTTTCCGAGCTGCAACTGGCGCGGACGGCAGGCGTCAGCCCGGTCGTGGTTCGAGAATACCTTTTAAAATTTGGCCGCTATGGTCTGATTCAGAGCGAAAAACGCGGGCAGTGGAGCATGAAGCAGTTCGATCAGTCTTATGCCGAACAACTGTTTGAACTGCGGGAGATGCTGGAAACACACGCGTTACAGCACTTTCTGAATTTGCCAGATGATGATTCACGCTGGTTACAGGCAAAAACACTGCTCGAACGCCACCGGACACTGCGTGACAGCATTGGCAGTAATTTTCGTATGTTTTCGCAGTTAGACCGCGATTTTCATGCCATGCTGCTATCTGCTGCTGACAACATCTTTTTTAATCAAACACTTGAAATTATATCGGTGATTTTTCACTGTCATTATCAGTGGGATGAAAGCGATCTGAAACAACGTAATATTATTGCCATTGATGAGCATATGACGATTCTTAGCGCGCTAATTTGCCGCAGTGATTTAGATGCCGTACTCGCGCTGCGTAATCATCTCGATACCGCCAGGCAATCGATGATTCGCTCAGTCAAACAACATCATCGTTAAATTAAGTACAGATTAAAAACTACTATTCCGAGTTTATATCACGGCATAAAAATCAAGCCAATAATAAACGATGCTGAGTTAACAACACTCAGCCATCATTTATTGATTAAACAACAATAAAATTATTGGCTGTCCATAATTAATGCTTCCAGTACATCTAATTCACTGACAATTTTAGCCAGTGTTTCATCACACACTTCTTGCCTTGCTCGCATTTGATAAATAGCTGCACGTTTGGCATTCAGCGCCGCCAGATTAAATGTTCTTTCCAGTTTTGTCCGTTGCATATGCAACGAATTATCGTTTGCCGACATATCATCATCATTACGCCGCATATAATCGATAATTCTGGCCCCGGTTTCCATAATTAATTCATTATCGAGGTTTTCCGTGCTGGCACCAAGCAAACGTTGCTGAGTTTTTTGCACGCTCAGGATAGCCATTTTAGACATAAACAAATCGGCGGCGATCTCTTCTTTCTGCCGGTTATCGCTAAACAGGCTAACATTTTTCCCCAATAACAGCGGCAGAATGATAATGCCGCACAGCAACGAAAAGAGGATCACCCCGGTAGCGAGAAACACCAGCAAATAGCGCCCAGGGAACGGTTCACCATCGGACAGTAATAACGGTATAGAAAGCACCCCCGCAAGAGTTATAGCCCCACGAACGCCAGCAAAAGTCGCTAACAACAAGTGGCGTGTTTTGTATCCGGCAAACAGCATTGGATGATTACTTTTCCGCCTGCGGCTGTACAGACGCATCAACCATAGCCAACCAAAGCGCATAACCATCAATGCAAGGTAGATCCACACAATATCCAGCACCAGCGACCAGGTTTGCACTAAGGGATCGTGTTGTGCGCGGGTCAGTGATTCCGAAATGATGGCCGGAAGCTGCAAGCCCAGAATCAAAAATACCATGCCGTTGAAGACATATTCCAGCATTGACCAGGAGCTTTTCGCCTTAATTCTCAGTCGTATAGGCGCATGATGCACGACGCCAATACGGCTGGTCGTTAGCCCTGCGGCAACAGCGGCGAGGATGCCGGATAAACCAAAATGCTCCGCCACCAGATAAACAATAAACGGCAGCAGCAACATCAACACGATCTGGATTGAAGGCTCATCGTGAGCGTAACGGCTGATCAACAACAGTCCTTTACCATATAACCAGGTAACGGCGATCCCAACGGCAATACCGCCCACTGCCACGACAAAAAAGGCGATAGTCGCACCATACACGCTAAATTCCATCGTCCCCATAGTCACTGCGACAGCAAACTTCAACGCCACCAAACCGGAGGCATCATTCATTAATGCTTCGCCTTCAAGCACTTCCTGAATGCTTTTGTTGATTCGTCCTTTACCGACGATCCCCAACAATGCGACAGCATCCGTTGGCGACAACACCGCAGCCAATGCAAACGCCGCAATAAGCGGAACATTCGGTAACAGTAAATGAATAACGTAGCCGACGGCAAAAATAGTGATTAAGACCAGGATCAGCGCCAGACCTACGATTTCCCGACTGTGTTTGATCAACTCTTTAGGTTGTATTTTTGAACTTTCAGCAAACAACAACGGTGGAATAAACAATAACAGGAAAAGTTCAGGATTAAATTCCACATGTAAACCAAAAATGGGCTGAGCCAGTAATGCACCGGCAGCAATCTGGATTAAAGGAAGTGGAATCTGGATGGGAGACAGACGTGTCAGCACACTGGTTAATGAAACAACCAGAGTAAGAATTAAAATCGTTAAAAGTATTTCCATATAATTACTCCGCATCCTCATGCATAAATAATGGATATAACTAACCTAACTTCATAAGAATAACATCCAATCTATTACTTACAATTAATCGTTAATCGCAACATTTACTCACGAGAGTATATTAAGAAATGCAACTTATTATTTTTCTTTTGTTTATTCATAGTGTGAATGGTTATGATCTACCCTCCTCATGCATACGCAACAGAAAAACTTTTTTACTCAAACATTTCAACCAGATATGAATAACCTCTCATTTTTAATACCCGGAGATAACATAACTGACAAAAATGAATCAATTCAGCATTTAACAAATTTAAAGGATATCGCTATACACCGTCAACCGAAAATTTATTCTGTTTATATTATCAATTTAAATAATTATCAGTAGATTATAAAATAAAAACAATCACTCCTTATGTGAAATAGCCTGTCGCCGCCTTATAAAATCGCAACAAATACGCTAACTACACGCATCCTAAAAAAATGCTTATCTATCTGAAAACAGACCATTACTCATCAGACATTGCATAACTTAAGGATATACAATAAAAATCATATTAAAAACCGATTAAAAGCAGCAAAGTCATACCAGGAGCACGAATTCACGAAACATTTGCAGCAGTCAGTCTATTCGCTGATTATTTTCGCACAGACGACAACTTTTTCATGATGTTTCTCTCCAGATAGTAATGTTGGAGTTATTTATTCTATAACATGGAGTACGTGGAAGATGAGTAAAATAATAGCAATGCTAATTACTGTCAGCACCCTTTTTCTGCCGACAATAATTCAGGCAAAACCGATTTCGATAAAAGTTGCCTATGAAAATAACCCCGGCGAACCACTGGATGTTGTCATGCGCCACTGGGCGGATCTGTTGAATAAAAAAAGTGGTGGTGAAATAACACTGGCGCTTTACCCCAGTTCCCAATTGGGATCAAAACAGGATGTGACTGAACAAGCCATGATGGGGATGAATGTTATTACCCTGAGTGATGTCGCATTCCTCGCTGATTATGAACCAGATTTGGGCATTCTGTTTGGCCCCTATTTAACCGACGATCCGCAAAAACTGTTCAAAATATATGAAAGTGACTGGTTCAAGCAGAAAAATGAAAGCCTGAAGAAAAAAGGTATTCATGTGGTTATGAATAATTATCTTTATGGCACCCGGCAGATCATTTCTAAAAAACCTATCCGCACAGTTGAAGACCTCGCGGGATTAAAAATCCGTGTGCCTAATAATGTCATGCAGATAAAAGCGATTCAGGCGATGGGAGCAACCCCAACGCCAATGCCATTAGGTGAAGTTTATCCTGCGTTAACCCAGGGCGTTATTGACGGAGTGGAAAACCCGATTTCTGTTCTGCAAGGACAAAAACTCTATGAGCAGGCGAAATACCTGACGATGGTGAATTACCTTACCAACACCTCCGTCTGGATTGGTGGCGAAGCTTTCTTTAGCACCCTCTCCCCGGAACAACTGGAAATGATTCACCAGACTGGTTATGAAGCTGGGCTCTATAGCCAGAAGCTCACTCTTGAGCGCGATGCTGAAATGCTGAAAGCCATGCAAGCTGAAGGTGTAGAGGTTATCTATCCTGATACCGAACCATTCCGTAAGAAAGCCCGCGAAGTTTACTCACAGTTCCCGGAGTGGACACCTGGCCTCTATGAAACCATTCAACAACAACTGAAATAAGTATCGATGCTAATCGTCCTGCTTTTTTCACAAAAGCAGGACAAGCCCTTACAGGAGGTTTCATGCGTTTTTTCGGCAAACTGGCAGAGTTTAGCGCTGCCTTTGCGCTGTTTGTTCTGGTTGTGATGACAATTGGAGCAGTATTTATGCGCTATTTCATCGGCCAACCGATTCAGTGGACAGAAGAGATGTCCGGGATGCTGATGATTTGGGTGGTGATGCTAGGTGGTATCGTGGCAGAGCGCGACCGGGCACATCTGACCATCCCTTTTGTAATGGATATGCTGCCAGCCACCATCAGACGAGTGATTGCTGTTCTGGTCGCCCTTCTCTCCCTCTGCGTGTTGCTTTATATGGCCTGGCTGGGCTACCGGCTGGCGGAAATGGCGCAGTTTAAAGTGACACAAATACTGAAAGTTTCCTGGTTCTGGATCGATCTGGCGGTCCCCGTCGGCGCGCTGGCAACTGCTCTCTATACCCTTTACTGGTTAATCACCGATATAAAGCAACCCCATAGCGGAGACGAAAAACAATGAGTTGGTTATTGATTATCCCGCTAATGATCGTCTGTTTATTTCTTAACATTCGGGTCTATCTGGCGATGTTTATTGGCATCATCGCTTACTTTTTATTCTTCTCCAGCGTGCCGATCGAAATTGCCGTCCAGAGGCTAATCGCCCCGACGCAAAGTCCTTCACTACTGGCTATTCCGTTTTTTATTTTGCTGGGTACGCTAATGAGCTACACCGGCATTGCAGAACGCATTTTACAAATTGCCAACGTCCTGGTGGGGAAAATGCGCGGTGGTCTGGGCGTAGCGAATATTCTCGTCAGCACCATGATGGGCGGTGTCAGTGCCTCTAACCTTGCAGATGCAGCAATGTTATCGCGCATGATGGTGCCGGAAATGGAACGCAAAGGTTACAACCGTGCCTTTGCCGCCGCCATTACCGCTGGTGGTTCGTTAGTCACGCCAATCATACCGCCGGGAATTGCCCTGATTATTTACGGTCTGGTTGCGGATGTCTCTATCGGCAAAATGTTTATCGCCGGACTGGTGCCTGGTTTGCTGTGTGCGGTCGTGCTGATGTTTACCGTCTACCTCGTCGCCCGCAGAACAAACGCCAAACCCTCGCGTGAAAGCTGGCCAACGGGCAAAGAAGTGGTGTTCTCTCTCGGTCAGGCGTGGCCAGCGCTGTTTCTGATTTTTGCCGTAGTCGGCGGCATTCGGGCGAATATCTTCACCCCGACGGAAGCAGGTGCCGCAGCGGTATTAATCGTTCTGGCGATTGGCTTTTTCATCTACCGTGAAATGAAAGTTTCCCACGTAGTTAAAGCTCTCGGTGAAACCGCACGCGCCACGGCGTCGGTGATGCTGGTGATTATGGCCAGCGCCGCCCTGGGTTGGATTTTCTCAATGGAACATGCTGGCGTCGCGGTGGCGAATTTCGTCACCTCGCTGACTGAAAACAAATATATGTTCCTTTTGATTATCAACGTATTGCTTTTGACGTTGGGGATGTTTCTGGAAGGAAACGCCATTCTGTTGATCCTGGTGCCGCTACTGAAACCGGTGGTCGAACACTTTGGTATCGATCCGGTACATTTCGGTATCATCATGATCTTCAACCTGTCGATTGGCGCGTTCACGCCGCCGGTGGGCACCGTGATGCTGCTGGTGTGTAATATCACGCAAGTTTCTGTAGGTAATTTCTTTAAGCAATCTCTGCCACTGCTGGTAGCCCTGCTGCTGATGCTGTTGCTGGTCACATATATCCCGGCAATTTCGCTGTTCCTGGTATAACGATAAAAACGCCGGATGAAGCACTCATCCGGCGTCATTGTGTTAAAACGTCTCCCAGTTATCCCCGCTATCGGCAACGGCAATTTTGCGCGGCGCAACCGGTGCCACACTGTTTACTACCAACACTTCGCGCTGACGCTTTTGCTCTTGCTGAATACGAAATACAGCCACAGCTTCAGTCAGGCGGCTGGCCTGCTCTTCCAGCGCGGCGGCAGCGGCGGCAGACTCTTCCACCAGCGCAGCGTTCTGTTGCGTTACCCGATCCATCTCGACAACCGCTAAACCAACCTGATCGATACCACGACTCTGCTCATCAGAAGCAGAGGCAATTTCACCCATAATATCGGTCACGCGGGTCACGGCGCTGACAATCTCCGCCATCGTTTCCCCGGCACTTTCGACCAGCGTAGAGCCAACATCCACTTTGCCAACCGAGTCTTCAATCAGAGTCTTAATTTCACGCGCCGCCTGAGCGCTACGCTGAGCCAGATTACGCACTTCTCCCGCAACTACCGCAAAACCGCGACCTTGTTCACCCGCGCGTGCCGCTTCGACCGCCGCATTCAAGGCCAGAATATTAGTCTGGAAAGCAATGCCGTCGATAACACTGATAATGTCGGCAATTTTCTGCGAACTGGTAGAAATATCACGCATGGTCTGTACCACGCTATCCACCACATTTCCGCCGCGTTGTGCTGTTTCAGAAGCACTTAATGCCAGATGGCTGGCCTGCCGCGCGTTCTCGGCATTTTGTTTCACTGTCGCGGTCAGTTGCTCCATGCTGGCTGCCGTCTCTTCCAGCGAAGCAGCCTGTTGCTCGGTGCGCGAAGAGAGGTCATTGTTGCCGGTGGCGATTTCGCTGGCCCCGCTATAGATGGCATTCGCGCCGTTACGCACATCGCCTACGGTACGTACCAGCTCACTTTGCATATGACGCAAACTCTCTGCCAGTTGACCCACTTCATTGGAACCGTCCACCTCAATCGATTTCACCAGATCACCGCCAGCAATATGGCGAATGCTGTCGATCAGGCGATTCATCGGTGCCACCAGCGACGTTTTAATACCAAACCAGACGGCGAAAATCACCGCCAGTACGACGATCAGCACGCACGCCAGCACCCACATTGCCTGGTTATAGGAAGCATTATTATCGGTGACGGCGATGTCATAGAGACGATCGTTTTGCTGCATATACGCCATATACTGCTTTTCGAACCCGTCCTGATATCCCTGTGTAGGTTGGTCAAAAAACGCATTGATTTTGCCCGCACTTAACAACTGGATCAGCTCCGCCAGTGCATTGTGATAGATATCGTAATTGCGTTTGATCTCAGTAGCAGCCGCTGTGCTCTGACGCGAGTTACGCGGTAGTGCTTCGTAATCTGCCCAGTTTTTTTCCGCTTGTTTCAGTGAAAGAGTGGCACTCTGCATCAGCTCGGCAACAGTTGAACCACTGCCAATATTGTTCTGATCCATCATGTAGCGGATGCCCGCGCGGTTGAGGGTGTTACGCGTCTGCAACAACTCAACCCAACTGCTATTCAGCGTAGATTGCTGCTGGCGAATGGTTTGTAAAACGGAGAAGTATTCTTTGTCCTTCTTTAAGGTATTAAAGAACAGACCGCCTGATGTTAGTTGTAAAAGGCCGAAAATGGCCAAAACCAGTAGTACACTGGTCACGATCCTGATACGTTTTAGCATGGTTTCTCTTTTCCTGTTGACCGATAGCAGGATTTTCGGCCTGGAATGAGAAAACTTTATAGGTAGCGGCTTTAAACTGGCTAAATTTACCTCACTTTTTTATTTTTGTTCAAAAATACAATAGCCACGCATTGGTACATTTTCTTTTGTTATTTTTTTACACTAATTGTATCTATTTTGAACATGAGAATATTTGCCAATAGTTTAATATTATTGGCCAAAACAATATTACCGGTTGGGAAGTGTGGTTTTATATTGTTATTTAATATATATAGAATAAATATAATTTTTATATGAGTAACACAACCGGGAGATAAAATTCGCCCTGGGTGTGATCATCATCACATAAATAACCTTCGTAAACCTCGCCCAATACCGCTCAACTGCAAAACTGACCGCTTACATCCCTAATATAACCGCTCAGTTATTTACCTTACTTTACGCGCGCGTAACTCTGGCAACATCACTGCAGGATAGCGGTCAATTTACCTCCTCAAACGCAACGCAAACCTAGAACGGCTTCGGCCAACTATTAATCAATACATGCCAGGTTTTACTATGGATACTAAAAAGATATTCAAGCACATACCCTGGGTGATTCTCGGAATCATCGGTGCATTCTGCCTCGCGGTAGTTGCATTACGTCGGGGGGAGCACGTCAGTGCCCTGTGGATCGTGGTCGCCTCTGTGTCGGTGTATCTGGTGGCGTATCGCTACTACAGTCTGTACATCGCCCAGAAGGTGATGAAACTCGACCCCACGCGCGCGACGCCTGCGGTTATTAACAACGACGGTCTGAACTACGTTCCGACCAACCGTTACGTGTTGTTTGGTCACCACTTCGCCGCTATCGCCGGTGCTGGTCCGCTGGTGGGGCCGGTTCTCGCCGCGCAAATGGGCTACCTGCCGGGCACGCTGTGGCTGCTGGCAGGCGTGGTGCTGGCCGGTGCGGTTCAGGACTTTATGGTGCTGTTTATCTCTTCTCGCCGTAACGGCGCATCTCTCGGTGAGATGATCAAAGAAGAGATGGGGCCAGTACCTGGGACTATCGCGCTGTTTGGCTGTTTCTTAATCATGATCATCATCCTGGCGGTACTGGCGCTGATCGTGGTTAAAGCCCTGGCCGAAAGTCCGTGGGGTGTCTTCACCGTTTGCTCAACCGTACCGATTGCGCTGTTTATGGGTATCTACATGCGCTTTATTCGTCCGGGGCGTGTAGGTGAAGTCTCTGTCATTGGTATTGTGCTGCTGGTTGCCTCTATCTACTTCGGCGGCGTGATTGCTCACGACCCTTACTGGGGTCCGGCACTGACCTTTAAAGACACCACCATTACCTTCGCGCTGATTGGCTATGCGTTTGTTTCCGCGCTGCTGCCGGTGTGGTTGATCCTCGCACCGCGCGACTATCTGGCAACCTTCCTGAAAATCGGCGTTATCGTCGGCCTGGCGCTGGGTATCGTGGTGCTGAACCCGGAACTGAAAATGCCTGCGATGACTCAGTACATTGATGGTACTGGCCCGCTGTGGAAAGGCGCTCTGTTCCCGTTCCTGTTCATCACCATCGCCTGTGGTGCGGTATCTGGCTTCCACGCGCTGATCTCTTCCGGTACGACGCCGAAACTGCTGGCTAACGAAACCGACGCGCGTTTCATTGGCTACGGCGCAATGCTGATGGAGTCCTTCGTGGCGATTATGGCGCTGGTTGCTGCGTCCATCATCGAACCGGGTCTTTACTTCGCGATGAACACCCCGCCAGCGGGTCTCGGCATCACCATGCCTAACCTGCATGAAATGGGTGGCGAGAACGCGCCTGTCATCATGGCACAACTGAAAGATGTTACCGCACACGCGGCGGCAACTGTCAGTTCCTGGGGCTTCGTGATTTCGCCGGAACAAATCCTGCAAACTGCGAAAGACATTGGTGAACCTTCTGTCCTGAACCGTGCGGGTGGCGCGCCGACGCTGGCGGTAGGTATCGCTCACGTGTTCCACAAAGTGCTGCCGATGGCTGACATGGGCTTCTGGTATCACTTCGGTATTCTGTTCGAAGCACTGTTCATCCTGACCGCGCTGGATGCCGGTACGCGTTCTGGCCGCTTTATGCTGCAAGACCTGCTGGGCAACTTCATCCCGTTCCTGAAAAAAACCGACTCTCTGGTTGCCGGTATCATCGGTACTGCGGGCTGTGTGGGTCTGTGGGGCTACCTGCTGTATCAGGGTGTGGTCGATCCGCTGGGCGGCGTTAAGAGCCTGTGGCCGCTGTTCGGTATCTCTAACCAGATGCTGGCAGCCGTGGCGCTGGTACTGAGCACTGTGGTGCTGATTAAGATGAAGCGCACTAAATACATCTGGGTTACCGTTATCCCGGCAGTATGGCTGCTTATCTGCACTACCTGGGCGCTGGGTCTGAAACTGTTCAGCAACAACCCGCAGATGGAAGGCTTCTTCTACATGGCAAACCAGTACAAAGAGAAGATTGCTAACGGTACTGACCTGACGGCACAGCAGATTGCCAACATGAACCACATCGTTGTGAACAACTACACCAACGCAGGCCTGAGTATTCTGTTCCTGATTGTGGTGTACAGCATCATCTTCTACGGTTTCAAAACCTGGCTTGCGGTGCGTAACAGCGACAAACGTACTGACAAAGAAACACCGTACGTTCCAATCCCGGAAGGCGGCGTGAAGATTTCTTCGCACCACTAACCGGTTGCCTTATCCGGCTTACAAAATGTCTATCGTAGGCCGGATAAGGCGTTTACGCCGCATCCGGCAAATCCCCAGCCCGGACAGCTTCCGGGCTTTACGCATATCTGGAAGGCAAAATGTTTGGTAACTTAGGACAGGCAAAAAAATATCTCGGCCAGGCGGCGAAGATGTTGATTGGCATTCCAGACTACGACAACTACGTCGAGCATATGAAGACCAACCATCCCGACAAGCCGTACATGAGCTATGAAGAATTCTTCCGCGAACGCCAGAACGCGCGCTACGGCGGCGATGGTAAAGGCGGTATGCGCTGTTGTTAATGGAGAGAGCATGAACCCGATTGCAGTCACCCTACTCACCGGTTTTTTAGGCGCGGGCAAAACCACCCTGCTACGCCATATTCTTAACGAACAGCACGGCTATAAGATTGCCGTAATTGAAAACGAATTTGGCGAAGTCTCCGTCGATGATCAACTGATTGGCGACCGCGCCACGCAGATCAAAACGCTGACCAACGGCTGCATCTGCTGTTCCCGCTCCAACGAACTGGAAGATGCGCTGCTCGACCTACTGGATAATCTCGACAAGGGCAATATTCAGTTCGATCGTCTGGTCATTGAATGCACCGGCATGGCCGATCCCGGCCCGATTATTCAGACCTTTTTCTCCCATGAGATTTTATGCCAGCGTTACCTGCTGGACGGCGTGATTGCGCTGGTAGATGCGGTACATGCCGATGAGCAGATGAACCAGTTCACTATCGCCCAGTCACAGGTTGGCTACGCCGACCGTATTCTGCTGACCAAAACCGACGTCGCTGGCGAAGCAGAAAAACTGCGTGAACGCCTGGCGCGCATCAACGCCCGTGCACCGGTCTACACCGTCACTCACGGCGACATCGACCTGGGTCTGCTGTTCAACACCAACGGTTTTATGCTGGAAGAGAACGTTGTCAGCACCAAACCGCGTTTTCACTTTATCGCGGATAAACAAAACGATATTTCGTCGATTGTGGTGGAACTGGATTACCCGGTAGATATCAGCGAAGTTTCCCGGGTGATGGAAAACCTGCTGCTGGAATCGGCAGATAAACTGCTGCGTTACAAAGGGATGCTATGGATTGACGGCGAACCTAACCGCCTGCTGTTCCAGGGCGTCCAGCGCCTCTACAGCGCCGACTGGGACCGCCCGTGGGGCGATGAAAAACCGCATAGCACGATGGTGTTTATTGGGATCCAGTTGCCGGAGGAAGAGATAAGGGCAGCGTTTGCGGGGTTGAGGAAGTAAAGGCTGGTAGGCCGGATAAGCACAGCGCATCCGGCCAGGTTTTTCACTCAAAATAGTCCATATCCAGTTTCGGCACCTTCAACAAACGTGAAGAAACCCCTACTTCGTTTTCGATCATTAAGTGCACCAGGCGTTCCCCATCAACCAACACCATCCCCTCGACGGATTGGGCAAAGTCACGCGCCTGAGACGTAAATCCAGAAGTGGTAATAAAAACTCCACGTTTCGCTTTTTGCCCGGCCAGTGCGCCATAAAACGCCTGTAATTCTGGCCTGCCTACAGTGTTCTGCCAACGTTTTGCCTGAACATAAACTTTCTCCAGGCCCAGTTTATCAAGCGAGATTACGCCATCAATACCACCATCTCCAGTACCGCCAACACGCTGCAAATCATCACGGTGGCCGCCATACCCCAGGCGATGCAAAACATCCAGAACAATGACTTCAAAGCGCGAAGGAGAAACCTGCAATAAGTTTTCCAGAACCTCATCAGCCACCGCATCACGAAGTTCCTTTAGCGCCTGATCTAACCGATCGTCCGGGCTGCTCTTTGCCAGTTCTTCATGATCGGGAGTGTCGGCTTTTGGCTCTAAATCGACGGCATCCGGCTGTGACTTGAGTTTGACATTCGTAAAATCGAAGGCCAGATGGTTCGTCTCCTGCTCCGTCATTGGCTGGGGATGAGACGCAACCCAGTCAAAACCAGCGGGGGTTAGGCACCATTTGCCACGCGACAAACTCTGCGATAACCCGGCACGTTTTAAACGGCCATGCGCCCAGCCTGCACGATTTTTATAAACAAGTTGTCCGCTGGTAATGACTTTCGCTCGCTGGCTGTCATCCAGCCCTAATGCATCCGCGGCAGCCTCATGGACATCACGCGCGGCTGCACCTTCCGGTTTTGTCGCCAGATAACGCAGAACAGGTTCAATAAATTTGTCATAGGTAGGAACCGTCATAGTACATCCTTGCAGAATCAGGTAGATGTTTTTCGGCTACTATAGCACTACAAAAATAGACGAACACGTTAGAAATGAGTCAGTTGCTGTGACCGCGGTCATTGCCCGGAAAGGTACAGAAAGCTAAGATGAGATGTTATGGGCCTTAAATATTTGGACAGGCCCACACAGCAATGGATTAATAACAATGATGAATAAATCCAATTTTGAATTCCTGAAAGGCATCAACGACTTCACTTATGCCATCGCCTGTGCGGCGGAAAATAACTACCCGGATGATCCCAACACGACGCTGATTAAAATGCGTATGTTTGGCGAAGCCACAGCGAAACATCTTGGTCTGTTACTCAACATCCCCCCTTGTGAGAACCAACACGATCTCCTGCGCGAACTTGGCAAAATCGCCTTCGTTGATGACAACATTCTCTCTGTATTCCACAAATTACGCCGCATTGGTAACCAGGCGGTGCACGAATATCATAACGATCTCGACGATGCCCAGATGTGTCTGCGGCTCGGGTTCCGCCTGGCTGTCTGGTACTACCGTCTGGTCACCAAAGATTATGACTTCCCGGTGCCGGTGTTTGTGTTGCCGGAACGTGGCGAAAACCTCTATCACCAGGAAGTGCTGACGCTAAAACAACAGCTTGAACAGCAGGCGCGAGAAAAAGCGCAGACTCAGGCAGAAGTCGAAGCGCAACAGCAGAAGCTGGTTGCCCTGAACGGCTATATCGCCATTCTGGAAGGTAAACAGCAGGAAACCGAAGCGCAAACCCGGGCTCGCCTTGCTGCACTGGAAGCGCAGCTCGCCGAGAAGAACGCAGAACTGGCAAAACAGACCGAACAGGAACGTAAGGCTTACCACAAAGAAATTACCGATCAGGCCATCAAGCGCACACTCAACCTTAGCGAAGAAGAGAGTCGCTTCCTGATTGACGCGCAACTGCGTAAAGCAGGCTGGCAGGCCGATAGCAAAACCCTGCGCTTCTCCAAAGGCGCACGCCCGGAACCCGGCGTCAATAAAGCCATTGCTGAATGGCCGACCGGGAAAGATGAAACGGGTAAACAGGGCTTTGCGGATTATGTGCTGTTTGTCGGCCTCAAGCCCATCGCGGTGGTAGAGGCGAAACGTAAAAATATCGACGTTCCCGCAAAGCTCAATGAGTCGTATCGCTACAGTAAATGCTTCGATAATGGCTTCCTGCGGGAAACCTTGCTTGAGCATTACTCACCGGATGAAGTGCATGAAGCGGTGCCGGAGTATGAAACCAGTTGGCAGGACACCTGCGGCCAACAACGGTTTAAAATCCCCTTCTGCTACTCGACCAACGGGCGCGAATACCGCGCAGCGATGAAGACTAAAAGCGGCATCTGGTATCGCGACGTGCGTGATACCCGCAATATGTCGAAAGCCTTACCTGAGTGGCATCGCCCGGAAGAGCTGCTGGAAATGCTCGGCAGTGAACCGCAAAAACAGAATCAGTGGTTTGCCAATAACCCTGGCATGAGCGAGCTGGGCCTGCGTTATTATCAGGAAGATGCTGTCCGCGCGGTTGAAAAGGCAATCGTCAACGGTCAACAAGAGATCCTGCTGGCGATGGCGACCGGTACAGGTAAAACCCGTACGGCGATCGCCATGATGTTCCGCCTGATCCAGTCCCAGCGTTTTAAACGCATTCTCTTCCTCGTTGACCGCCGTTCTCTTGGCGAACAGGCGCTGGGCGCGTTTGAAGATACACGTATTAACGGCGACACTTTCAACAGCATTTTCGACATTAAAGGGCTGACGGATAAATTCCCGGAAGACAGCACCAAAATTCACGTAGCCACCGTACAGTCGCTGGTGAAACGCACCCTGCAATCAGATGAACCAATGCCGGTGGCCCGTTACGACTGTATCGTCGTTGACGAAGCGCATCGCGGCTACATTCTCGATAAAGAGCAGACCGAAGGCGAACTGCAGTTCCGCAGCCAACTGGATTACGTTTCTGCCTATCGTCGCATTCTCGATCACTTCGATGCGGTAAAAATCGCCCTCACCGCCACCCCGGCGCTGCATACGGTGCAGATTTTCGGCGAGCCGGTTTACCGTTACACCTACCGTACCGCGGTTATCGACGGTTTTCTGATCGACCAGGATCCGCCGATTCAGATCACCACCCGCAACGCACAGGAGGGAGTTTATCTCTCCAAAGGCGAACAGGTTGAACGCATCAGCCCGCAGGGGGAAGTGATCAACGACACCCTGGAAGACGATCAGGATTTTGAGGTCGCCGACTTTAACCGTGGTCTGGTGATCCCGGCGTTTAACCGCGCTGTCTGTAACGAACTCACCAACTACCTTGACCCGACCGGGTCACAAAAAACGCTGGTCTTCTGCGTCACCAATGCCCATGCCGATATGGTGGTGGAAGAGCTGCGTACCGCGTTTAAGAAAAAGTATCCGCAACTGGAGCACGACGCGATCATCAAGATCACCGGTGATGCCGATAAAGACGCGCGCAAAGTGCAGACCATGATCACCCGTTTCAATAAAGAGCGGCTGCCTAATATCGTGGTAACCGTCGACCTGCTGACCACCGGCGTCGATATTCCGTCGATATGTAACATCGTGTTCCTGCGTAAAGTACGCAGCCGTATTCTGTACGAGCAGATGAAAGGCCGCGCCACGCGCTTATGCCCGGACGTGAATAAAACCAGCTTTAAGATTTTCGACTGCGTCGATATCTACAGCACGCTGGAGAGCGTCGACACCATGCGTCCGGTGGTGGTGCGTCCGAAGGTGGAACTGCAAACCCTGGTCAACGAAATTACCGATTCAGGAACCTATAAAATCACCGAAGCGGACGGCCGTAGCTTTGCCGAGCACAGCCATGAACAACTGGTGGCGAAGCTCCAGCGCATCATCGGCCTGGCCACGTTTAACCGTGACCGCAGCGAAACGATAGACAAACAGGTGCGTCGTCTGGATGAGCTATGCCAGGACGCGGCGGGCGTGAACTTTAACGGCTTAGCCTCGCGCCTGCGGGAAAAAGGGCCGCACTGGAGCGCCGAAGTCTTTAACAAACTGCCTGGCTTTATCGCCCGTCTGGAAAAGCTGAAAACCGACATCAACAACCTGAATGATGCGCCGATCTTCCTCGATATTGACGATGAAGTGGTGAGCGTAAAATCGCTGTACGGTGATTACGACACGCCGCAGGATTTCCTCGAAGCCTTTGACTCGCTGGTGCAACGTTCCCCGAACGCGCAACCGGCATTGCAGGCGGTGATCAATCGCCCGCGCGATCTCACCCGTAAAGGACTGGTCGAGCTACAGGAGTGGTTTGACCGCCAGCACTTTGAGGAATCTTCCCTGCGCAAAGCGTGGAAAGAGACGCGCAATGAAGATATCGCCGCCGGCTGATTGGACATATTCGCCGCGCGGCGGTGGGCGATGCGCTGAAACCGTTTGAGGAACGTGTCGATCACGCGCTGACGCGCATTAAGGGCGAAAACGACTGGAGCAGCGAGCAATTAAGCTGGCTCGATCGTTTAGCGCAGGCGCTGAAAGAGAAAGTGGTGCTCGACGACGATGTGTTCAAAACCGGCAACTTCCACCGTCGCGGCGGGAAGGCAATGCTGCAAAGAACCTTTGACGATAATCTCGACAGCCTGCTCGATAAATTCAGCGATTATATTTGGGATGAACTCGCCTGACACGTATACACTTCATCCTTCAGGCTGCCTCTGCGTTGGCTGCGCTCGTTCACCCCGGTCACGTACTTCTGTACGCTCCTGGGGATTCACTCGCTTGCCACCTTGATGCAACCTGAATGATTTTGTGTATATTACCCCCGGCAATTTCTTTTTCTGCGGCCCCGAACATGCGGGCCGCTGCTTAATTTACGGAACTCACAATGAACAATAACGATCTGGTCGCGAAGCTGTGGAAGCTGTGCGACAACCTGCGCGATGGCGGCGTTTCCTATCAAAACTACGTCAATGAACTCGCCTCGCTGCTGTTTTTGAAAATGTGTAAAGAGACCGGACAGGAAGCCGATTACCTGCCGGAAGGCTACCGCTGGGATGACCTGAAATCGCGCATCGGCCAGGAGCAGTTGCAGTTCTACCGTAACCTGCTGGTACATCTGGGCGCCGACAATCAAAAGCTGGTGCAGGCGGTATTCCAGAACGTCAACACAACCATTACCCAGCCAAAACAGTTGACCGAGCTGGTCAGCAATATGGATTCACTGGACTGGTACAACGGTGCGCACGGTAAGTCGCGCGATGACTTCGGCGATATGTACGAAGGGCTGTTGCAGAAGAACGCGAATGAAACCAAGTCTGGTGCGGGCCAGTACTTCACCCCGCGTCCGCTGATTAAAACCATTATTCATCTGCTGAAACCGCAGCCGCGTGAAGTGGTGCAGGATCCGGCAGCAGGTACGGCGGGCTTTTTGATTGAAGCCGACCGCTACGTTAAGTCGCAAACCAATGATCTGGACGACCTTGATGGCGACACGCAGGATTTCCAGATCCACCGCGCGTTTATCGGCCTCGAACTGGTGCCCGGCACCCGTCGTCTGGCACTGATGAACTGCCTGCTGCACGATATTGAAGGCAACCTCGACCACGGCGGCGCAATCCGTCTGGGCAACACTCTGGGTAGCGACGGTGAAAACCTGCCGAAGGCGCATATTGTCGCCACTAACCCGCCGTTTGGCAGCGCCGCAGGCACCAACATTACCCGCACCTTTGTTCACCCGACCAGTAACAAACAGTTGTGCTTTATGCAGCATATTATCGAAACGCTGCACCCCGGCGGTCGTGCTGCGGTGGTGGTGCCGGATAACGTGCTGTTTGAAGGCGGCAAAGGCACCGACATTCGTCGTGACCTGATGGATAAGTGTCATCTGCACACCATTCTGCGTCTGCCGACCGGTATTTTTTACGCGCAGGGCGTGAAGACCAACGTGCTGTTCTTCACCAAAGGCACGGTGGCGAACCCGAATCAGGATAAGAACTGTACCGACGACGTGTGGGTGTACGACCTGCGTACCAATATGCCGAGCTTCGGCAAGCGCACGCCGTTTACCGACGAGCATCTGCAGCCGTTTGAGCGCGTGTATGGCGAAGACCCGCACGGCTTAAGCCCGCGCACTGAAGGGGAATGGAGTTTTAACGCTGAAGAGACGGAAGTTGCCGACAGCGAAGAGAACAAAAATACCGACCAGCACCTGGCCACCAGCCGCTGGCGCAAGTTCAGCCGCGAGTGGATCCGCACCGCGAAATCCGATTCGCTGGATATCTCCTGGCTGAAAGATAAAGACAGCATTGATGCCGACAGCCTGCCGGAGCCGGATGTATTAGCGGCAGAAGCGATGGGCGAACTGGTACAGGCGCTGGGTGAACTGGATGCGCTGATGCGTGAACTGGGAGCGAGCGATGAGGCCGATTTGCAGCGTCAGTTACTGGAAGAAGCGTTTGGTGGGGTGAAGGAATGAGTGCGGGGAAATTGCCAGAGGGGTGGGTTGAAACCTACCTTTCTGAAATATGTAGTAAACCACAATATGGTTATACAACTAAGTCGAGCCCTACAGGTAATGTAAAATTTTTAAGAACTACAGATATTACTAAAGGTACTGTGGATTGGTCCACTGTACCTTATTGTTTGCAAAATCCTGATGATATACTTAAATATCAGCTTCAAGATCGAGATATTGTTATATCCCGGGCTGGTTCCGTAGGTTTTAGTTTTTTAGTAAAAAATCCACCGAATAATGTCGTCTTTGCTTCGTACCTGATCAGATTTAAACCTTTTGATAATATTTCAGAGCTTTACTTGAAGCGTTTTTTAGAGTCCGGCAACTATTGGGTTCAGCTTGCCTCTATGTCGGCTGGAAATGCATTACAAAATGTAAATGCTCAAAAATTATCCACTCTTATAGTACCAATTCCTCCACTTGCCGAACAAAAAATCATCGCTGAAAAACTCGATACGCTGCTGGCGCAAGTAGACAGCACCAAAGCACGTCTTGAGCAAATCCCACAAATCCTGAAACGTTTTCGTCAGGCGGTGCTATCTAGTGCTGTTAGCGGTAAGTTAATTGACAAAAGCTTCGAAAATAAATCAGAAAAGCTCAATTCGTTTGTATCTATAGATATTGGTAATGCGTTCAAAAGCTCAGAGTTTAGTGATGAAGGCGTTCCATTACTCCGAGGACAAAATATAGAACCCGGAGCATTACGTTGGGATGACACAAAAAAATTCCCAATAGATAAACTTCAAAAATATTCTCATTTATTTATTAATGAGGGCGATATTATATTAGCAATGGATCGCCCAATAATATCAAGCGGGTTAAAAATAGCTAAAGCCAAAAAAAGTGATCTTCCTTGCGTTCTGGTTCAACGAGTTGCCAGATTTAAAGATTTCGAAAATCTAATTCCTGACTATCTGTATTTGTTATTGAATGATGTGTCTTTTATTAATTATATTCAACCAAATCAGACTGGTAGCGACATTCCGCATATCAGTGGAAAACAAATTTTAAACTTTGAGTGTAATGTCCCCTCTATCCCCGAACAACGCGAAATCGTTCGCCGCGTCGAGCAACTCTTCGCCTACGCCGACACCATAGAAAAACAGGTCAACAACGCCTTAGCCCGCGTCAACAACCTGACGCAATCCATCCTGGCAAAAGCGTTCCGTGGTGAACTTACCGCCCAATGGCGGGCCGAAAACCCGGAATTAATCAGCGGAGAAAACAGCGCTGCCGCGTTGCTGGAAAAAATCAAAGCTGAACGCGCAGCCAGCGGGGGTAAAAAAGCCTCGCGTAAAAAATCCTGATCATTATTTTCTGGCGCACCTTTCCGGTGCGCTTTTTATTATTTCACGCCAATCATAACTCACATAAATATATTTAAATCATTCCAGAAATTGTCCATTTCATTCTATTTTTAGCTGGACTTTCCCTGTATTTACTGATGATATATCCAGGTATTTAGCGCGGTGCGGATGTGCGCCAACACACCCGCACCGCTCATCACAATCACTATTTTCAAGGAATAGCAGTTATGACTGACACGCATTCTATTGCACAACCGTTCGAAGCAGAAGTCTCCCCGGCAAATAACCGTCAATTAACCGTGAGTTATGCGAGTCGCTACCCGGATTACAGCCGTATTCCCGCCATCACCCTGAAAGGTCAGTGGCTGGAAGCCGCCGGTTTTGCCACCGGCACGGCGGTAGATGTCAAAGTGATGGAAGGCTGTATTGTCCTCACCGCCCAACCACCCGCCACCGAAGAGAGCGAACTGATGCAGTCGCTGCGCCAGGTGTGCAAACTGTCGGCGCGTAAACAAAAGCAGGTGCGGGAGTTTATTGGGGTGATTGCCGGTAAACAGAAAGTCGCGTAACAGCGTTTACTCCCGGTTATCCACCGGGAGCCTTCCACTGACTCAATAGAAACTTTCCCCCTCAGTAAATATTTACCCACCACCTTTTGCAGTAAAAATCTATTGTTTCAGTACGTTGCGAAAGAGATAATAGAGACTTAGCAATGAGGAAGGCATATCTTATGGAATCAATTCAACCCTGGATTGAAAAATTTATTGAGCAAGCACAGCAACAAAGTTCGCAATCCACTAAAGATTATCCACCGTCTTACCGTAACCTGCGAGTAAAAGTGGGTTTTGGTTATGGTAATTTTACATCTATTCCCTGGTTTGCATTTCTGGGAGAAGGTCAGGAAGTTTCTAACGGTATATATCCCGTTATTCTATATTATAAAGATTTTGATGAGTTAGTTTTGGCTTATGGTATAAGTGACGCGAATAAACCACATGCCCAATGGCGGTTTTCTTCAGAAATACCTAAAACAATCGCAGAGTATTTCCAGACAACTTCTGGTGTATATCCTAAAAAATACGGACAGTCCTATTACGCCTGTGCCCAAAAAGTCTCACAGGGTATTGATTACTCTCAGTTTGCCTCTATGCTGGACAACATAATCAGCGACTATAAATTAATATTTAATTCTGGCGAGAGGGTTATTCCACCCATGTCAAAAACTGAATCATACTGTCTGGAAGATGCGTTAAATGATTTGTTTATCCCTGAAACCACGATAGAGACGATACTCAAACGATTAACCATCAAAAAAAATATTATCCTCCAGGGGCCGCCCGGAGTTGGAAAAACCTTTGTCGCACGCCGTCTGGCTTATCTGCTGACAGGAGAAAAGGCTCCGCAACGCGTCAATATGGTTCAGTTCCATCAATCTTATAGCTATGAGGATTTTATACAGGGCTATCGTCCGAATGGCGTCGGCTTCCAACGTAAAGACGGTATATTTTACAATTTTTGTCAGCAAGCTAAAAAGCAGCCAGAGAAAAAGTATGTTTTTATTATAGATGAAATCAATCGTGCCAATCTCAGTAAAGTATTTGGCGAAGTGATGATGTTAATGGAACATGATAAACGAGGTGAAAACTGGTCTGTTCCCTTAACCTACTCCGAAAACGATGAAGAACGATTCTATGTCCCGGAGAATGTTTATATCATCGGTTTAATGAATACTGCCGATCGCTCTCTGGCCGTTGTTGATTATGCCCTACGCAGACGATTTTCTTTCATAGATATTGAGCCAGGTTTTGATACACCACAGTTCCGTAATTTTTTACTGAATAAAAAAGCAGAACCTTCATTTGTTGAATCTTTATGCCAAAAAATGAACGAGTTAAACCAGGAAATCAGCAAAGAGGCCACTATCCTTGGGAAAGGGTTCCGCATTGGGCATAGTTACTTCTGCTCCGGGCTAGAAGATGGCACATCTCCTGATACGCAATGGCTTAAGGAAATTGTGATGACGGATATCGCCCCTTTACTCGAAGAATATTTCTTTGATGCCCCCTATAAACAACAGATATGGACCGACAAATTATTAGGTGACTCATAGTGGAGCAGCCCGTGATACCTGTTCGTAATATCTATTACATGCTTACCTATGCATGGGGTTATTTACAGGAAATTAAGCAGGCAAACCTTGAAGCCATACCCGGTAACAATCTTCTTGATATCCTGGGGTATGTATTAAATAAAGGGGTTTTACAGCTTTCACGCCGAGGGCTTGAGCTTGATTACAATCCTAATACCGAGATCATTCCTGGCATCAAAGGCCGAATAGAGTTTGCTAAAACAATACGCGGCTTCCATCTTAATCATGGGAAAACCGTCAGTACTTTTGATATGCTTAATGAAGACACGCTGGCTAACCGAATTATAAAAAGCACATTAGCTATATTAATCAAGCATGAAAAGTTAAATTCAACCATCAGAGATGAAGCTCGTTCACTTTATAGAAAGTTACCGGGCATTAGCACTCTTCATTTAACTCCGCAGCATTTCAGCTATCTGAACGGCGGAAAGAACACGCGTTATTATAAATTCGTTATCAGTGTCTGCAAGTTCATCGTCAGTAATTCTATTCCTGGCCAAAACAAAGGACATTACCGTTTCTATGATTTTGAAAGAAACGAAAAAGAGATGTCATTACTTTATCAAAAATTTCTTTTTGAATTTTGCCGCCGTGAATTAACGTCTGCAAACACAACCCGCTCTTATTTAAAATGGGATGCATCAAGCATAACGGATCAGTCACTTAATTTGTTACCCAGAATGGAAACTGACATCACCATTCGCTCATCAGAGAAAATACTTATCGTAGACGCAAAATACTATAAGAGCATTTTTTCACGACGAATGGGTTCAGAAAAATTTCATTCTCAAAATCTTTATCAACTGATGAGTTACTTATGGTCGTTAAAGCCTGAAAATGGCGCAAAAATAGGTGGGTTATTAATATATCCCCACGTAGACACCGCAGTGAAGCATCGTTATAAAATTAATGGCTTCGATATTGGCTTGTGTACCGTCAATTTAGGTCAGGAATGGCCGTGTATACATCAAGAATTACTCGATATTTTCGATGAATATCTCAAATAAGCGGTAAGTTTTATAGCGAATACCGCTCCCGACACGACGTCGGGAGCGACTCATCATCAGGAGGCGATCACCTCCACCAGTACATCCGTTGCCCAGCTCTCTTCGCTGTTGACCACATTCCCTTCCTGACAGGCCTGAGCCATTTTGACTAACTGGAAAGAAACGTCATCGCGGAAGTCAAAGTAATGCCATTTCGATGAAAAGTTGATGCGCCAGTAGCCCATCCCCTGATCGAAACGGATCTTCAATACCTGACCATCCTAAAAAGTCACCGTCAGTTTACGATGGTGAGGGATATCGCGCGGCGAGTCAAACACCGTCAGTTCTACCGGCCTGCCCAGCGCAGCAGCAAACCACTGATCAGCGAAATCCTGAAAATCCACTATGCTCATCCAGTCATGGAAAGGCCGGTTACCGGGGCGATCTTTATCTTTAAACAGCGTATCCAACGCCACTTCAGCGCCATCGGTCAGCGTTGTTTTTAGCGGTTTCAGAATTGCCCCCAACAACGCCAACGCAACCGGGTTTTGCAGATAGCGATCGGTATAGTGAACGCCGGTAATTCGCGTGTTTTTCACCAGCGACTGCGCTTCTTCATGGTCGTTAAACAGCACGTCCCAGAAGCGTTGCCCGAACTGCGACAGTGGTCCATTCAACTGTTTGTGGATCTGAATGTCTTTGACCCGCTCGACAGCGTTGGCGGCTTTAGCGGGCAGAATAAACTCGCTCAGTTCTACCGTTTTATAACCGAGGCTACGCACCACCAGTTCGTCATTCAGGTGCCACTCCGGCCCCGGAATCGTTGCCTGCTGGCTGCGAGAGGCCAGCGTCATCACGCGATCGGCAAAGGTAACCTGGGCAACAATCGGTAATTGCAGATCCTGTTCAACATGGCACAGTCGCACACCCAGCGCAGTAAATTGCGATAGTTCATGCAACAGGTCCGGGTCATCCACTCCCGCAGGAATAACAAGATCGACCTCGACGTTGTCTTTTAGCCGATAGTTCTGAATAGCCGCACGGAACTGACGGGCATATAAATCCCACTCATTGGGCGCGCCGGTCATCCATAGGGTGAGCTTTTCAGCGCCTTCGTTAATCGCCCGGCGAATCGTATCGCCAATAGCGCCAGGGCAGTAGCGGGCATCCGGCAACGAGAATGTCTCTTCATCCGGTAAACCGATGTAATACGTGAAGTCATCGCCAAGCCAGGCCAGCGCCGCTTTGCGATCCAGCAAATCATGATCATGGCGGGTCTGGGAATCAAGCAGGCATTCACTGCATGCAGTATCACAATGACGGCAGCCTAACTGTTTCACCATTCCCTGCAAAATAGCTTCAATGTGTACCGGTGCGCTGGAGGCAAAACCGGCACCACCGCTGATCACATCATAAAGCTGTACGGCTAATACCGATTGCCCATCCTCCAGTCTGACCGGACGTACAGAATAGCCGAGTTCTGCGGAGGAGATCCCCAGAACGCCCGCCAGCGCCTGACGCAGAGCAACCGCCAGAGTCATGGCAACAATCCGCCCCTCTTCTGTGTTATCTGGCAGATACTCGCCGTTTTGCGGTTTGCGCAGAACCATTTCAAAGACATCGGTGCGCGCCAGTGCGCCCAGGGTGACGTTCTTCATGAGTGCCGTCGAACCGGGGCAAATCAGACGATGATTCTGGCTGTCGCGATCCGCTTTACCCGGACGCGGTGGATAATGAGCTTCCATACTTTTCGGTGCATCATTTTCATTCAGCATCGACTCCGCACGGCCACAGCTCAGACACAATGCATAACCGTGCCCACCTTCCCCCAGACTTTGCTGGAAAACATGCCCATCGGCACCAGAAGCCATATAACCCATTAGCGGGTTAGGCAGTGGCATAGGCTCAGCTTTAACAAAGACCCAAGCGGGGACAATCGGGACGAATTTCATGGTTTCAATATTATTCGTTACCGGTGCATGTGCATCGGTGACAAACCCGGCAGGCTGCAGCACCTGACGGCGATTATCCATGATTATTTTTTCGCCGCAGGCGCTGTTGGAGCAAAAGAGCATCCCTGAACTGCTCATCCCCTCTTCATAGCCAATGGTCCCGCATTTGTGACAACGCCAGGCGCAATCCAGACGCTGGGCTTCATTGGTATCGGCATTGATATTGTGCCAGTGCAGTGAGACACCGGCAGAGCGGAAGACTCGGCCATCAAGAATGATCTCTGCTCCCGGCGCATATTCACGAATGGCAACACCGAGGTTACGGGAAGGTAATCCTTTATAGCGGGAGACGTTATCTTCACGGTCCTTTTTATCGCGACTTTTCTGCGATTTTTCGCGGATATAATCTTCCATCGTGAAGTTATCAAACGTCACTACATCTGTCGGGAAGCCGTATCCCGGCAGGAAGGTTCTGGCAGCCAGATCGCGCAGCAGATACTCGCCACAGTGCCGTTTCTTCTCCAGCTCTATGCGCTTACGATAAGGCGTTTGCGGCTGCGACTCACGCTCCTGGGTCACGAGATCGCGATAAACGGAGAGCCACCGCTGTTGCAGGAAGGTGATCGCGTTGATTGTTTTATCCCGCAGATGTTCGGCTTTTGCGCCATGCAACGCCGTGCCTTTCACCAGCCGTTCCAGCGCCGTGTCGATATCAAGAACCGGACGCTCCAGCCAGACTTTAAAGCGTTCGCATTTTGACTGCCCGTCATCTTCACCGAAAAACCAGAGGCTATCGAGGCTGGTTTTCTCTTTATCGGTTTCGCCAATAACGTTACATAAAAAGTCGGACAGTAATAATGCATTGACGTGACGTTGCACCAGTCGGGCGGAGTTCATCGCGACCATTGGTGCAGGGATCATGGTTTCAAACGGCCAGAGCGGGTTAGCAAAAACCTGTTGGTCGTGTGGGTTACCTTTGCATAGAGTATAAGAGATCGCGCGTGATTCTTTACTACGCCCGGCTCGCCCGGCACGCTGTAAATAGTTGGCCGGATGTGGCGGTACGTTGTTCATTACCACCGCAGTAATGCCCCCGATATCAACCCCCATTTCCATGGTGGTAGAACAGTTGAGAACATTAAGTTGCCCATTCTTGAACATCTTTTCATAGCTTTGCAGGCGTTCTGAAGACTGCTGGGCAGAGTGCTCGGCAGTGCGATAGTAGAAACCGCCTTCCACGACACGATCGTTGATATCTGTCCAAACGTTTTCCGAACGCAATCGCGCGATCAGCGGCTCATTGCTGACCCAGTCGCGTGCTTTTGCCAGACCCTCTGCGTAGTCTTCCTGTGAACGATCCAACTTCCAGATTTCCGGCATGGTGACTTTCTGTGCGACAAAAGCGCCATATTGCGCCTGGGTAAGATGTTCAAACGAAATGTGGGTGGGCAGATAAGGGGTTAAACCTTTAAAAGCCGTATCCAGGATTTTATTGGTTACCGGGCAAATCCAGGCATCCGCGATTAAAGAAAAAGTCATATGCTCTTTCGGTAAATAAAAACGGTTGCCATCGGGTTTCAGTACTGCAAGCGGTCCGGTAAGTTGGGCCCATGCTTCTTTCAGCCATGTATTGATAATATCAATAGTCGCCGTATTGACGGTTTTGAATCCAGCTCCCAACATCAGCAACTTCGCTAAACGATGGGTTATGTTGCCATTACGAATTTGAGGCCAGCGTCTGTTCTGATTATCTTCAGGATCTTTTGATTCCGGGTTACGGACGAATTTTGATGAAAAACGGCTACCGATCCAGTTTTTCAGCTCATCATCCAACTGTGTGAAGTTGCTCTCACGAACGTAATGATCCAGCGTAACTTTGAGAAAATCGCGCCAGTCATCCAGCGTTAATCCTTTTTCCTGCCAGTGCAAAGGGATCTTATGTATTTTCTCCAGTCCCAGGTAACCAACCTGAACCAGCCCTTGAGTTTCCAGACTGTTAGTCCGTTTCGGGCGACGCATGAATTCCCGGAACAACATCATTTCCGAAAGCTTTAGTGGCCCGCCGTTTTCATTAAACACTTCAGGCTTAAGATAATGGTTATATTGCAGAACCGGCCCGCGGATATCGGCCCTCTCTTTAAGCTCGTTAACCATTTCTGTCCAGGTTCGGGATACCCGAGTGGTTGCTGCTTTTCCGCCGATTGCAGACTGGTAGGCCTGTTCAAGCTGCTCGGCCTGCGCTTCTGACAATTTCGCCTGGTCTGGCAATCCCCAGCTTCGATATTCTTCTGCCTGCTCACGGGCTTGCTTTACCCTGGTCGCTAACTTTTCCAAATTGGCATTAGCGTTCGGCGCGGTGGGCGTTTGCGTTCGTTGATGCCAGCTCAGAATTTCGACTACGCTTCCGCGTAAGCGACTGCGTTCTGCTTCTTGCTGCATACGCACCGCCATCCGGGCTGTCCCTTGTCGACTATCCGTAAAGGTAATGAGTCGACGTCCTCGCCCTGGCAACGAATCTGGCCCAACGCCCTCTTTGCCTTCATCACTGGTAAAGTCCTGGCAATACTCAAGAACGGTGGGCACGATGTTAGTAACGTAAAATGGCCCACCTAATAATGCACGCCGAAAGGGTTGTTTCCCGCTCATGCCTCTGTAGCCACAGCCGCTGGCGCTACAAACCTGTTCAATATCATTAATAATCAGAGGAATGCTGTCATTGTTAATAACGCCAATACGGCGCGTCTGGCGGTCGAGGCGTTGTAGGGTATAGCCTGTCTCGCTGGTCTCTCCTGCGGCAATAATCAACGGAGGCTGGAAACTGTTCTCTTTTTCGACTTTTTCCGCTGTAGTGTCATGTTCAACAGGTACTTCATCCTGCAAAGAGAATTCATCACCGCCTTTATTTTCCCATTGGACAAGTTTGCCCTTTTTGTCCCGCGCCAGAAGATGAGGCTCGTTACAATCATTACAGAACGCCAGTTCGTAGACCGGGCTTCCACAGTCGCAATTTTGTCGCTGGTTCACATATACGTAACCAAAGGGCCAGCCTTTTTCGAGCGGTGTACCGTGCTTTAATCTGCAATCTTTATCAACACAAGCCCATATTCCCTGGGTATTACGCTGGAAGATATGCGCCCTGACTTTAAGAAATGCAGGATCCTTTGCATTCGGTTGGGTCCCTGAACAGACGTCGATCCAACGCAGTACTTCCTGCTGGCTGTAATGCTGTTTTGTCAGCACGTTTAACCGCTCGGTTATCTCATCCAGCTTCATTGGATTGGGATGTTTGACCAACATCTCACGTATGTAACGCGCTTCGGGGGAATGCGTAAGCGCATAAAAGCGCTCAGGACTTATCCCTTTAATTTTATTATCATTTTTATCTTTTAGCTCCAGATCAGGTATTTGCTCTATTTCGTCTAACGGAACAGAAACGTTTTTGGATGGTTCCAGTTCAGGAATCACCCGACTTCCGTCCAGAACATCGATGCGCTCCTGCGGGATACCGGATAATTCAGAGAGAAATTTTTTCAGCTGTTTTTCAGCGTCACTGCCGGCAATGGTCGCAGAGGTCGCTACAAAGCGCACATCATCTGGCGTCACGCCAAACGCGGTCATCACACGACGCAGCTGGAGCGCCAGTTCAGCGGCCTGCGACCCTACATAAGTATGCGCTTCATCCAGTACAATCCAGCGTAGTGATTTTTGTGCTTTGGATTGCTGGATAATCGGGGCGTCGACCTGGCGAACCATCATATATTCCAGCATCGTGCCGTTGGTCACCAGAATCGGCGCAGGTTCTTCACGCATTTTTTCGCGCGAGAGCACCTCATTCGACCTTTTTGCCTGTTCGCTTTTTACCGAAGCGTGTAGGTTTTCGGTGTTGCCGTTGTAAAGGCAGTAGCGGATCCCAGTACCAAAACCACGCGTCCAGGCATCCAGACGCTCGCGCTGTGAATTAATCAGGGCGTTTAATGGATAGAGAAAAAGGGCTCGGACACCGACCAACGGATTGTTGCCATTTTCATGCAGTTCCCGGTAAAGATCTTCCAGCACCGGAACCATAAAACATTCCGTTTTACCTGAACCCGTACCACTGGTTACCACCACCGAATGTTTCTTTTCCAGCAAAGCTTTCCAACTGGCTAACTGGTGTGTAAAAGGCTTCCAGTCAGCACCAAATCGGTACCGGCCATTACTCTGATCATCCAGTGAATCAACCACTGCTTTGCTCAACAATGCGTTGCCTTCCGTCAGACTGCGCATCGTGTGGTTTGACTCCTTCCAGCCAAACATTTGCTGGAATACCGGAGAAGCAAGGAATGAGCCCGTTTTCCCGCAATCAGCCCCCATTTGCTGCGCGAGATGTTCACGCAACTGCGGGTTTGTAACACCCATGATACTGAGCGTTGCTTCAGTTGAACGAGACAACGATTGTTCAATAAGTGACGAAAAATAGCGTGTAGTCATCCTTATTCCTTTTTATTTTTTAGCAACATAACGCAACAGGCTGCACTGGAAGATGGTCTTAAACCAGCGGGAATCGAAGTCCCTGACTTGCCTCAGGAAAAATACGGCACCGGGTTTACGGTCAAATACAGCTTCAAAAGAAGTATTTCCGCTTGCCACAGCTGCAGCGAAGACGGGTAACCAGGCCACGGAATAGCGGTAGTCTGCGTCAGGATTAATACCAATCACTGGATTTTTTTGTGACATCATCCATTTATACAGACGCTTGCAGCCATATTCAGGCCAGCGAGCTTCACTGTGCTCACGTAAAAGCTCCTGATACCACCCATGGACATAAGATTCAGGAATAGACGGAGGGAGATATCCGTTACTTAACCATTTCTCAATTTCATCGGCATATGTCGGGAACACGAGCCCCAGCCGTTGAAACATATTAGTAACCAGTAATTTCTGGGTTTCCTCCGGTGCACCTTTTTGGCTCAGGAACAATTTGAAACGCTCAGATGCAGCTTTGATCTCAAAGATGGGGAAAAACTCCCATAGAATAGGAAACTCATTCTCAATACGACTCAGATACTCTGCTGACATTTCGAATTTGAAGAGCGACATCGCCAATGCCTGCGGATGCTGCACCAGTGCACGCCATACTTCAAAGGTTGCCAGCGGTAAATAACCAAATTGATCGTACAGGCTACGCATAAATTGCCAGCCAGAATGGGCAGGATCGTTAGCCATCTGTCCGAGAACCAGTGTGATGGTATTAACTTCTGCCTGTGGATTAAAAAGCTGGGTCGCTTTTTGCAATGAGCGGATGTTGCTTTCTTCTACCGGTAACGAAGATTCGCCACGAATGAAGCAGGGGCGAAAAGCCATCTCTTCACCCGGTTTAGGAACAACCAACCATGGTCCGTTTTTGTTAACGATTGAGCTCAACTCATATTCACCGACAGGCACTCCCTCGCTCATTCTTGATGCTAAGGGAATGGATTTCCTCTCTGGTTCACTTAACAGCATGATAACAGGGGAAGGAATCTGTCCAGCACGATGGTTCACTGACTGGCTGTGTAATAGTTCTTTTTCATAATCATAGCGCAGGCTGTATTTATAGCGACGAATTTGCCAGGCCATGACCACACCCGCCCCCGTAATACGCATCTCAACAACCTGATCAATACCTGCCTCAAGTGAAATCAGGTTCTCAATATGTTCGCGCAAACTATAAAGATTCAATTCAACAGGACGATCGCTCAACGCCGTATAACACCATTCGTGCCATGCCTGTAATCCACTAACGGAGCGCAAATGCAATTGCAATGTATATCTTGTCGGTTCACCATTTCTGGAGAACAGAAACGCTCTGGAACCCAGTAGATCATGCAGCGTAATGTTTTTATCCAGAGGACGTCCGTTTACATCAAGAGCGAGACAGCCTTTAGCGGGGAAAGGTAACTCAATGTCGATGGGGTCAGCCGCCAAATTGGGCAGAACTTGTAATGTAATAAATGCCGGAGGTACCCCTTCCGCTTTAAGCTGTATCTCTGTTCGCCCCTCAGTACGCTTACGTGTAGCCTCCAGTGTTTTTTCTTTGAGTTTTGCTACACAAGGATGCTGTGTGGTGATTACGATAGTGCCTTCATTTGCGTGCATTCCACCTTTTATCTCAATACTGAAATCAGCAGGCAAGATACCGATTTTGCGACGCAAGAGAGTTTCATTATTACTATTCCGGATAGAAAGATATTGAGCCCCCATCATCTCTTGGATATGACATTGC
Source organism: Escherichia sp. MOD1-EC6098 (assembly GCF_002965865.1). NCBI lineage: Bacteria > Pseudomonadati > Pseudomonadota > Gammaproteobacteria > Enterobacterales > Enterobacteriaceae > Escherichia > Escherichia sp. MOD1-EC6098. The sequence goes on from NZ_PTSN01000005.1 coordinate 82,411, forward strand.
TCAATTGAAATTCCGCTCAGGTAACGCGTTACATCAATGCTTTGAATATCCGGTAGTGTAGAAATGACTTTGGGTACACCAATAAATGTCTCATCTGGATGACAAACCCAGCTTGCACGCTTTCCATTTAGAGCAAACCTTCCGATGCTGATTTGTTCTCTTCCGGTGCGAATCCGATAAGTTTCATTTGCTGCAACTGTAACGTCCTGGCATCCCTTAACAGGTAGCGCTTTAAGTCCTAATACGTTTACTGCACTCGATTGGCCATCAAAACCAGCAACAGTGCTATTGTCCCGAGGGAGCACAATCAGAACATCGCTGCTTCGCACACTACAGGAGGCCTGTCCCTGTAACAGCCATTGATCTGCATCAACGATGAAGGTTAACGGCACCTCACCAATGGCAATTTCACTGTCATCAAGTTTAATGCCCCCAACAATCATTCCTCCAGCACGTGCGACTAACGACAAACCTGCCGATGGTTTTTGCCTGACAAATCTCACTTCGCTTTTACGTAACCGAACTTTTGCATGTCTGTTTTCCAGGGAAGCATAGGCCGCCCCAAGGCCAGAGACTTCCTCACCATCTTCACAAATGGCAAGTTCAAAGCGTGTAGTTGACGGCTCGCTTGTTACAGGAAAGGAAACTTCGTCAGGAAGAGATACTATCGCCCTAAGCTCATCTGGATGCTTTTCTGACCAATAGAATTGGCAACGCGTACTCTTATTTTTTTGTAGTCGAGGCTTAGCCTCTACAGAGGCTGCGCATAGCAGTCCATTCAAAAAATGCGTTCCTGTTTCATCATCTAACGGTATTGGAAACTCGCTTCGCCAGGTAGGGTGAACCTTATCAAGCTGTTGTACTGGTTCTTTGTGATTTATTAGGTTGTAAGTAAGTACTAAGGAATTGAGGTTATCAGCCATATGACTGATAAGTTCTACAGAGGTATCTTCGCTAAAAACAGTTGGCAACGCTGATTTTTCTATGACAGCTCTTGCCAGCGAAAGGGCAGAAAAACCTGACTGCTTTGCTTGCTCATATTGTCCAAGGATCCTGGAGAAAACAGCCAGAAAGCGACTGTCTGATTCTTTGAGTAGCCGGAAAGGTAAACCACCCTCACTGAATAATGTTCCGAGAAAATTGCGTCGTTCAGATTCATAAAATCGAATTGGGCGCAGCCAGTAATCTTCCATCCCTTTCGGTACGATAGTACCAAGCTCTGTGGCGGTGAATGAAATCCCTATTTTTTTATATATAGGGTCCCACGTCCATCCGCATTGCCGTTCATAATCCCTGCGGTACCACTCAGAGCAAAAAAGAACAAAACAGGCAGCAAAGTCCCTATTACATATATAGGATTGCGATTGACCGACTGCATGGAGTAGCTGCGTTAATTGGTTATATTCATCATTGGTCGCATGATATTCATAAAGAGGACGGCCATCCGGTTGTCTCAACCCTCTAAGATTCACAAAGTTACTTAGCCAGGAAGTACATTTTACCCATGAAATGTATTCTGATTGCCCCAAAGCAAGCTCCTTAGAGATAAAAGATACAAAAACAAAACCCCAGAATATTTCTAATTTGAAAGAAAACTTTTCAAAATATCGTATAATTAATCAGGCGGCAATATCTAATTTTTCAGGTCGGTACTATAAATCAATTTTAGATAAAAATAATATCAACCATCTATTAATCATAACTCATTTATCACCAGCCCTTATAATTTCAAATGAAAATAAATCTCAAACAATCAAAAAGTATGCAGTAGCTAACATTTAACTTTCCAGGATATAAAACAATTAGAGAAACTGCACAATAGCGAATAATGAGAGTTGTAAAGTCAGTCAAAAAACACAAGTAATCACTGTGCGTTTTTTAACCATTATCGACATGAGTTTAAAGAGGTTAGTGAAGAAGATATTCCTGTACACTCCATACCTATTGATGAATTGTCTCTGGAAAATTTTTATAACTTAATTTAAAAACATAAAAACGTTTTATTATATAAATCTATATCCCCCTCACTCCACATCCTCCCTACGCAACCCAATATCCTTCAACCGCTCATCACTCATCTGCTGTAACACGCGCCGGGTCTGCTTTTTCAGCCACCAGCTTCTCACCGCCTGCCAGAGTTGCACAAGGCCGATAAACGGCGCTTTGGCTTTGTTTTCGTGAAATTCCATCTGCTGCCTCCTCATCTTTCAGAGGCTTCATCATCCGCCTTCTGGCCGCTCACAATGCAGATACAACTATTACTTTTATTTAACATAAAGACAGATTAAAACAGCATCTGCATCCGGTTTTTTAGCCTCATCTGTACCGGTTTCTCTCTCTGTATAGTCCAAATAAGGAATACAGCATGACGCGTTACCAATATCTGGCGACTCTGCTTGCCGGGCAGATTGAGCAAGGGCTGTATCGTCACGGGGAGAAATTGCCGTCGGTGCGCAGCTTAAGTCAGGGGCACGGCGTCAGCATCAGTAGCGTGCAGCAGGCGTATCAGACGCTGGTGACGATGAAGCTCATCACTCCGCAACCACGTTCGGGCTATTTTGTTGCGCAACATAAAACCCAGCCACCAGTGCCGCCAATGACGCGCCCGGTGGAAATCACCCAGAGGGATCAGGTGCTGGATATGTTGAAAGCGCATAGCGACAGTTCTGTTGTTCCGTTCAGTAAAAGCACGCCGGATGTTGAAGCACCCAGCCTGAAACCGCTCTGGCCTGCGCGTGGGCTGGGCCGCGCCAGGACGTTATCACGATAAACGGCTGCATATGAAATACGCCACCAGCAGCTTTAATGTACCGTCCACGCAAATGGCGGCAGCAACGTTTGTGCTGGAAGGTCACTATCATCGCCATATCCGGCGGATGCGGCAAAACTATCAGCGCAATATGGCGCTTTATACCTGCTGGATATGGGAATATTTTCCCTGCGAAATCTGTATTACACGCCCGAAAGGCGGATTTTTACTGTGGATAGAACTGCCTGAACAGGTCGATATGGTCTGCGTCGCGCGGCAACTGTGCCGCATGAAAATCCAGGTAGCGGCAGGCTCGATTTTCTCAGTTTCCGGCAAATACCGTAATTGTCTACGCATCAACTGCGCTTTACCGCTCAGCGAAACTTATCGCGAAGCGCTGAAGCACATTGGCGAGGCCGTGTATCGGGCAATGGAATAAATACGAAATAGTAGCGAAGCGCTGGAATTTCCTCTCACGAATCGCCTGTAACTCGTTTTATCTCTGCTGGGTCATCGCCACGTTCCAACCTGACTTAGGCAAAGTGCACTTTGTTCATGCCGGATGCGACGTGAACGCCTTATTCAGCCTACAAATATCGTAAATTCAATAGATTGCAGATAAAATGTAGGTCTGATAAGCGTAGCGCATCAGGCAGTTTTTCGTATGCCATCAGTCTCTGATTAGTACTCGATCCATGGATCGCGCTTGCTTTCAGGCAAGGGCTGCTCTAATGCCTGCATTTGATCTGCCGAAAGTCCGGTGATTTTTTGTATCCATTCAGGATCTGCCCCATTCTGCAACAACAATCGGAGGAGGCGCTGTTCCCCTTCTTCTTTCCCTTTCTCCCTCCCCAACAGCCATCCATCATGATGAATTCGCTCTGCAATCGTCATTATTCGCTCCCTTTGTTGTGGCATTCGACGGGTAAGTTCGCTGATAAACTTCTTAAAACGCGCTTCATCGCCAGTCAGTAAAATGTAATTTAACAGCGCAGTTATCTGGCTGTCATTAGCACACTCTGTAACCAGTAATACTACCAGTTGATCGATAAGCCCCATCAGATCGCGCTGGCGAATATGCTTTTGGATCAACTCCAACAGGGCGACTCTGCGATGCTGCACAATCTCGTCGTCCGGCACCACGGTGACATCCACCAGCGGGAACGCGGCGGAATAAAGTTTCCGTGCGGTAGCCGGGTCGGCAAATTCATCCAGCCAGCACAAAGACCAGGGATAAGGACTACGGCTACCGTAATAAAACAGCATAGGGATGACCAGCGGTAGCGGTTGGCGTTTATCATGCTCTATATGGCGCTGCATCACCGCCATGGAATATCGCATCAGACGAAAGGCCATATGAATATCCTCGCTGCTCTGATGTTCAATCACCACATAGATATAGCCATCACCTTCGCGGGTCTTTACCGACCACAGAATATCAGAGTGTAGCGCCCGCAATTTTTCATCGACAAAGCGGGCTGATTCCAGTTTTAAGGTGTCGAGATCGCACAGTTCACGTAAATCTTTGGGTAAGTGGATCTCCATAAAATCCCGCGCGGTGTCAGAGTGGGAGAGAAAGGATTTAAATAATGCGTCATGCGGCGTGCTGGTCGTGAAGTTTGTCATGGCGAGCCATCACCTATAAAAGAGATGGCCTGACTTTAGCGATTAATAAACCGACTCTCACCCGGTAATTTCCCATTCCCCGAGGCGCTTTCCAGGCTATTTTGGTTCTCCTGCAAGCGATACATTTTTCTGGAAGGCATCTCGATTTTTGCGTGAATCTACCGCCAGGCTCTATCCTTACGATATGAATAAAATCATTGAACTCCGACGCGCCAAAATGCTGGCGCTCTCTTTGCTGCTCATCGCTGCTGCGACCTTTGTTGTTACGCTTTTTCTACCCGCCAATTTTTGGGTGAGTGGTGTTAAGGCTATCGCAGAGGCGGCAATGGTCGGCGCGCTGGCAGACTGGTTTGCGGTGGTGGCGTTGTTTCGCCGCGTGCCGATTCCGATTATTTCTCGCCATACGGCGATTATTCCGCGAAATAAAGACCGGATTGGCGAAAACCTCGGCCAGTTCGTGCAGGAAAAATTTCTTGATACCCAATCGCTGGTCGCGCTGATTCGTCGTCATGAACCGGCATTATTGATTGGCAACTGGTTTAGCCAGCCGGAAAACGCCCGCCGTGTCGGTCAGCATCTGTTGCAGATCATGAGTGGTTTTCTCGAACTGACCGATGATGCACGTATTCAGCGTCTGCTTAAGCGCGCGGTGCATCGGGCGATTGATAAAGTGGATCTTTCCGGCACCAGTGCATTGATGCTGGAGAGCATGACCAAAAACGATCGTCATCAGGTGCTGCTCGATACGCTGATCGCACAGTTGATTGCCCTACTCCAGCGTGATAAATCGCGCAAATTTATCGCCCAGCAGATTGTCCGCTGGCTGGAGAGTGAACACCCGCTAAAAGCCAAAATTTTGCCTACCGAATGGCTGGGTGAACATAGCGCAGAGTTGGTTTCTGACGCCGTGAATTCTTTGCTTGATGATATCAGCCGCGATCGCGCTCATCAGATCCGCCATGCGTTTGATCGCGCCACCTTTGCGTTGATCGATAAGCTAAAAAACGATCCCGAAATGGCGGCGCGCGCCGACAATATCAAAGCGTATCTGAAAGAAGATGAAGCCTTTAACCGCTATCTCAGTGAATTGTGGGGGGATTTACGGCAGTGGCTGAAAGCGGATATCAACAGCGAAGACTCTCGCGTGAAGGAGCGTATCGCGCGGGCAGGTCAGTGGTTTGGCGAGACGTTAATTGCCGATGACGCCTTGCGGGCGTCGTTAAATGGTCATCTCGAACAGGCCGCGCACCGCGTCGCGCCTGAGTTTTCGGCATTCCTGACGCGACACATTACTGACACGGTAAAAAGCTGGGACGCGCGCGATATGTCACGGCAAATCGAGTTAAACATCGGCAAAGATCTCCAGTTTATCCGCGTTAACGGCACGCTGGTTGGGGGGGGTATCGGGTTGATACTGTATCTTTTATCGCAAATCCCGACCTTGTTATCCATCGGCAATTTTTAGAGATCAATGAAAATACGCTAAGAGGCTAACCGCGAGAGAGATCAAATAAACCACACTAAAAACATGGTAATAATGTGGCCTCTTTTCATCATCTCCCGTGTTACGGGGAAGGAAAATCATGTCACTTGTCACCGATCTACCCGCCATTTTCGATCAGTTCTCCGAAGCTCGCCAAAAAGGCTTTCTCACCGTGATGGATCTCAAAGAGCGCGGCATTCCGCTGGTTGGCACCTACTGCACGTTTATGCCGCAGGAGATCCCAATGGCCGCCGGGGCGGTTGTTGTCTCGCTCTGTTCCACCTCTGATGAAACCATTGAAGAAGCGGAGAAAGATCTGCCGCGCAACCTCTGTCCGCTGATTAAAAGTAGCTACGGCTTCGGCAAAACTGATAAATGCCCTTACTTTTACTTTTCTGATCTGGTGGTCGGTGAAACTACCTGCGACGGCAAAAAGAAAATGTACGAGTACATGGCGGAGTTTAAACCCGTGCATGTGATGCAACTGCCGAACAGTGTGCAGGACGAGGCTTCGCGCGCGTTGTGGAAAGCTGAAATGCTGCGCTTGCAAAAGGTAGTGGAAGAACGTTTCGGGCAAGAGATCACAGAAGACGCGTTGCGCGATGCCATTACACTGAAAAATCGCGAACGCCGTGCACTGGCGAACTTCTATCATCTGGGGCAGTTAAATCCCCCGGCGCTTAGCGGCAGCGACATTCTGAAAGTCGTTTACGGCGCAACCTTCCGTTTCGATAAAGACGCATTGATCAATGAACTGGATACAATGACCGCCCGCGTTCGTCAGCAATGGGAAGAAGGTCAGCGGCTGGAGCCGCGTCCACGCATTTTAATTACCGGCTGCCCAATTGGCGGCGCAGCAGAGAAAGTGGTGCGCGCGATTGAAGAGAACGGCGGCTGGGTGGTCGGTTATGAAAACTGCACGGGGGCAAAAGCGACTGAGCAATGTGTGGCGGAAACGGGCGATGTCTATGATGCGCTGGCCGACAAGTATCTGGCGATTGGCTGCTCCTGTGTTTCTCCGAATGATCAACGTCTGAAAATGCTCAGCCAGATGGTGGAGGAGTATCAGGTCGATGGCGTGGTAGACGTGATTTTGCAGGCGTGCCATACCTACGCGGTGGAATCGTTGGCGATTAAACGTCACGTGCGCCAGCAGCACAACATTCCTTATATCGCCATTGAAACGGACTACTCCACTTCGGATATCGGGCAGCTCAGTACCCGCGTCGCGGCCTTTATTGAGATGCTGTAAGAGGTGGCTGTGAGGTATTCGATAGGCATTGATTCCGGTTCTACCGCCACCAAAGGGATCTTACTGGCAGACGGCGTAATTATGCGCCGTTTCCTCGTTCCAACACCATTTCGCCCGGCAATAGCAATTACAGAAGCCTGGGAAACTCTGCGCGAAGGGTTAGAGACAACGCCGTTTCTGACGCTCACCGGTTACGGGCGGCAACTGGTGGATTTTGCCGATAAACAGGTGACGGAAATCTCCTGCCACGGGCTGGGAGCGCGGTTTCTTGCGCCAGCAACGCGCGCGGTGATCGACATCGGCGGCCAGGACAGCAAAGTGATTCAACTTGATGGTGACGGTAATCTGTGTGACTTCCTGATGAATGACAAATGTGCGGCAGGAACCGGACGTTTTCTGGAAGTGATTTCGCGTACGCTGGGCACCAGCATCGAGGAACTCGACTGTATTACCGAAAATGTGCCACCGCACGCCATCAGCAGTATGTGTACGGTGTTTGCCGAATCAGAAGTGATCAGTCTGCGTTCTGCCGGGGTAGCGCCGGAAGCGATTCTCGCCGGAGTGATTAACGCTATGGCGCGCCGCAGCGCCAATTTCATTGCTCGTCTCTCCTGTGAAGCGCCGATTCTGTTTACTGGCGGTGTCAGCCATTGCCAGGTCTTTTCCCGGATGCTGGAAACTCACCTGGGAATGCCAGTACATACCCATCCTGATGCACAATTCGCTGGCGCAATTGGCGCAGCGGTGATTGGTCAGCGGCAGAGAAAACGGGCATGACGGAATTCTTATTTTTATTTCATTCAACGGTCGGCGTCGTGCAAACGCGCAAGGCGCTGCAAGCAGCGGGCATGGCTTTTCGCGTCTCGGATATTCCCCGTGAGTTACGTGGAGGCTGTGGGCTATGCATCTGGTTGAGGTGTCCTGCTGGTGAGGAAACACAATGGGTTATCCCAGGTCAAACAGAGTCAATTTATTATCAGCAGGATGGGAGCTGGCTGTGTATTGCAGATTACGATTCAACTCCGCGTTAAGGATTCATTAAGATCGCTACGTATACTTCTCGATATCTTATTGATTTGCCTTAAAGGGAATGCCATGACAAAAAGTTTTTCGTTACATAAACGCATCACGGGTATTGCTATTCTTTTTGCCATCGTAGTCGTGAGTTTTTTCTTTGTGCAATCTTGCGCCCGTAAAAGCAATCATGCGACATCATTTCAGAATTACCACGCCACCATTGACGGCAAAGAAATTGAAGGTGTAACGAATAATATCTCCTCGCTGACCTGGTCGGCACAGAGCAATACCCTGTTTAGTACTATCAACAAGCCCGCGGCAATTGTTGAAATGACCACCAATGGCGACTTGATCCGCACTATTCCTCTGGATTTTGTGAAAGATCTCGAGACGATCGAATACATTGGCGATAATCAGTTTGTCATTAGCGATGAGCGCGATTATGCCATTTATGTCATTTCTCTTAATGAAAACTCAGAGGTGAAAATCCTCAAAAAAATAAAAATCCCGCTGCAGGAAACGCCGACCAATAGTGGTTTTGAAGGACTGGCTTATTCTCGCCAGGACCACACTTTCTGGTTTTTTAAAGAGAAAAACCCGATTGAGATCTATAAAGTTACCGGACTATTACGTAGTGACGAGTTGCACATTAGCAAGGATAAATCATTACAACGGCAATTTACTTTAGACGACGTGTCTGGCGCGGAATTTAACCCACAAAAAAATACACTTCTGGTGCTGTCTCATGAGTCTCGCGCACTCCAGGAAGTCACCCAAACAGGCGAGGTCATCGGTGAGATGTCGCTTACCAAAGGTAGCCGGGGTTTGTCACATAACATCAAACAGGCCGAAGGGATAGCGATGGACGCCACTGGCAATATCTATATCGTTGGCGAACCCAATCTTTTTTATCGCTTTACCCCTACATCATCACATTAACAGGCTGGCATGTTTTCCTTTTTTGTTATTAACTTGTTAACAACAAAAAATACAAATAAGGTAAAACATGTCCCCTTCATTGCATCCCGTAGAACGCTTCTCTTTCAGCACCGCGTTTTTTGGGATGCTGGTTCTGACCTTAGGGATGGGGTTAGGCCGCTTTCTGTATACGCCAATGCTACCTGTCATGCTGGCGGAAGGAACGTTTTCATTTAGCGAACTGTCGTGGATTGCCAGCGGCAACTACGCAGGGTATCTGGCAGGCAGCATGCTGTTTTCATTCGGCGCGTTTCATCTGCCGTCGCGTCTGCGCCCGTTTTTATTGGCTTGCGCCCTGGCAACCGGATTATTGATCCTCGCGATGGCATGGTTGCCGACTTTTGTTCTGGTGTTGTTGATTCGCTTTCTGGCGGGCGTCGCCAGCGCCGGAATGCTGATATTCGGCTCGACGCTGATTATGCAACATACCCGCCATCCCTTTGTGCTTGCGGCGCTGTTTTCTGGCGTTGGCGTCGGTATCGCGCTGGGCAATGAATATGTGCTGGCGGGACTGCATTTTACCCTCTCCTCGCAAACATTGTGGCAAGGAGCCGGAGCGCTTTCTGCCATTATATTGATTGTTCTGGCACTATTGATCCCGTCGAAAAAACACCTCATCGCGCCTGCGCCGTTGGCAAAAAACGATCAACAGATGATGAGTTGGTGGTTGCTGGCGATTCTGTATGGTCTGGCAGGTTTTGGTTATATCATCGTCGCCACTTATCTGCCGCTGATGGCGAAAGATGCAGGCTCGCCATTGTTAACCGCCCATCTCTGGACGCTGGTTGGCTTGTCGATTGTCCCGGGTTGCTTTGGCTGGCTGTGGGCGGCAAAACGCTGGGGAGCGTTACCTTGCCTGACAGCGAACTTACTGGTGCAGGCGATCTGCGTACTGTTAACCCTCGCCAGCAGCTCGCCTTTATTACTCATCATCAGTAGTATTGGGTTTGGCGGCACCTTTATGGGCACCACCTCGCTGGTGATGACCATCGCCCGCCAGCTTAGTGTGCCGGGAAACCTCAACCTGTTAGGCTTTGTGACGCTTATTTACGGCATTGGGCAAATTCTTGGCCCGGCGCTGACCAGTTTGCTCGGCAACGGAACATCGGCTCTCGCCAGTGCCACTCTCTGTGGCGCAGCGGCGTTGTTTATTGCGGCGCTGATCTGCACAGTGCAATTGTTTAAGCTGCAAGTGGTGACTTCATAAGGGCTGTTTCCCTTGCCAGTCAAGAAACTCAACCGCAACAGTTGATGTCAGCCAGACCCCGTTTTCCGCTTGCCAGAAAGGTATTCCTCGTTTCGCCATTTCCTGTGCTTTGACGGTTAAGATAACCGGCGCTCCGTGTCTTTCTCCTACTTTGCGAGCTGTCGCTTCATCAGCAGAGAGATGCACATAGTGACGCTCCCCTGCAATTAATCCCTGACTTTTTATCGCCTCAAGGAAACGACTTGCCGTACCGTGGTAGAGAAATTGTGGCGGTGTTTTTTCGGTGAAGGCAATAGCGACCTGCGAAGTCGAATGCCCCTGAACAGCACGAATACACCTACCATCACTGGAATAACTAAAGCGCTTCTTATCACTGGTGGCGACCACGGAATCCAGTAATGCACGCGTTAACCGCTTGCCCGCTTTTTGTGCACAGAGTATGAGCTTATCGATATTCGCCCACCCTTCACGATCCAGCACGATGCCAATCGCCTCTGGTTTATGTCGGAGGACAAAACTTAAAAACTTACTCGTATCCGCCAGATCTTTTTCACTGTACTTTGCCATTTTGCATTCATCCTTGTATTTTCCGCCTTTACTTACTCATCGTTATTGTCACTGTGTTTATGAATTTTCTGCAACTCAATCCTATTTTTCCACTCTGCAAAAAACACGTAGCAACACACGGTCACAAAAACGTTGTGGGGATGCCCGGTGAAGCGGCAACTGTCTTTTAGCCACGTTGATGAGTATGGACGACGCGGTCGGCGTTGCTGCCAGCCAGGCGACCGCGAGCGCATTAACCGATCATGATGTCACCGTTTTACTGCTCGCGATGTATTTAATGGGCAACCCGGTGCAAAATGTCGGTCGCTGCCTGGAGACAGCCGAAGTGAATGCCAAATATTACCCGCATATCATTACGGTCTGCGTGATTAACGCATTGCTGTCGATTTGGGTTATGCAGCTTATTGTTTAACAAGGAGTTACCATGATTGATTATTCCGCAGCCGGTTTTACCCTGTTGCAGGGAGCGCATTTGTATGCGCCGGAGGATCGGGGTATTTGCGATGTGTTAATCGCTAACGGCAAGATTATCGCCGTTGCCAGCAATATCCCTTCTGACATCGTACCGGACTGCACGGTTGTCGATCTCAGCGGGCAGATCCTCTGTCCGGGTTTTATTGATCAACACGTCCATTTGATTGGCGGCGGCGGTGAAGCTGGCCCCACAACACGCACGCCGGAAGTAGCATTAAGCCGCCTGACGGAAGCGGGCGTCACGTCGGTAGTTGGCCTGCTGGGCACTGACTCTATCTCTCGCCATCCGGAATCCCTACTCGCCAAGACCCGAGCACTCAATGAAGAAGGCATCAGCGCCTGGATGCTGACCGGTGCTTATCATGTACCTTCCCGCACCATTACGGGTTCTGTGGAAAAGGATGTGGCGATTATCGATCGCGTGATTGGCGTGAAATGTGCCATCTCTGATCACCGCTCCGCCGCGCCGGATGTTTACCATCTGGCCAATATGGCAGCAGAATCCCGCGTTGGTGGCTTGCTCGGCGGTAAGCCTGGCGTCACCGTGTTCCACATGGGCGACAGCAAAAAGGCGTTACAGCCCATCTATGACCTCCTGGAAAACTGCGATGTGCCAATCAGTAAGTTGCTGCCGACGCATGTTAACCGCAACGTGCCTTTGTTTGAGCAGGCGCTGGAGTTCGCGCGCCAGGGTGGCACCATCGACATTACCAGCAGCATTGACGAACCGGTCGCCCCTGCCGAAGGTATTGCCCGCGCCGTTCAGGCGGGTATTCCGCTGGCACGCGTCACCCTTAGCTCCGACGGCAACGGCAGCCAACCCTTCTTCGACGACGAAGGGAATTTAACCCATATCGGCGTTGCGGGTTTTGAGACGTTGCTGGAAACCGTGCAGGCGCTGGTTAAAGACTACGGTTTCAGTATCAGCGATGCCCTGCGCCCGCTCACCAGTAGCGTAGCCGGTTTCCTTAACCTGACCGGGAAAGGTGAAATCCTGCCAGGTAATGACGCGGATTTGCTGGTATTGACACCGAAGCTGCGCATTGCGCAGGTATACGCTCGCGGCAAACTGATGGTCAAAGACGGCAAGGCGTGTGTGAAAGGAACGTTTGAAACTGCATAAGCGGTTGTCAGCCGCCCGAATAGACGTAGAATGCCCGCACGGGTGGCTGACTGAGTAAAACGCAGGAGATTGTATTTAGCTGACTTTCCCCAACATCGCACTGCACCAACCGCCATGCTGCCAGATCAATTCCAATGTTAGCGGTTCATCGTCGTGGTACAGCATCATCTCCAGACTGATTGCCAGATCAGTGGCAATATACTTCTTTCAGACTCACCTGCAATGCTGCAATACGTGGTTCATGAAATAAAAGAGCGGAACGCAACTGGCGGCAATACCAACTCTGGAGACGTTTGTCGCACTTATTATGCCCTTGCCACTCAGGCATGCCAGAAACAAGTAATGTTGGTAGCGGTGAATGAGGAGAATTAAAAAGTTGAAAGAGATCCTGGCATACGGAATCACGCAGCAATGATGTATTGCTTCCTGTTTTTTCAGGTAATACGGTCTGAAGTAATTGGCGCATCATTTTGCGCACTCCTGACGTTTAGCGGCATCGATATCTTGCCCTGACGGCAGGATACCACTGAGTTGATGCTCATTTTCCATAGTCATTCCTTTTTGCTCATTACGTCCGTAACTGATACAGGCCTAATTCTTGCCCGCGAAGTATAAGACCCTGAACAGAAATGAAGATCCACTTACTTTTTATTTAAAAAGATATAATTTGATAAAAATCACTAAATCAGATAGAAACAAATCAATATATTTTGATTATTCCGAATGATTACTCAGATTTAAATAGAGATATAATATTTATAAAAGATATGTAATAAGTAATTATTAAATTACTCATAGTTTATTATTAATAATATATGTTATTACATGGCTACAAGACCCGGTGCAAAGCAGCTCAACTTTGCACCAGAAATAAGGGTTCAGGCGTCAACTTTATCCAATGGCCAGGAGTCAAAGAGATAACCATCAAAATAGATATCATCGACGTTGGAAAATTCCAGCAAACGCTGTTTCACATTTTCCAGATGCTGCCACATTGCCAGCTTCGCCGCACGGGCGTCTTTTTTGATTAACGCCGCGAGGATCTGTTTGTGATCGCCCAGCCACTCTTTGCGGTATAAGCTGTCATCCAGATGGCTGTGCAACTGGATCCACATCGGATTGTTTTCCCGCCACTGCCAGGACTGACGGAACAACTCCACCAGCATACTGTTATGGGTTGCTTCGGCAATGGCGAGGTGAAACTGCATGTCACCGCTTTCGCTGCTGCCCGGCGCACTGGAAGCCAGTTCGCGTTCTTCAAGCTGCAATGCCTGGCGCATTTTCACAATGTCTTCCCGTGTTGCCTGCAAGGCGGCAAACTCGGCTATGTTGCTCTCCAGCAACTGGCGCGCCTGTAACAGCTCAAAAGGACCAGCGTCGTTGCAGGCGTTAACATCTGCGCTGTCCGCACTCTTACTGGTGGAACTGTCAAGAACATAGATACCGGCACCACGGCGTACTTCTACCAGCCCTTTGATCTCCAGCATGATCAATGCTTCACGTACCACAGTACGCGTGACGTCGAGCATTTCTGCGATCTCACGCTCCGGCGGCAGCCGTTCGCCAGGATTGTACGGCGTCTTAATGATCAGATCGCGGATCATTGCCCCGACTTCCTGGTAAGGTCTTTGCGCAGAGGTGGCAGATTTCATGGTGTTGTGTCCGTTAGGTGCGGTTAATCAAATTTTTGCCGGATGCGGCGTGAACGCCTTATCCGGCCTACAACGGGCAATTTTACGGCACCCGTTAATCTCAAACTATACCATTTGCACTGGAAGTTGGCACGTACAGGTGGGCAAAAAAACGAAAACTGGTCAACCAAATATAAATTTGATTGACCAGTCAGTCTGTAGGGTAATCAGTCAGTTACAGAGCAGCCACGCACTCACGCGCACCACGTTCGCACAGTTGCTGATATGCAGTCGTCACCGCGCCAACAAAGTCCGCGTTCTGCGGCAGATCATCGGCAAAAATACCGCTCAGACCCAGCAGAGCTTTCACACGTTCCGCCCCCTGATATTGCGCGTTGATCTTCTGGAACTCCGCCAGCATCGGGTCGACCACGTCGATAGCGTTGCCTTGCTCATCAATCCCTTGGGTGTAACGCATCCAGCCCGCGACGCCGAGTGCCAGATGACGCCAGCTACCGCCGTTTTGCAAATGCAAGCGAACCGGATCCAGCAGACGCTGCGGCAACTTCTGGCTGCCGTCCATCGCAATCTGCCAGGTGCGATGACGCAGAGACGGGTTGCTGAAACGCTCGATCAGCAGCGTCGCATACGCGTTCAGGTCTGTACCTTCCGGCATCGACAGCGTCGGCGCTTGTTCCTGCATCATCAGAGCAAAGGCCGCTTTGCGATAATCCGCGTTGGTCATGGTATCAGCGATGGTTTCATAACCACCGAGGTAACCGAGGTACGCCAGGAAAGAGTGACTGCCGTTAAGCATACGCAGTTTCATCATTTCGAACGGAACAACGTCCGCAACGAACTGTGCGCCGACTTTATCCCAGTCCGGGCGACCATTGACGAAGTTATCTTCAATCACCCACTGACGGAACGGCTCGCAGGCAATGGCACACGGATCGTAAACGCCCAACTGGTCAGCAATTTCCTGCAATGTTTCAGGAGTAGCCGCCGGAACAATGCGGTCAACCATTGTGCACGGGAAAGTCACGTTCTCTTCAATCCATGCCGCCAGTTGCGGATCACGAGCCTGAGCCAGTCCCAGTACTGCGACTTTCGCCACATGACCGTTTTCACGCACGTTGTCGCAAGACATCACCGTAAAAGCTTTCAGCCCTTTTTCACGACGCAGACGCAGGGCTTCCACGATGTAACCAATTGCAGACTTCGGCGCGGTCGGGTTTTCCAGATCGTGCTTAATCAGCGGGTTATTGAGATCCAACTGACCGCTTGCCGCGTCGGCACAGTAGCCTTTTTCCGTGACCGTCAGGGAAACAATTGCCGTCTGCGGACGCGCCATCGCGTTCAGAATGCCTTCGCAACCGTCGATTTCAGGGTGCAGCGCTTCTTTCATCGAACCGATAATTTTCAGCTCGGTGCTTTCTGCGCCTTTTTCCGCCACGGTATACAACAGTTGCTGTTTTTTCAGGTTTTCGATCAGCACGCGGTCGTTACCTGGCATCAGGTTAACTTCGCAGATCCCCCAGTCGCTGTCGGTGCTTTCCAGCAAATGGTGGGTATACAGCGCCTGATGCGCGCGGTGGAACGCCCCGCAACCGAGATGCACAATGCGTGATTCCAGACGAGAATGATCCCATGACGGGCGGGCAACCGGCAGATTGCTGTCAACAATAGTAGTCATCGTAAACTCCAGAATCCGTCTTCAGAGAGTGACGGCAAGGAAGAAGGAACCGGCACGGCGCGAAGCCATGCCGGTGAGTATTAACGGCTAAAGAAAGCGCGTTGGATCGCCAGTTCGACACCGCGAACTTCGGCCAGGCCTTTCAGACGACCAATAGCGGAGTAACCAGGGTTGGTTTTCTTCTTCAGGTCATCCAGCATCTGGTGACCGTGGTCCGGACGCATCGGGATCAGGTCTTCTTTGCCTTCCGCTTTACGACGGTGCTCTTCTTCAACGATCGCTTTCACCACTTCGTACATATCAACGTCACCGTTCAGGTGCGCCGCTTCGTGGAAGGTTTTCGGGTTTTCTTCACGCATGGTGGAACGCAGATGGGTGAAGTAAATACGTGGACCGAACTGCTTGATCATATCAACCAGATCGTTGTCAGCACGCACGCCGTAAGAACCGGTACACATGGTGAAACCGTTCGCCATGCTGTTTACGGTGTCAACCATCCACTGCATATCTTCAATGGTGGAAACGATGCGCGGCAGGCCGAGGATCGGGCGCGGCGGATCGTCCGGGTGAACAGCCATGCGCACGCCAACTTCTTCCGCAACCGGAATGATCGCCTTCAGGAAGACAGCAAAGTTTTCGCGCAGTTTGGCTTTGTCGATATCTTTGTACAGTTCCAGGTGCTTACGGAACTGATCGAGGGTGTAGCCTTCTTCCGCGCCCGGCAGACCCGCAATGATGTTACGAGTCAGACGCGCTTTGTCTTCATCACTCATGGTGGCGAAGCGTTCTGCTGCCTGAGCAATTTCTTCTTCGGTGTAATCCGCTTCTGCGCCTGGACGTTTCAGGATGTGCATTTCGAATGCAGCAAATTCGATCTGGTCGAAGCGCAGTGCTTTGGAGCCGTCCGGTAGCACATATTCGAGGTCAGTACGGGTCCAGTCGAGAACCGGCATGAAGTTGTAGCACACGGTGCGAATGCCGCACTGCGCCAGGTTGCGCAGGGTCTGCTGATAGTTAGCAATCCACTGCTCATAGTTGCCAGTGTGAGTTTTGATATCTTCGTGAATTGGCACGCTTTCCACGACAGACCACACCAGGCCCGCGTCTTCAATGATAGCCTTGCGTTTGAGGATTTCTTCAACGGACCATACTTCGCCGTTCGGGATATGGTGCAGCGCGGTAACCACGCCAGTTGCGCCCGCCTGACGGACATCTGCTAAAGAAACCGGATCGTTAGGGCCGTACCAGCGCCAGGTCTGTTCCATGATATTTCCTCTTTCACATAGCGGGTTCCACAGCGAAGAGACGCGGAACCCCGGAGTTGTTTAGGTATCCGGATGAACAACCAGACCGCAGCCGTGGCGTTGCATCGGATGAGATGGCGTATAAGTTCTACCTTTTGGTAAGACATGTCAACCCGAATTCTAAAATTGGTTAACCACATCACAAGAAATCCACTCTCACACAGGTTGATGCAAATTACAGCAAAGGGTATTCAGCGGTTTTTGATCGGGGGATGTGATATTCATCGCAACAATGGTTGACCAATTTACATAACATGTCGCCCAAAATAGCAATGGTTCAACCAGGTAAGGTAAAACGTTATGCATGTGCTTAACATTCTTTGGGTGGTATTCGGCATCGGCCTGATGCTGGTACTGAATTTGAAGTTCAAGATCAACTCGATGGTGGCTTTGCTGGTGGCAGCGTTGTCCGTTGGGATGCTGGCGGGTATGGATCTGATGTCGCTGCTGCACACCATGAAAGCGGGCTTTGGCAACACGCTGGGGGAACTGGCGATCATCGTGGTGTTCGGTGCGGTCATCGGTAAGCTGATGGTTGACTCTGGTGCGGCTCACCAGATAGCGCACACGCTGCTGGCGCGTCTCGGCCTGCGCTATGTTCAGATATCGGTGATCATCATCGGCCTGATTTTCGGTCTGGCGATGTTCTATGAAGTGGCCTTTATCATGCTGGCACCGCTGGTGATCGTGATTGCCGCCGAAGCTAAAATTCCCTTCCTGAAACTGGCTATCCCGGCAGTAGCGGCTGCAACCACCGCACATTCACTGTTCCCACCGCAGCCGGGTCCGGTGGCGCTGGTCAATGCTTACGGCGCAGATATGGGGATGGTTTACATCTATGGCGTGCTGGTGACTATTCCCAGCGTTATCTGTGCGGGGCTGATCCTGCCGAAGTTTCTCGGTAATCTTGAGCGCCCAACGCCGTCATTCCTGAAAGCGGATCAACCGGTAGATATGAATAACCTGCCCTCTTTCGGCATTTCCATTCTTGTGCCGTTGATCCCGGCGATCATTATGATCTCCACCACCATCGCTAATATTTGGTTAGTAAAAGACACACCGGCATGGGAAGTGGTTAACTTTATTGGTTCCTCCCCAATTGCGATGTTTATCGCGATGGTGGTTGCGTTCGTACTCTTTGGCACCGCACGCGGCCACGACATGCAGTGGGTGATGAACGCCTTTGAAAGCGCGGTAAAAAGTATTGCGATGGTGATTCTGATCATCGGTGCAGGCGGCGTGCTGAAGCAAACCATTATCGACACAGGCATTGGTGACACCATCGGCATGCTGATGTCGCACGGCAACATTTCTCCATACATCATGGCGTGGCTGATCACCGTGCTGATTCGTCTGGCGACTGGTCAGGGTGTCGTTTCAGCGATGACCGCCGCCGGGATTATCAGTGCCGCAATTCTTGATCCGGCAACCGGTCAATTGGTTGGTGTAAATCCGGCGCTGCTGGTTCTGGCAACTGCCGCGGGTTCCAACACCCTCACCCACATTAACGATGCCTCTTTCTGGCTGTTCAAAGGTTATTTTGATCTGTCAGTAAAAGACACCCTGAAAACCTGGGGTCTGCTGGAGCTGGTCAACTCCGTGGTTGGGCTGATTATTGTGTTGATTATCAGTATGGTGGCGTAAAGGAATATCAGAGCCTGCCATTGGCAGGCTCAGTTCGGATGGTTGGCAACGTGCGCCTTGTTTATGCCAGATGCGGCGCTGGCGCGTCTTATCTGGCCTACAAAAAGCTAACATACAGGTTTTGTAAGCCTGATAGCCATCAGGCAAATATTGCGTACTCGCATTGGCAACCCCTGTGATTTCTTTATTGATAAACAAAAGTCACACCAATAATTGACTGCACATTACCTGCAGTCACCTGCCCTCCAGTACGTGCGTAATTTGCCGTTAACCCAAGACTTACCGCTGAAGTCCCTACTGCCCCTAATGACACAGTGCTATTCGCTGGAATAATCGTACCGTTGCGCGTCAACTGCACGCCGACGCCCTGTGCTGGCGAAAACGACGCCGTGTTGGTGAAAATCGAGTTGTCCGCATCTGCGGTTGTACCTGAAAGGTAATACCCCAGGTTTTGGCTTTTCGCACAATAAACAGTAAGAGGAATCGGCACCGAGCCGGGGTAGTCCGGCAGAGTGACGGTGACATCTCGCGCAGAAACATCACAACCACCGGTAGGCACCACCACATCGTTATTGGCATAAATATTCCAGACAAACTGGAAATCATCGCCGTTATAGTTGTTGGTCTGGCGCAAAATGAGCACGGCTATTAATGAACCAGCCTTAATCGCCACTCCGCCCGCACTGCTGACAGGCGTCAGATAAAGCGCCACTGGCCAGGGCTTATCCGTTCTCGAATTATAAACAACGCGTGGCGTTTCGCTGGTGGTAGGAAAAGGATAGCTACTGCCATTATATTTTACGGTTCCGGAAAAATTAGATAACACGCCGCCATAAGCTGAACCTCGTTGCAGTGTTACATAGTCTGTAATGGTTTCCGGGTAATCGTTATGGCAAAAGATCTGCGTCGAAAGATCCACAACCAGGTTTTGCCCCACATTCACTGCGGGCGCAAGGTTAACATAGACATTGGCGCTGCCGCCGCCAATAGGGATAGCCGTACCATTAGCGGTTTTACAGGCGAATGACCAGGCATTTACCGACCAGCCCATCAGCAGTACAGTAAATAAGGTAATAACGCGTTTCATTACAATCATCTCTTCGGGTTAGCTGTAGGTATAGGTGATGCTAATCACTGCCTGAATGGTTCCCTGGGTGGCACCACCATTTACCGTCAATGCTCTGACCTGCAACGGAAAGTGCGCAGATTGAGAGGAATCATCCACCTGAACAGTTTTGGTTGCGCCGGTGTTCAATGTGTTGCCGTTGTCATCCTGTAGCTCTAACTGGATGTTTTGCGCGGTTCCCTGGTTTTTATAATATCCGGTGCTGTCAGCCGCCCCGCTGAAACTGGCGGTGACTCTGGACGTTCCCACCGGACAATTCGTCAACTCAAGCGCAACATCATGCCAGGACGATGCCGCTCCGGCAGACATCAGGCTGAAAGAATAAAGATCGCCGAGATCAACCGTGGCATTGGTGGTGGAAACTGTGCACGGTTTGGCGACGACCTTACCATTCACCGTAATGGTGACATCGGCTGCCCGTACCGTCGCGCTTGCGAGCGCCAACATTGCCGCCAATAAATACCCACGTTTGCGCCATTTCATGAGCATCTCCAGTTACTGATATTCAAGAGTGAAGGTTGCCGTGGCATTGATATGCCCCGCAGTGACAGGCACCTGTGTCGCCATTAGCCGGGCGTAAAAATTCAGCGTATTTGGTTTACCCGGCGTCAGGGTCGTCCACGAAATCGCGGACGATGGGGCATTAAGTGGTATCTGATTTTGTTGCTCATTCAGAAGCTGTATTCCCAGTCCCGCAGCCGCTGACACAGTCTTTTCAAGTGCAAGCAGGTTGGAATTATGGCTATCTGCAACACCGGTAAATCCGATCTTTACAGCAGAGACGGCATTACCACAGGGTGACAGCAAAATACGAAAAGGAACGACCGGAGTCGTCGCCCCAATGTTGTTAAATTGCTTCGCCGCATTTTCCAGCAAATCAACGGTAAAATTGGTTGATTCAACTGCCACACTACAGCCGTTATCCCTGACATAGCCGCGGATAGTAATCGTGCTATCCGCAGCCAAAGCGTGACTGACAACCAGCCACAAAAAAGCGCACAGAAGATAAAAAGGTTTGCTTTTCATCACGCCCCCTTAACGACATTCAACTGATAGCTGGGTTAATAACTGCTGCTGACTCTCAGGTGGCAGTTTGTAATCTGCGACACAGTGAGCATTCTCCCCTTCTCCCCATTTCACCTGAACTTTTCCCGCTAAAGGCATCCCGCTGAGGTAAACCTGGCCATTATCCGCAACAATGCCGCTACTCTGGCTACTCTCTGATGTGACCATCGCACCAAACGGCAGCGGCTTATTATTGTGGGTCAGCGTCATGAGTAGTTTTATCCCAACGCGCGCTTTAAACTCTGCTCGCACGATTGCCCCACGGGTGGGAACAACGTTAGCGACCGCGTTATCTAAATCGACGTTATCAGCCAGGGTATTGGTATCCAGTGCCACTCTATTTTCCCGATATTCAGTGGCATAAGGCAGCACGGCATAACCGCGCCAGTCGGTACGAACACCTGTCTGGTTTTCGACTTTTACATCTTTTGCTCCAGGCGCTTTAATCAGCACAACCGTATCGTTTAACGGCTGCCCCAGCGTTACGCCATTGGCATGGGCCAATACCCCACCGCTGACTCCGTAATAGACCTGCTTAATATCATCGCTATGGCTGTAACCTATGTTGGCATTGCCATAACCGCCGCGATAATTCAGCGCTGCGTAGCCTGTACTTCCGCTATTCCCATCGCCACCTCCGGCATATCCGGTTTGTACGCTGTAGCTTAGGTTGTTGTCTTCCAGCAACGTACCGTATACACCGGCCAGGTTGGTCATCCGACCATTGAGATCGTGTGACATGCTGTAGCTGGCACTGGCATGTCGCCACTGAGATTTACTGTCAGAACGCAGCCAGTGGCTGAAAGGAATATTGACGTTAAGAGCCAACATCTGATCTCGTCCTTTTTGCCAGGCGTTTTTCGTCAGGCTATAGCTGAGCGTCCAGTTGATATCCTCGAATGCGGTATTTAATCCGGCCTGGAATTGCTCATCGACATTACTCGTTCCCCAATAAGTCTGATGGCTACCACTCAAATAAAGTGTTGATGTGCGCCCAACTTGCTGAGTGACAGTAAGTTGTAATTTTCCGCGTTTGTTATAAGCGAGGTTGTAATAGTCGGTGAATTTCGGCTTAACCTGAATAACACCATCCTGCGTTTCAATGTTGTAGCCATTCATTCGGCGGTATGTTGTATCAGCGAAATTGAAATATCCGCTGGTCGAATAGCGGTAACCCACTAACTGAATATTCGTGCCTGACTCATTGAGCGATTTGTTATAAAGAAAACGCACTGATTGTCCGTCATGCTGACTTTCATCGGGAAGTGTGGCATTAGCCTGCGTCATATCCACGGACAGAGCCCCCAATGTCCCCATGTTTTTCCCGACACCGAAATTAAAAGCACGATAACGATCCGCCAGTTGAGTACCGCCGTATATTGTCCAGCCAGCCGGGAGGCCGTGGAGTAACGTACTCTGGAAAAAGCGGGGGTTTTCCTGTTGCGCATTACCACTGCGGTACTCTCCAGCCGTAATGGAATAACGTGTATGTCCCTCACGCTGCAGGAGCGGTACTGACGAATAGGGTACGGTAAAGATCTGTGTGCTGCCGTCGGCCTCTTTAATCGTTACCTGCAAGTCACCACTATTACCTGCGGCATAGAGATCATTAATAGTAAAAGGCCCCGGTGGCACCGTACTATTATAAATGTCATACCCGTTCTGTTTAATAGATACTTGTGCAGTACCACGTGCAATACCGTGGATCACCGGGGCAAATCCTCTCTGGCTATCGGGTAACATATTGTCATCTGAGGCCAACTGTGCGCCGCGAAAGTTAATACCATCGAAAATATCGCCCTGGGTATAACCATCGCCCAACGTCAGGCGAGAACGTAACGGAATTATGTCTCGCTCAAGCCAGGTATTGATATGTTGCCATTTATTTTTGCTACCTGATGAACTGCCGCTACTGTTATAACTCCAGGTAGTATTGTCGCGTAAACGCCACGCACCAATATTTAATCCACTCTGCAGGTTTAAATATGCATAATGGCTGTTACCCCCAATCCGATTCTGCACACTATTTCCACTGAAGTTATAATTGAGTAATCCGGCATTAATACCTGAATCCCACAACTCTGGTGGAATATAGCCACGCGCACGCTGATTCATAAATGCCTGCGGGATCGTGAGGTTAAGCCGCTGCAGGCCAACATCTAAATGCGCAGTGGCTTCATTGATCATCGAAGTTAATGGTACGCAGGCATCAGCCGCCAGCAGATTCATACCGGAAACAGAGGCCGTATTCAGCCCCATACTGGCGAGTTGTGCGCGTGTCAGACAAGGGACAATCCCTTGTTCACTCTCCCCCGTATTAAACGTGACATCTCGTGTTGCCATATAACCATTATTCATATAGATATCGACACGATACGTTCCCGGCGGTAATTCTTGTCCATTTTCAAAACTCGATAAATCGGCAACAGCCTGAGGATCATCCGCTAAAAAGCGCGGGTTAAAATAGAGTTCGGCAGATGAAAAAGGTGCCTGTGCAGCAAATGCACAGGCAACAGAGAGCCGGATAAAAAAACCAGCCAGACAAGGCTTACGATTATGCAAGCATTGCGTGTTTCGCTGGTAAAATCTTAAATTCAGATATGACATTATTCCTCCGGTTTAAAATCACCCGGCAGTCAATTCTTTTTATTCAGGCGAAAAATTCCCCCTGCGTTATTCCATTACGCCCTTCATTTTTGGGGTAAGTGCACCATAATCATTTATTGTTCGATAAGTTATGCTGCTTCCGGCATCAGAAGGCAATTTAACCGTGCTTTCGCCCATTGGAGGCACCAATGCATTATCAAGAATCCGAGTTCCGGCATTAAGCTCTGTTACCGTCAGGTAATAGGGTGTCGGGTTAATCAGCGTCAGAGAATTTGTGCCGCGACGGAATCTTAATTTTTCTGCGGCCTGATCGGGTGGCAACGCTAATTTAGCCGGGCGGTAATAGAGTTTAATGCGGCTGATTATCGCGAGCTGTAACGTATTCTCGTTCAATTTTGATTTATCCATTGACGGAATCGCTTTTACATTCATCCAGAACAAACTTTCCCGATCCTGCGGCAATTGATTATTTGTGGCATCAAGAATACGCAGGGTATTCTCTTTTTTTCCCTTCATCGCAAACAGAGGTGGCGTCACGATAAAACGACCATCCTTTACACCATCAGCATTTTCTACCCATGATTGAATTAAATAAGTGCTATTTTCATCATTATTTGTCACGGCAAGTTGAACTTGTTTTTGCCCTGCCGGATAAATTACGCGAGTCGCACCTAATGCCACTCCCGCTTCAGCGCGTCCGGCAAGCATCATTGTTACGATCATCAGGATACCTGCCAGTAAGCAGAATGTTATTTCCTGCGATTTTCTTACATTGACGTTTTTATTACTCACTGTCCTGTTCCTGTTATCACAATATCTGCTGAACAATTACTGATAGGTTAAGGAGAACCAGGCCTGAGCATTAGCCATGCCGCCAGTAACCCAACGCCCTGTTGCGCGATATTTAGCAATGAAATGTAGCGAAGTCGCGCCTGAGTAAAGCCGTTTCCAGTGTATTGGTGGACGATTAATCGGTACGAGGTTTCCCTCGTCATCAAACAAGGCAATACCAACATTGGTTGCAATTCCCGGCCCCTCACCCACAGAAAGCACATCCGGATTTTTGCCATCAGCGACACCGTGAAACGCCACGCCCACACGTTCACTCACCACCGTGCTACATTCCCGTAAATGAATAACAAACGGCACCGGGGCGCTATCTTCCCCTACCGCATGAAACCGGTTACTACTGATTTGCCCCATATTGACCGTCATTTGTTTATCACCAGCTTCAATCCGGCAAGCTTCCGCAATAATGACGCCCTGAAATTGCATATTTCCACCGGGCAACGTGGTGTTCCATTTATTTCCGGCCAGTGCAAACATCGGCAGTAACGACGCTACTAGAAATAATTTCGTCCTTTTCATCGTTATTTTTATCGCGCAGGGGGCGGGCATCCTTGCCCATAATTATTTCCCTAAAACCTGAGTGGATTATTGATACTGAACCTTGAAGGTTGCATCCGCATTAGCAGCACCCGGGGTTGCCTCGCCGATTGCATAATAACGCGCCTGGAACGGAATGGTGTTAGTGCCATTATTCAGGGTTGTTTGTGCGCTAAATGTCGCACCGTCCAACGTCAGCGCATTGCCTGTTCTGTCAAGGATCTGCACACCAACGTTTGTTGCGCTACCTGCAGCAGAACTCTGCAGAGCCAGTACTGTAGGATTGTTGCTGTTAATCGCTGTGCCCAAGAAGGCAACAGCGGCTGTGCTTGCAACAGAAGTATCGCAATCATTCAGTTGAATGTTAAAACCGACGGCAGAGCTGGTTGCTCCACCCTGCTTCAGAGTAGCAGTACGAACCTGGCCCAACTGAACGGTTTGATCAACAGAACCAGCATCAACCGCACAAGCAGCATTAACGATTTCCCCTTTAAAGTGAACGGTCCCACCATTTACCGTCGTGGGAGTAGTATCGGCCAAAGCCGCTGTAGAACTGAGGGACAGCGCCGACAGAACAACAATTGCCAGAGTTTTAATTTTCATACTGCTTTCCTTTTTAAATCTACGTATAAATCGACATGGGCAGTCGTTCTGTACACTTTGTTCAGATAGATAGTTTGACTGCCAACACTGCACAGTTTTCCCCCAAAAAATGAAACATTTGGGGCCATTTTGACTCATAGAGGAAAGCATCGCTCGCTTACTTATTTAGTTTATTCGTTGGATTAATGAACTTTATTTAATTGATTTTATAGATTTTTATGCTATCTGAGGTGGTTTTTGAAGAGAAGAATGAGGAAGTTGCTTCGAGAGTCAGAAACGCTATCTTTACGTAACGCGGAGGCAATGTGAAATTAATTTACAAGAGAAATGATTTACATATCAAATGGTTAGCTGGTTTTCGTCGATTTTTTATATTTTTATGCTTGAGAAAAAACACAAAACTTTTTTATGATATGGACAGTTTGGCCCCAATTGTCTTGTATTAATCTAATTTTTTATTTTTTATCAATAGGTTACATTAAGCCTCTTCTCTTTTTAAATTTTCATTTATTAGATTATTTCTTTCCCATAATCCGGCAAAACGTGCGGCATTACTGGCGGTATAACGCACAGTATGGCGAATATTTCGATGCCCCAGATAATCCTGAATTAAACGAGTATCTGCACCGCGCTCGGCCAGTTCATAACCGCAAGCATGTCTTAACATATGAGGGTGAGTCTGCGTCACGGTTCCAGCTTCAACACCCGCATCACGAATGATGCGATAGGCCTGCTGGCGAGAAAGTCGGCTTCCACGACGAGAAATAAATATGGCATCGGTCTGGTCAGCACCTTTCCAGTTAGAACGTTCAAGGGTCCAGCGTTCTACAGCCTCACGCTCGTCGAAACGTAGTGGATGGACAGTAGAAAATCCGTTCTTCAGCCGACGAATATTTATCCGGCCTTCATTGAGATCAAGATCCTGATAATGAAGATCAAGTAGCTCACTAATACGCATCCCGTGCCGATATGCCAACAGAATAAGACAATAATCTCTGGCACCCGTTGCCCCATAGCAAACCGCTTGCATCATTGCCTGAACTTCTTTACCGGTAAGATAGCGACGTTTACTCACAATAGTAGTACTCCTGAACTGGGTTATATTTGAATGAATACCTATAGGAAAACCTCAATCGGTTAAAATTAGCCCAATAGATAAAAAGATAATCACACACGACATTGAGCGATTATCAGACGTTCACATTAAATATCATACAAAAATAAAATATCACTGATGTGACAAAATCTATTTTCATTGATTTAATTCAATATAACAATAGAGTAAACAGAATTAACTTCCAGTTGCTTAAAAAATAAAGAAAAAAAACACAATGAGGTAAGAACTTAGGTGATGTGTAAATTTATGAATGATTTTGTTTGTTTATTTTAAAAAAAATAAAACCATTGTGGTTTGTATGGCTGTGGTTAAACCAATGTTTATTCTGATAATTAATGATTATACTTACAATAACATCAATTAATAAATGGTTAATTATTATTGATACATCGTAAGAATAATGTAGTTTTTAACACCATCCATGGTATCTCATCCGTTTTTAT
Source organism: Escherichia sp. MOD1-EC6098 (assembly GCF_002965865.1). Classification (NCBI taxonomy): domain Bacteria; kingdom Pseudomonadati; phylum Pseudomonadota; class Gammaproteobacteria; order Enterobacterales; family Enterobacteriaceae; genus Escherichia; species Escherichia sp. MOD1-EC6098. Next base: position 109,509 of record NZ_PTSN01000005.1, read on the forward strand.
AAAACAGCATGGCGTTGCCGACCTCTGGGGCTATCCCAGATACCGTAAAAACGCCCTGCATTACTGGCGGTATACCAGACAGTATGACGAATATTACGATGGCCAAGATAATCCTGGATAAGCCGTGTATCTACTCCCATATTCGCCAAAGCAAAACCACATGAATGACGTAACATGTGAGGATGAATCTCTAGTGATAATCCAGCATTATCACCTGAAGTAGAGATGATTTGATAAAACTGTTGACGAGAAAGAGGATTCCCCTTGCGTGACAAAAACACCCACTCGCTCTCAGCATGTGGATAAGAAGTACGCATACTCAACCAGTTTTTTAAAGCCTGAACTTCTTTGTTTAAGAGCGGGTGTGTCGTTGAAAAGCCTTTTTTTAATCGATGGATATATATACACTTTGCCTTAAGATCAATATCTGAAATTCTCAATCGACAAATTTCACTCGCCCGGAAGCCATGAATAAAACAAAGTAAAGTCAGACAATAATTACGTGCAGCATGAGGCCCGGTATTTGCTGCTTTAAGGAGTAACTCGATTTCACTGTGGGTCAGGAAGTTCCTTTTTTTGTTATCAGCCTTATTCTTCATCGTTTTCCCTTATAATTGCAGACACGCACTAGCTGTACTGGGTTATTATCAGCCCAACATTTAGCCCTGATTATGTTTATAAAAGCGAACGTTTGTGTAATGACTAACGCAAGTGGATCAGCTCTTTTGAATGAACTAAAATGGAGTGGCGATAGTTACTTATAATAACTTTGCCATACAAACGCTATATGCTCTTGTATGCTATGTTCATTAATATATTTATCAGCGCAAGACGAAATCCAATAATAAACCTCATGATCAATATAACTATTCTTATCTATATATCATGTGATATCTCCTGTAACAAGCAAATCATCATAAAAATTTAATATTGCTTCTGTCAGCCATCTCACACATAACATTATTAGTCAACTCTGTTTTTCCGCATAATTGCTATTTCATAGAAACCGGTAATTTTCAGGTGGCTATTATCATGCTAATGCTTAGTTTCCTAGCCATTATTATCCTTTGGTTCGTAAACTCATGCTGTGAGGTTGTTACATCCCTTTTTCATACTGTGTATTTCCCGGAGATATGAGGAAAGCCAGGACACGCTTTTTCCATCTGCATTCGTTGCTAAAGATAGCTTTGGTCACTACGACTTAAACCTTCCTGACTCACAGCTATTCGCCGGGTGATACGGCAACAAACGGATTGAAACATCATCCTGAAAATACCGATGCGTGCTGAACATCAACAAGCCTGCCCGGAACAACTCCGGGAGTTCCCAGCTACGTGCCACAAAGCAGGAAACATATTTCATGATGAGAATTATGCCCAGTCTGATGGCGGATAGACACTTATCTTTACCATGCCCGCTGAGTTATCTTGCAAATCGCCTCCTGTTTGAACTAAAAATAAATAACATATAAAACAAATAATTAAAGAAAAACCTTTGGTTTATGAAGAGCTCCGCAAGTGGTCATCTGGCTTCACATAGCATCTTCTTCTTAGAAAAATATCGACATATTTTGTGACACGAATTGCAAATCTGGTTTTGTTGTATGGATTGTGTGATTTTTGATCTGGTATAACAGGTATAAAGGTTCACCAAGACAGTAAATGAAGCTGGGCATCTCGCAATCTATGACAAACATCACTTCAGTTCTTTCTCATCGGGTGATGAAAACGCACTTCAGTCTGAAAGGAGTATGAAAATGAGATCAACAAACAATCTATTTTATGACTCTGGGTAAAATGGATTGAGTAAGTGATATAGCTTACGAACATTCAAATCAATTAAACATCAGAAGAGATTTTATACTCAGGTATTTAATCTGGTCCTCTGTATATTTAAATAATGTGGAAAGTGAATTTTCACAGGAGACCTTATACAAAAAATATAAAATACAGCTATCCGCTGCCAAAGACACTATAAGCCTGGCAAAAAATATTACACGACATAAATGCTAATTGTTTATGCGGGCTTTGTATTACTTTCTGTATCCTACAAATGAGTGAAATTTATGAAAAAGGCTAAAATACTTTCTGGCGTATTATTACTCTGCTTTTCGTCGCCATTAATTTCTCAGGCTGCAACACTGGACGTCCGTGGTGGATATCGTAGTGGGAGCCATGCTTATGAAACTCGACTCAAAGCCAGTGAGGGATGGCAAAATGGATGGTGGGCAAGTCTTGAAAGTAATACCTGGAACACTATTCATGATAATAAAAAAGAAAATGCCGCACTCAATGATGTTCAGGTCGAAGTTAATTACGCAATAAAACTTGATGATCAATGGACTGTGCGCCCGGGAATGTTAACCCATTTTAGCAGCAACGGTACACGCTACGGACCTTACGTAAAACTGTCCTGGGATGCGACAAAAGATCTCAATTTTGGCATTCGCTATCGTTACGACTGGAAAGCCTACCGACAGCAAGACTTATCCGGCGATATGTCTCGTGATAACGTTCATCGTTGGGATGGATATGTCACTTACCATATTAATAGTGATTTCACCTTCGCCTGGCAAACAACGCTATACAGCAAACAAAACGATTATCGCTATGCAAACCATAAGAAATGGGCGACGGAAAATGCATTTGTTCTACAATACCATATGACGCCAGATATTACGCCATACATAGAATATGACTACCTTGACCGTCAGGGTGTTTACAACGGTAGAGATAATTTATCTGAAAACAGTTATCGCATTGGTGTGTCATTTAAACTGTAGTAGACAGGAGACAGTCACAATGAATAAAAAAATAATGGCACTTGCTATCATAATGGCTTCATTTGCCGCAAACGCGTCTGTATTACCAGAACCCCCTGTGCCTTTTAAAAGCGGTACTGGAGTGATTGATAACAACACTGTCTACATTGGTTTAGGTAGCGCAGGAGCAGCATGGTACAAGCTGGATACGCAAGCCAAAGATAAGAAATGGATAGCCCTGGCGGAATTCCCGGCTGGCCCGAGAGATCAAGCAACCTCTGCATTTATTGATGGTAATTTGTATGTATTTGGCGGTGTTGGTAAAAACAGAGATGGGTTAACTCAGGTATTCAACGACGTACACAAATATAACCCCGAAACCAATACCTGGGTTAAATTGATGTCACACGCACCGATGGGCATGGCGGGTCATGTGACTTTTGTACACAACGGCAAGGCTTATGTTACTGGCGGTGTTAACCAGAATATCTTCAATGGCTATTTTGAAGATCTCAATGAGGCTGGAAAAGATTCAAAGACTATAGATAAAATCAACGCCAACTATTTTGACAAAAAAGCAGAAGATTATTTCTTCAATAAGTTTCTGTTGTCTTTTGAACCCTCTACACAGCAATGGAGTTATGCTGGTGAATCTCCCTGGTACGGTACGGCTGGAGCGGCGGTAGCAAATAAAGGTGATAAAACCTGGCTTATTAATGGCGAGGCAAAACCAGGATTGCGAACTGATGCTGTATTTGAGCTTGATTTCACCGGCAATAACATAAAATGGAATAAACTTTCTCCCGTCTCCTCACCGGATGGCGTAGCTGGCGGTTTTGCTGGTATTAGCAATGACTCTCTTATATTTGCCGGAGGAGCCGGATTTAAAGGTTCACGGGAAAATTACCAGAACGGTAAGAACTATGCGCATGAAGGCCTGAAAAAATCGTATAGCGCTGATATCCATCTTTGGCATAACGGGAAATGGGAGAAATCTGGCGAACTGTCGCAAGGTCGGGCCTACGGAGTATCATTACCCTGGAATAATAGCTTATTGATTATTGGCGGTGAAACTACGGGCGGCAAAGCTGTGGCGGATTCAGTGTTACTCTCTGTGAAAGATAATAAAGTGACTGTGCAAAACTAACTTTTCAGGGCTCCAGTAAAGGAGCCCTGATATCAATTCATCATTTTAATTACGCGACATTTATATGAACGCAATAATATCGCCCGATTATTACTATGTTCTTACCGTTGCCGGTCAGTCTAATGCTATGGCGTATGGCGAAGGACTCCCGTTACCAGACAGTGAAGATGCGCCTCATCCCAGAATAAAACAACTGGCGAGATTCACTCAGACGCATCCCGGTGGCCCGTTATGTCAATTTAATGACATTATTCCACTGACTCACTGCCCACACGATGTCCAGGATATGCAGGGTTATCACCATCCTCTGGCAACGAATCATCAAACACAGTACGGCACCGTTGGCCAGGCACTACATATTGCGCGGAAATTACTGCCCTTCATTCCTGATAATGCAGGCGTTCTTATCGTTCCCTGTTGCCGCGGTGGATCGGCTTTTACCGCGGGCAGCGAAGGGGCATATTCAGAACAGCACGGAGCCAGCCATGATTCATGTCGTTGGGGAGCAGATACTCCGCTGTATCAGGATTTAGTCAACAGAACACGAACGGCACTGTCAAAGAATCCGCAGAATAAATTCCTCGGCGTATGCTGGATGCAGGGCGAATTTGACTTAATGACCAGTGACTACGCGTTACATCCTCAATACTTTAATCATATGGTTGAAGCCTTTCGTGAGGATTTGAAACAGTATCGTTCTCAGCTTAATAATATTGCTGCCGCTCCGTGGTTTTGCGGCGATACCACCTGGTACTGGAAAGAAAATTACCCTCATGCGTATGAAACGATTTATGGCAATTATAAAAATAATGCCTTAGCCAATATTATTTTCGTCGGCTTCCAGCAACAAGGTGAAAGAGGGCTGACGAACGAGCCAGATGAAGATCCGGACGATTTTAGCACGGGATATTACGGTTCAGCGTACCGAACACCAGAAAACTGGACGACGGTGCTACGCAACAGTCATTTCAGCTCAGCAGCCCGTCGTGGGATTATTTCTGACAAATTTGTTGAAGCTATTTTGCGGTATTGGTGCGAAAGGTGGTCGGGGAGTTTATTCATGGGGGATACTCTTATACGTTCTCAGAACAGGCAACAAAAAAACAAATGAGATCAAGGTAATATATCTTCGCTTGCGGGTTTGAACAGCAGGCAATTGCCAACATAAAAATCTGGCACAAGGGTGAACAGCGCGCGCCACATAAACCTCTGTTACTGCTATACGTATTGGCTGGCTACCAGCATGGACATCCACGCCTTTTCGATTATGGCTCGGAAATCTACGAACCTCTGCACAGTTTACTGGAACGTTTTGGATCACAGCATTCGCAGTATCAGCCTGATATGCCGTTCTGGCGATTACAAGGCGATGGATTCTGGCAATTAGACAATGATGATATGCTTAATACGGGCCGAAGACATTAGGCCATTGTTGTATCTGCTTTCATTCCTAAAAGCCCCTGTCGTTAATGCCAGGCGCATTATGCAAAGGAGAATGATTAGGTAAACAATAAGATTGAAAATCAGGAAAAGCGACTCGCAATAAATCTGAAAGTCGCCTTCACATTGTTAAAATATATCCCTTACCACTCCTGTGTTGTGAACTGTTCATCACACTTATAGCTGACGTTGATCCAGACTGCTATATATCGCCTTTATTTCATTTTTTACGCCTTCGCCACGGTACACCAAAGACGTATCGTATCGTTGATATTTATCTTCTCGCGCAGCACTGAACCAGTTAAAAGATCCAACGCACAGCAACTCCTCATCTCTAATCACAATTTTGCTGTGAACGCGATTCACCAATTTTGTAGCAATGCCCATATTATTGAGCTTTTCGACTGCATCATTTAGAAGATGCAGTTTCTCCTGGCGCTTATCATCATCGACATGCGCAATATTGCAGTTTTTATCCGTTACCACGGTAATATCAATACCCCGGGAACGGGCCAGAGCCATCGACGCAAGAAAACCCGTTTGCTCCACTTTTTGCCAGGATAACCAGGGGGAAATAATCGTGATCTTCTGTTGAGCTGCGGCCAGAGCATTATTCAAAAATTCATCATGCTGCTCCACACCATGCAACGTTGAAATTTGTGTCTGTGCGGAACTTAAATCCTGCCGTTTCTGAAACTCAAATTGCAACGCATTATTATCTGAAGCAAACAGAAATTTTGCCAATAACCCTCGCGGCGAAAATGCTGGCTGCATCTCTATAAGGTCCATATCACCGAAGACCAGAAAACTATCTTTAGCGCGTGAGACTGCGACATTCAGGATACTGCTATTGCTGTCAATAAACTGACCATCTTCATGTTTTGAATAGACCGTAGAAAAGAGAACAATCGCCCTTTCCGCACCCTGCAAGGAGTGCACAGTCCCCACGGTCAGCGAACCCTCTTCGTCATTGCAATTAATCTCCAGCTTACGCAATGACGTCTTGATGGCATTAACCTGTGCCGAAAATGGCGTCACAATACCAACTACTTTATACAGCGGTTCCCCGTAATGGCGCTCTATACCATCCTTATGCGCCACCAGCCATGCTGCAATTGTTTCCGCTTCAAGAGGGTTATAACGGCTACCTCCATTTGGCTTCATGCCCCTGCCGTCAATATGCAAAAAACCCATTGCCGGGAAAATCGTCTCTTTTTCCATTCCTCTTTTGGGCTGCAACTTACCGTGATAGCAAAGTGAGTTACAGTAGCCGATGATGTTATTGAAACAGCGACGATGCTCATACAGATACATTCCGCGCTCGAACTTCGGATCATATTGGTAGCGAGAATTGTACTGAGCAACTTTCATCACGCTGCCGGATGCCGCACTTTTTCCAGACTCACACACATGGGAATATGCATTCATTAGCTCTTCCTGAGTGTCGCCAGAAAGAATGTTCTCCTCCAGCATATTGCCTATATCGGTGACAGGCAGACAATTCCAGATAGGTGCTATTTGTTCTGTATCGCCTATTACCAGCGCTTTCTTAGCTAATGCAAAGGAAGCCGCAGCAACCTCCGGGAGCACCTGCCCTGCTTCATCGACGATCAGTAAATCAGCAAAGTTATATAAATAATCATTATCAAATTGCCTGGCACCTCCGACAAATTTCCCCGTTATCATTTGAGAAGGCAACATGTAGCAGGTCATCACCACACAGGGGGTAAGTTTCATTCTTCTTCGCCATCGGGCCTTGACACTAATCGCCCCAGTGAGTCCTTTTTCTTTTTGCAGATTATCGATTGTCGCCATATCCATCAGCCAGCGACCTTCCCAATAATGAGTCGCTAGCAAGAACGCAGGAAAACGAATCTGAGTATCGGCAAGCTCGTCCGCGCCGGCGAGGTTCAGCTCATCGCATCCCCTGTAGCCCAGCGCATCCCCTGTAGCCCAGCGCATAAGTCAACTCGTGCCATTGTTTTGCTGCTTCCACTTCACGTCGGGCTATGTCCTGCGCAAAGTTGATATTCTGTTGGCACACCGCCTGCTCTTGTTGCGCTTTAGCGATCAAACTATCGATAAATTTATCAATATCTTCGGGACAATTTCCCTGGAACGCTGTCATTCTTGCGCCGAACGTAGAGTCCAGGAAGAGGTTAATCTGGTAATGGCGTTTAGCACGAACAGCAGGGAGCCATGACAAAAATGCATACATAAGCGACTCATTGGCACGGTATTGCTGCCACTGCTTTTTACCTCTGACTAAAAGTGAAATTTCATTGCCAATATTGAGAAGAAGTGTGTTTTTGTCCTGAAGATACTGGTCGAGATTCTCACTGATGACTCGCTGTTCATGGCGGATATCATTGAGTCTGCGCCATGCGGGTTCGATTTGCTGAAGTTGCATAAACTGTGAAGTTAAACGTTCATGCAAAAGCGTCACTACATGCTCTGGCGAATTGTACTCTCCAGCTCCAAACGCCGCCTCCGCTTTTTCAAGGTAAAAGGCCCGGGCTTTTTCCAGATATTCCTGGGATTCAACGCGGTTAAAAAAATCTCCAGTCTGGTATTTCTTCGCTGCCTCAACCAGACGGCTTTTAGACGGAAAATAAGCGCCATAGCTTATTACCTCCGGCAACCAACGCCCAGACATTACGCCAAAACCAGTAGAGAAATCTTTTCCAAAGGCTTCAATAATATTGGTGACGGCCTGATTGTTAGTCGATGTGGCAATGATTACAGGAGGTTCAGTTTGATTAAGTGCGGCTCTTGTCCATTCGGTGGCAATAATAGAAAGCACCAGCGTAGTTTTACCCGTTCCCGGAGGACCGTTGACAGCGAGCATATCACCCTGCTGTTGAGTCAGATAATGGCTCAGGGCATCGCGCTGCGCCACTGCCAGCGGAAACTTATCGCCGGAATGCCCCAAACGTTCGCAGAACATCGCATTCTTAGCGAGAAGTGGCTCCACTGGAGCCATTTCGTTTGAGGCAAAACGCGTTAATAGCGGAACCTTAACCTGGCTCATCAGAAGATGGTCATACATAGGCAGGATATGAACGCTGGCCCCTACATGCTGGCTAGCTTTAACAATATAACCGTATCCAGCCCGTTCGTATGGCTCAGATGTAGCGACCCAATTTCCAGTGACGTTTCTTAAAAGGTTATCTGACTGTTGAAGATAATTTTGCCAATGCTGACGATACCTGGCATGGCGTTCCGCTTTCTCTTCGTCAGTTTCTTCGTAATGTTCTGGGTCATCTTCATTAATGGTGGCTGTGTTATGCGTGGTTTTGTATTTGTCATATTGCGCCAACTCACCAATAGAAAAATGACCGGAAGGGAGAGGTTCAAGCAGATCGCGGGGAATAGTGGCTGAAGCGGCAGGAAACAAAAAACCTTCCCTATTCAGAAGAGCGGAGGTAACCAGTGGCGTGATAATTGCGGGTGCATCTGCCATTTGCTCTTTGCCATGCTTTACTATGCGGTTCCACACTTGGGGCCGTAACACGACTTCAACGGTTTTTACCGACTCCCCTTCACCGTCAAAAAATGCCCGAATAGTCTCGTCATCCAACTTCCCTGTGGTGATATTTATCCATCGAATGAATGAATCTGTATCTTTACGTGAAAACGTTCCTTTACCAGATTCGGCGTCAGCTAAGGAGTTGCGCCAGTATGAAGTGAATCCCAATGTATTGCTGTCCATTTTCCATTCCGTGACATAATAGAAATCATTGATTTCATTGATGTAAATATTACTTATGATTAAACATTGTCCACGATGCGAGCACGATCGCAATAAATATTGTGCCTGGAGGATGGATTAGATTTTCTGAAAGAGCCGAATCCTTAATAGATAAGCGCAAACATACTTGGTTCGGTATTCTTAAGGGATTTAATATGGATTGAACCAGGTTGACGTTAGTTGGAAAAAACAGCGGAAAAGATTTGTGTGGCGCGGATTTCAGGCATAAAAAAAGACCTCAGTTGAGGTCTATTTACATACTTTTGGTGCCGAAGGCCGGACTCGAACCGGCACGTATTTCTACGGTTGATTTTGAATCAACTGCGTCTACCGATTTCGCCACTTCGGCACTGAAGAGGTATGCGGAAAACGTTGTGGATTATACCTGTCACACGCCGCCATGCAAGCGTCAGCTTGCACCCACTTTGCTAAGTGCTGAAAATTTCAGCACCATTCTCAGTAATGTGTAACCTTTGTCACACTCCAGGCCTCCCGCCCGACCATACTCTACACTTCCCGGGCAATACCAGAGAAGGGCAAAAGCATGTCGATGATAAAAAGCTATGCTGCAAAAGAGGCTGGCGGGGAACTGGAGCTCTATGAGTACGATCCCGGTGAACTGAAGCCACAAGACGGCGAAGTACAGGTGGATTACTGCGGGATTTGCCATTCTGGCCTGTCGATGCTCGACAACAAGTGGGGATTCTCACAGTACCCACTGGTTGCCTGTCATGAAGTGATTGGTCGCGTGGTTGCGCTGGGTAGCGCCGCGTAAGATAAAAGTTTGCAAATCAGTCAGCGTGTCGACCTCTGATCGCTCTGCCGGGTCACTTCTACCGGCCTTTAAGATATCTCGCAATCGGCTGAATTTAGTGGTGAAAAGCGCTCAACCGTGCCTATACTCCAGACAGGGAACTGGAGGAAATCTCATGAGCGAACCACGTTTAATTGCCCGCACGCCGGACACAGAACTGTTTTTACTACCCGCTATGGCTAACCGTCACGGACTGATTACTGGCGCAACAGGGACAGGTAAAACTGTCACGCTGCAAAAACTGGCGGAATCTCTGTCAGAAATCGGCGTTCCGGTATTTATGGCCGATGTAAAAGGTGATTTGACCGGGGTTGCGGCAGAAGGTACTACCTCGGAAAAACTGCTCGCTCGGTTGAAAAATATCGGCGTCAACGACTGGCAGCCACATGCGAATCCAGTAGTTGTGTGGGATATTTTTGGTGAGAAAGGTCATCCAGTACGGGCAACGGTCTCGGATCTGGGACCGCTGTTGCTTGCACGGCTGTTAAATCTCAACGACGTGCAATCCGGCGTGCTGAATATCATCTTCCGTATTGCCGACGATCAGGGACTATTGTTACTCGACTTTAAAGATCTCCGGGCGATTACCCAATATATCGGTGATAACGCCAAATCATTCCAGAATCAGTACGGTAATATCAGTAGCGCATCGGTTGGCGCCATCCAGCGCGGATTACTGACGCTGGAACAGCAAGGGGCGACGCATTTCTTTGGTGAGCCAATGCTGGATATCAAAGACTGGATGCGTACCGATGCTAACGGTAAAGGTGTTATCAATATTCTTAGCGCCGAAAAGCTCTACCAGATGCCAAAACTGTACGCCGCCAGCCTGCTGTGGATGCTTTCTGAGTTGTATGAGCAACTGCCAGAAGCAGGCGATTTGGATAAACCGAAACTGGTATTTTTCTTCGACGAAGCGCATCTGCTGTTCAACGATGCACCGCAGGTGTTGTTGGATAAGATTGAACAGGTAATAAGACTTATCCGCTCGAAAGGTGTGGGCGTCTGGTTTGTTTCGCAAAACCCGTCTGATATCCCTGACAACGTGCTTGGGCAGTTGGGAAATCGCGTTCAGCACGCTCTGCGCGCCTTCACGCCGAAAGACCAGAAAGCGGTGAAGACGGCGGCGCAAACCATGCGCCCCAATCCGGCATTTGATACGGAAAAGGCGATTCAGGAACTAGGAACCGGCGAAGCGTTGATCTCTTTTCTGGATGCGAAAGGAAGTCCTTCTGTGGTAGAGCGTGCGATGGTGATCGCGCCTTGTTCACGGATGGGGCCGGTAACGGAAGATGAGCGTAACGGCCTGATTAATCACTCTCCGGTGTATGGCAAGTATGAAGATGACGTAGACCGGGAATCCGCCTATGAGATGCTGCAAAAAGGTGTGCAGGCCAGTACCGAACAGCAAAATAACCCTCCTGCCAAAGGGAAAGAGATAAGTGAAGATGACGGTATTCTGGGTGGGTTGAAGGATATTTTGTTTGGCACTACCGGACCGCGCGGCGGGAAGAAAGATGGCGTGGTACAGACTATGGCGAAAAGCGCCGCCCGTCAGGTGACGAACCAGATTATACGCGGGGTGCTGGGGAGTTTGCTGGGGGGAAGAAGAAGGTAAGTCAGGTGCGATTTATCTTCGCCTGATGCGACGCTGGCGCGTCTTATCAGGCCTACGCCACTGCAATATATTGATTTTTCAGGCATGAACGAAACACTCTTTGCTGACAATAATAAAGGGAGCTTATGCTCCCTTTATTCGTTCATCAAGTTACGATTTTCTCATTAACAGCCACAGGCTGATTAAGAAGAAGCTGGCGCTTGGCAACAGTGCGCCGATGATCGGCGGGATACCGTAAACCAGCGTCAGTGGGCCGAAGATCTGATCCAGCACGTAGAACACAAAGCCGAAGCTAATACCGGTGACCACGCGTACCCCCATCGGCACGCTGCGCAGTGGACCGAAGATGAACGACAGCGCCATCAACATCATCACCGCGACAGAAAGCGGCTGGAAGATTTTGCTCCACATATTGAGCTGATAACGTCCGGCGTCCTGGCCACTCGACTTCAGATACTTCACGTAGTTGTGTAAACCACTAATGGAGAGGGCATCCGGATCCAGCGCTACAACGCCCAGTTTGTCCGGCGTGAGGTTGGTTTTCCAGGTACCGCTCACAGTCTGCGAACCGGTTATCTGTTTGGGATTGGTCAGGTCAGATTCATCAACCTGCGAGAGACGCCAGACTTTATGTTCCGGGTCAAACTTCGCGGAAGCAGCATAGCGAACGGATTGCAGACGACGATTCTCGTTGAAGGCATAAATACTGATGCCACCTAACTCTTCATCGCCTTTTACTCGTTCAATATAGACAAAGTTGTCGCCATCTTTCGCCCATAAACCTTGCTGGGTAGAGAGCAACGAGCCGCCGTACATCGCCTGCGCACGGTAGTTACGCGCCATCTGTTCGCCCTGCGGCGCGACCCACTCGCCAATCGCCATGGTCAACAAGACCAGTGGAATGGCGGTTTTCATCACTGACAGCGCCACCTGCATACGGGTAAAACCAGAAGCCTGCATCACCACCAGTTCGCTGCGTTGTGCCAGCATCCCCAGTCCGAGCAACGCGCCCAGCAAGGCCGCCATCGGGAAGAAGATTTGCACATCTTTCGGCACGCTCAGCAGGGTATACATCCCCGCGCCTAACGCGTCGTAGCTCCCCTGCCCGGCTTTTTTCAACTGATCGACAAACTTGATAATGCCGGAAAGCGACACCAGCATGAACAGCGTCATCATGATGGTGGTGAAAATAGTTTTACCGATATAGCGGTCAAGTACACCAAAGGGTTGCATTATACCGCTCCTTTACGCGTAAAACTGGCGCGCAGACGGCGGACCGGCACCGTATCCCAAAGGTTGAGAACAATCGCCAAAGCCAGATAAATCAGGTTTACGGTCCACATCCACAGCGTCGGGTCCAACTTACCTTTACCGCCGTTCGATTTCAGCGAGGTCTGGATCAGGAAGAAAAGCAGATACAGCAACATGGCCGGTAGCATCGACAGGACACGCCCCTGACGCGGGTTAACCACGCTCAGAGGCACAACCATGAGCGCCATCATAAACACGGTGAATACCAGAGTGATACGCCAGTTCAGTTCCGCGCGGGCACGATCGGTGTCAGTGTTCCACAATGTGCGCATGTCCATCTGGTCAGTATCGTTCGGGTCCAGCGCTACCGCCTGATGACCGATGATCGCCTGATAATCCTGGAAGTCCGTAATGCGGAAATCACGCAGCAGTGCAGTGCCTTCGAAGCGCGTTCCCTGATTGAGGGTCACGACCTGAGAGCCATCTCGCAACTGAGTTAAATGTCCGGAATCGGCCACCACCACGGAAGGACGCGCATTACCTTTTGGTCGAATTTGCGCGAGGAACACATCTTTGAAATCGCTACCGTCAACACTTTCGATGAACAGCACCGAGCTGCCATTCGTCGCTTGCTGGAACTGACCTTGCGCCAGCGCCGCCATGCCGGGGTTAGCTTTCGCTTCCGCTAACACTTCATCCTGATGGCGCGATGACCACGGTCCTGCCCACATAACGTTAACCGCCGCGACAATCGCCGTGAATACCGCGAGAACCATCGCCGCTTTGACCAGAACCGCTTTGCTCAGGCCACAGGCATGCATTACCGTAATTTCACTTTCGGTATACAGTTTACCCAACGTCATCAGCAGCCCGAGGAACAGGCTTAATGGCAGGATAAGCTGCGCCATTTCCGGCACGCCCAACCCAAGAAGGGAGAGCACCAGGTTCGCCGGAATGTCGCCGTCAACCGCCGCGCCGAGGATCCTCACTAACTTTTGACAGAAGAAGATCAAAAGCAAGATGAAGAGTATCGCCAACTGGCTTTTGAGCGTCTCCCGAACCAGATATCTTATGATTATCACTTTAAATACGCCCGTAAAAACTCGTCTTTTGCAGGATTTTAGCTTGTTTCATGGCTTAAACGTCATTTATTCTCTTGAGTCGTCGAAATCGTCGCTAAGATAATTATACTCAACGGATTCGCCCCTCAGATTTTGTTCTGACGTGCCAATGCCGTAATAACGTTAAGATTAACACGAAGTCATCGCAACAGCGGACATGAGTTACGAAAGCTTGCAATTCTATCTGTAGCCACCGCCGTTGTCTTTAAGATTCAGGAGCGTAGTGCATGGAGTTTAGTGTAAAAAGCGGTAGCCCGGAGAAACAGCGGAGTGCCTGCATCGTCGTGGGCGTCTTCGAACCACGTCGCCTTTCTCCGATTGCAGAACAGCTCGATAAGATCAGTGATGGGTACATCAGCGCCCTGCTACGCCGGGGCGAACTGGAAGGAAAACCGGGGCAGACCCTGTTGCTGCACCATGTGCCAAATGTGCTCTCCGAGCGCATCCTCCTTATTGGTTGTGGCAAAGAACGTGAGCTGGATGAGCGCCAGTATAAGCAGGTTATTCAGAAAACCATTAATACACTGAATGATACTGGCTCAATGGAAGCGGTCTGCTTCCTGACTGAACTGCACGTCAAAGGCCGCAATAACTACTGGAAAGTGCGTCAGGCTGTCGAGACGGCAAAAGAGACGCTATACAGTTTTGATCAACTAAAAACGAATAAGACCGAGCCGCGTCGTCCGCTGCGTAAAATGGTGTTCAACGTACCGACTCGCCGTGAACTTACCAGTGGTGAGCGTGCGATCCAGCACGGTCTGGCGATTGCCGCAGGGATCAAAGCGGCGAAAGATCTCGGCAATATGCCGCCAAATATCTGTAACGCCGCCTACCTCGCCTCCCAGGCACGCCAGTTGGCTGACAGCTACAGCAAAAATGTCATCACCCGCGTTATCGGTGAACAGCAGATGAAAGAGCTGGGGATGCACTCCTATCTGGCGGTTGGTCAGGGTTCGCAGAACGAATCGCTGATGTCGGTGATTGAGTACAAAGGCAACGCGTCGGAAGATGCGCGCCCAATCGTGCTGGTCGGTAAAGGCTTAACCTTCGACTCCGGCGGTATCTCGATCAAGCCTTCCGAAGGCATGGATGAGATGAAGTACGATATGTGCGGCGCGGCGGCAGTTTACGGCGTGATGCGTATGGTCGCGGAGCTGCAACTGCCGATTAATGTTATCGGCGTGCTGGCAGGCTGCGAAAACATGCCTGGCGGTCGTGCCTATCGTCCGGGCGATGTGTTAACCACCATGTCCGGTCAAACCGTTGAAGTGCTGAATACCGACGCTGAAGGCCGTCTGGTGCTGTGCGATGTGTTAACTTATGTTGAGCGTTTTGAGCCAGAGGCGGTGATTGACGTGGCGACGTTGACGGGTGCTTGTGTGATCGCGCTGGGCCATCATATCACTGGCCTGATGGCGAACCACAACCCGCTGGCTCATGAGCTGATTGCCGCGTCTGAACAGTCTGGCGACCGCGCATGGCGTTTACCGCTGGGTGACGAGTACCAGGAACAGTTGGAGTCCAATTTTGCCGATATGGCGAACATTGGCGGGCGTCCTGGCGGGGCGATTACCGCAGGCTGTTTCCTGTCGCGCTTTACGCGTAAGTACAACTGGGCACACCTGGATATCGCGGGTACTGCGTGGCGTTCTGGTAAAGCAAAAGGCGCAACCGGCCGTCCGGTGGCGTTGCTGGCACAGTTCCTGTTGAACCGCGCCGGGTTTAACGGCGAAGAGTGATTGCATCAAGAATTATTGTTCTTGCCGGATGCGGCGTGAACGCCTTATCCGACCTACACACAGCACTGAACTCGTAGGCCTGATAAGACGCGACAGCGGCGCATCAGGCAATGTTGTTATTGTCGGATGCGGCGTGAACGCCTTATCCGACCTACACACAGCACCGAACTTGTAGGCCTGATAAGACGCGACAGCGGCGCATCAGGCAATGTTGTTATTGTCGGATGCGGCGTGAACGCCTTATCCGACCTACACACAGCACCGAACTTGTAGGTCTGATAAGACGCGACAGCGGCGCATCAGGCAATGTTGTTATTGTCGGATGCGGCGTGAACGCCTTATCCGACCTACACACAGCACCGAACTTGTAGGCCTGATAAGACGCGACAGCGGCGCATCAGGCAATGCGGTGTATTACCTGATGCATATTTAAATCCACCACAAGAAGCCCCATATATGAAAAACGCAACGTTCTACCTTCTGGACAATGACACCACCGTTGATGGCTTAAGCGCCGTTGAGCAACTGGTGTGTGAAATTGCCGCAGAACGTTGGCGCAGCGGTAAGCGCGTGCTCATCGCCTGTGAAGATGAAAAACAGGCTTACCGACTGGACGAAGCCCTGTGGGCGCGTCCGGCAGAAAGTTTTGTTCCGCACAATTTAGCGGGAGAAGGACCGCGCGGCGGTGCGCCAGTGGAGATCGCCTGGCCGCAAAAACGTAGCAGCAGCCCGCGCGATATATTGATTAGTCTGCGAACAAGCTTTGCAGATTTTGCCACCGCTTTCACAGAAGTGGTAGACTTCGTCCCTTATGAAGATTCTCTGAAACAACTGGCGCGCGAACGCTATAAAGCCTACCGCGTGGCTGGTTTCAACCTGAATACGGCAACCTGGAAATAATGGAAAAGACATACAACCCACAAGATATCGAACAGCCGCTTTACGAGCACTGGGAAAAGCAGGGCTACTTTAAGCCTAATGGCGATGAAAGCCACGAAAGTTTCTGCATCATGATCCCGCCGCCGAACGTCACCGGCAGTTTGCATATGGGTCACGCCTTCCAGCAAACCATCATGGATACCATGATCCGCTATCAGCGCATGCAGGGTAAAAATACCCTGTGGCAGGTCGGTACTGACCACGCCGGGATCGCTACCCAGATGGTCGTTGAGCGCAAGATTGCCGCAGAAGAAGGTAAAACCCGTCACGACTATGGCCGCGAAGCCTTCATCGATAAAATCTGGGAATGGAAAGCGGAATCCGGCGGCACCATTACTCGTCAGATGCGTCGTCTCGGCAACTCCGTCGACTGGGAGCGTGAGCGCTTCACTATGGATGAAGGGCTTTCCAATGCGGTGAAAGAAGTTTTCGTTCGTCTGTATAAAGAAGACCTGATTTACCGTGGCAAACGCCTGGTCAACTGGGACCCGAAACTGCGCACCGCTATCTCTGACCTGGAAGTGGAAAACCGCGAATCGAAAGGTTCGATGTGGCACATCCGCTATCCGCTGGCTGACGGCGCGAAAACCGCAGACGGTAAAGATTATCTGGTCGTCGCGACCACCCGCCCGGAAACTCTGCTGGGCGATACCGGCGTCGCTGTTAACCCGGAAGATCCGCGTTACAAAGATCTGATTGGCAAATATGTCATTCTTCCGCTGGTGAACCGTCGTATTCCTATCGTTGGCGACGAACACGCCGACATGGAAAAAGGCACTGGCTGCGTGAAGATCACTCCGGCGCACGACTTTAACGACTATGAAGTAGGTAAACGCCACGCTCTGCCGATGATCAACATCCTGACCTTTGACGGTGATATCCGTGAAAGCGCCCAGGTGTTCGATACCAAAGGTAACGAATATGACGTTTATTCCAGCGAGATTCCGGCAGAATTCCAGAAACTGGAGCGTTTTGCTGCACGCAAAGCGATCGTTGCTGCCGTTGATGCCCTCGGCCTGCTGGAAGAGATTAAACCGCACGACCTGACTGTTCCTTACGGCGACCGTGGCGGCGTAGTTATCGAACCGATGCTGACCGACCAGTGGTATGTACGTGCCGATGTACTGGCGAAACCGGCAGTTGAAGCGGTTGAGAACGGCGACATTCAGTTCGTACCGAAGCAGTACGAAAACATGTACTTCTCCTGGATGCGTGATATTCAGGACTGGTGTATCTCTCGTCAACTGTGGTGGGGTCACCGCATTCCGGCATGGTACGACGACGCGGGTAATGTTTATGTTGGCCGCAACGAAGATGAAGTGCGCAAGGAAAATAACCTTGCCGCCGACGTCGCTCTGCGTCAGGACGAAGACGTTCTCGATACCTGGTTCTCCTCTGCGCTGTGGACCTTCTCTACTCTTGGCTGGCCGGAAAACACCGACGCCCTGCGTCAGTTCCACCCGACCAGTGTGATGGTATCTGGCTTCGACATCATCTTCTTCTGGATTGCCCGCATGATCATGATGACCATGCATTTCATCAAAGATGAAAATGGCAAGCCGCAGGTGCCGTTCCACACCGTTTACATGACCGGTCTGATTCGTGATGACGAAGGCCAGAAGATGTCCAAATCCAAGGGTAACGTGATTGACCCGCTGGATATGGTCGACGGTATTTCGCTGCCAGAACTGCTGGAAAAACGTACCGGCAATATGATGCAGCCACAACTGGCGGATAAAATCCGTAAGCGCACCGAGAAGCAGTTCCCGAACGGTATTGAGCCGCACGGTACTGACGCCCTGCGCTTCACCCTGGCGGCGCTGGCTTCTACCGGTCGTGACATCAACTGGGATATGAAGCGTCTGGAAGGTTACCGTAACTTCTGTAACAAACTGTGGAACGCCAGCCGCTTTGTGCTGATGAACACTGAAGGTCAGGATTGCGGCTTTAACGGCGGCGAAATGACCCTGTCACTGGCAGACCGCTGGATCCTGGCGGAGTTCAACCAGACCATCAAAGCGTACCGCGAAGCGCTGGATAGCTTCCGCTTCGATATCGCCGCAGGCATTTTGTATGAGTTCACCTGGAACCAGTTCTGCGACTGGTATCTGGAGCTGACCAAGCCGGTAATGAACGGTGGAACTGAAGCCGAACTGCGTGGTACTCGCCATACGCTGGTGACCGTGCTGGAAGGTCTGCTGCGCCTCGCGCATCCGATCATTCCGTTCATCACCGAAACCATCTGGCAGCGTGTGAAAGTACTGTGCGGCATCACTGCCGACACCATCATGCTGCAACCGTTCCCGCAGTACGATGCGTCTCAGGTTGATGAGGCGGCGCTGGCTGACACCGAGTGGCTGAAACAGGCGATCATTGCGGTGCGTAACATCCGCGCGGAAATGAACATCGCACCGGGCAAACCGCTGGAGCTTCTGCTGCGTGGTTGCAGTGCGGATGCAGAGCGTCGCGTAAATGAAAACCGTGGCTTCCTGCAAACACTGGCGCGTCTGGAAAGCATCACTGTGCTGCCTGCCGATGACAAAGGTCCGGTTTCCGTTACTAAGATCGTCGACGGTGCTGAGCTGCTGATCCCGATGGCTGGCCTCATCAATAAAGAAGATGAGCTGGCGCGTCTGGCAAAAGAAGTGGCGAAGATCGAAGGCGAAATCAGCCGCATCGAGAACAAGCTGGCGAACGAAGGCTTTGTATCCCGCGCACCGGAAGCGGTTATCGCGAAAGAGCGTGAGAAGCTGGAAGGTTATGCGGAAGCGAAAGCGAAACTGATTGAACAGCAGGCGGTTATCGCCGCGCTGTAATACCCACCGTGAAAACGAAGGCCGGAGCATGCTCCGGCCTTTTTATTTAGATAAACGGAACATACGGCATAATACCGCGAGATATCCACATTAACGGCCCGCTATCCTGCGGTTTGTCATCATTGGTTAATTCCAGCGAATCAAGGTCACCCTGAACATGGGTATTATTGGCAATCCAGCCAACCATCCACATTTTCAGCCAGGGATAAGCCAGTCCACAGGTGATTGAAGCCCCCATTAATATCGCAAACATGCGCAGAAGCATACCGAAGGTGGTAACAGACGAATGGAAATGAATTGTTCCATTTGCCAGTGTCAGATTATTCAGAAACAGACCGCGTAACGTTGCATAGAGATAACTGGCAAAAACAAGAATCGCCACAAAATACAGGAAATAGGAAGCCATAATCTGCGGGTAATATTGCAATATAAGATCACTACCCGCACCAGCCCGCCCTAACATAGTCATCATCATTAATTGCTGAAATACTGGCGCAATCATAATACCAATGACAATGATGAAAGGAACCATGGTTAATATTGCGAGCATACATCCTTTAATGCATTCTTTTACGTTTACCTTAATAGAGAACTGATGAGTGCCAAAGGTCGCGTTATTACCCAGCAACGGCATCCATTTGCTATAGGTAATACCGTGGACAACACCCAATCCGACGGCTGAAAGTAAACTTAACACCACTAAATTAAAGACTAATCCTCCTATTGATGTCATAACTTGCGCAATAAGGTATAGCGCTAACCAAAAAGCTAACGCCAACAGAACAGGCAGACCTAACATCACCCACCATGCACGGAGCATGGAGCAGTTAAAGCCAAAGCGAATACCATTCAGTGAGGTCATGTTCGCCTGATATTGCAGACTCTTCACTGCCATGCAAGGAATACCGCAGATCAAGAGGGCAAACAGGAAAAAACCAAGCACAAAGTGTTGGCCTGAAAAACAAAAAATACTGAAAAAATAAACGATCATAATAAGTAACATGCTAACAAAAATGGCACCACCTGTTCCCTTATAACTAAATGGTTGCCCCTTGAGTGTCACATGTTGATAAATATAACGACGGCATTTCACTAATGCCCACGGCCCATATATTCCCAGCGTAATAATTGTCAGTAAAAAATTCACAAGACAAATAAGAAAATACTCACCACCCTTGCCTGTAAAAACAAATGCGTGACGAGGATTATCTTTCCCGACGTTTACACCATTCATGAACTATATCCCTAAAATAAATTCCATTCATACAGATAATAAATCCAGTACAATAATACTGGTACGCCTAGAATACGCCTTCTCAAAGAGATATATGCTTAATATTTTCTGATTTATCTTCTTCTTGCACCGCATAAGCGAGGGTGGTATTAAAGTGAGCTATAAATCATACATTTGAAATTGAGCTATGCTATGAATGTTGTCGCTTCTCCCGCGCTCCGTTTGCGCAAACTTACCGCCACCGATAATCCTGCTATTGCCAGCGTCATCCGCCAGGTGTCCGCAGAGTACGGTCTGACCGCTGATAAAGGCTATACCGTTGCCGATCCCAATCTCGACGAGCTGTATCAAATGTATAGTCAGCCTGGCCATGCGTATTGGGTGGTTGAATACCACGGCGAAGTGGTCGGCGGCGGCGGAATTGCACCATTAACCGGGAGTGAGTCAGACATTTGCGAATTACAAAAAATGTATTTTCTTCCTGCTATTCGCGGCAAAGGGCTGGCAAAAAAACTGGCCTTAATGGCGATGGAGCAGGCGCGAGAAATGGGCTTCAAACGCTGCTATCTGGAAACAACCGCTTTTTTGAAAGAAGCGATTGGTTTGTATGAACATTTAGGTTTTCAACATATCGACTATGCGCTTGGCTGCACGGGCCATGTCGATTGTGAAGTGCGGATGCTGCGCGAACTGTAAAAAAATGCCCGCTAGTGTGTGCTATCGGGCATTTTAATCAATTAATTAATGGCGAACACCGTCATCATCTTCGTCGACAAAATCTTCATCGTCGCCTTCTTCACCGTTAGGATCTTCAAAGTAAGTACCCCAACCGTCGTATTCAACGTCGAATTTCTCTGCCAGGTTCATCAATTGCTCAACCTGAGCATCGATCAGCTCGGCATTCAACGCGCATTCGCTGATGATGTCACAGCAAATCACGATATCACCCTCTTCCACTTCCAGCTCTTCTGGATCGGTCACTTCATAGCCGAGTTTAAATGCTTCAACCGCCGCTTTTTCCAGGGTTTCCAGATCGTCTGCGGAAAGGTGATGCTCGATGGTGTACAGCGCGTCTGGATCGCTACCATCTTCCAGTAATTCTTCAATAATCAAACGCGTTTCTTCACGCTGTTCTTCCAGTTGTTCCGGGTTTGCCATGGCTTATTCCTCTTAATGTCCTGCCGATACTCTTATTGTCACACACCACTGACATTGCCTCCACCTTTGTGATAAAGATTTATGCCCCAGGCTTGCAAATGAATATTCATACATATAAATTGAATTTTAATTCATTAGGCGTTAGCCGCAGGAGGGATCTATGTCCGGGTTTTATCATAAGCATTTCCTGAAATTACTCGATTTCACACCCGCTGAAATCAACAGCCTGCTTCAGTTAGCCGCGAAGCTGAAAGCCGATAAGAAAAACGGTACTGAAGAAGCCAGACTCACGGGTAAAAACATCGCGCTCATCTTCGAAAAAGACTCGACACGTACCCGATGCTCTTTCGAAGTTGCCGCATATGACCAGGGCGCTCGCGTCACTTATCTCGGCCCCAGCGGCAGCCAGATTGGTCATAAAGAGTCGATTAAAGATACTGCCCGCGTGCTTGGACGCATGTATGACGGTATTCAGTATCGCGGCTATGGTCAGGAGATCGTCGAAACGCTGGCAGAATACGCTGGCGTGCCGGTCTGGAACGGGCTGACCAATGAATTCCATCCAACGCAGTTGCTGGCAGATCTGCTGACCATGCAAGAATATTTACCGGGTAAAGCGTTCAATGAAATGACGCTGGTCTACGCCGGAGATGCCCGCAACAACATGGGCAATTCGATGCTGGAAGCTGCTGCGCTGACTGGCCTGGATTTACGCCTGGTGGCACCGCAGGCGTGCTGGCCAGAAGCCTCGCTGGTTGCGGAATGTCGCGCGCTGGCACAACAGAACGGCGGGAATATTACACTGACAGAAGATATCGCGGCAGGCGTTAAAGGCGCAGACTTTATCTATACCGATGTGTGGGTGTCGATGGGGGAAGCGAAAGAGAAATGGGCAGAACGTATTGCACTGCTGCGTGATTATCAGGTAAACAGCAAAATGATGCAGTTGACGGGTAATCCCGAAGTCAAATTCCTGCACTGTCTGCCCGCATTTCATGACGATCAAACCACGCTTGGCAAGAAAATGGCAGAAGAATTTGGCCTGCATGGTGGGATGGAAGTGACGGATGAGGTCTTCGAATCTGCCGCCAGCATTGTTTTTGATCAGGCGGAAAACCGTATGCATACCATCAAAGCAGTGATGGTCGCGACGCTTGCCAAATAACACCAGTACCGGAGGCGGCGTAACGTCGCCACCGGTATAATCCGCTTATACCATCTGCATCTTCACAACCGCTTTGCGAACCCTGGCTGGCTCGCCCACTGCGCACAGTGGCTTGTGCAATTCACCCGGATAGAACACGACAAAGTCCCCTTCATTGAGGATGACGGTCTTCTCTTCAACGCCTTCCGGCAAAAAGGCGATGTCTTTATCTGCTAACCAGTCAGTATCCGGTGTACCCGCAGGTTGCGTGCTAAAGGTCATGCCCTCCTGCCCTTTTAACACAATTTGAATGTCGAGATAGCGAGCATGATACTCTGCGCGACGCGCTTCATACGGCTCGGTCATATCTTCAGAGATAAGATAAAACAGACGGTTGCCTTCGATATCGTGCTTACCCTTTGGCGTTTCTGCCGTAACGTGCGCTTTAATATGCTCAATAGCCTGGCGTAACTCTTCCGGCAACCATTGCTGGAGATTATGAATATTTCCGATGATCATTTCTTTCCTTTCCTCAATTAAAACATTGTTTCATTTCTCTTGTTATACGTAATTCCTTATAGCCATACCAGTATTTTTTGCCGCCTGATTGCGCCAGCGCATATTTTCCTGCCCGTTCCCGCGCCATCCCACCCTATGTTATAAATTCAAATTTAAAGCATATAAATTCACAACAATCGTTTACCTGGGGAATTTTTTGCATTAATCGCTTGATCCCACTTTCTGGCTGAGTATAATGCCGGACAATTTGCCGGGAGGATGTATGGTTCAGTGTGTTCGACATTTTGTCTTACCGCGTCTGAAAAAAGACGCTGGCCTGCCGTTTTTCTTCCCGTTGATCACCTATTCCCAGCCCCTCAATCGAGGGGCTTTTTTTTGCCCAGGCGTCAGGAGATAAAAGATGGCTAATCCGCTATATCAAAAACATATCATTTCCATAAACGACCTTAGTCGCGATGACCTTAATCTGGTGCTGGCGACAGCGGCGAAACTGAAAGCAAACCCGCAACCAGAGTTGTTGAAACATAAAGTGATTGCCAGTTGCTTCTTCGAAGCATCAACCCGCACCCGCCTCTCTTTCGAAACCTCGATGCACCGCCTGGGTGCCAGCGTGGTGGGATTCTCCGACAGCGCCAACACGTCATTGGGTAAAAAAGGGGAAACGCTGGCCGATACCATTTCGGTTATTAGTACCTATGTCGATGCGATTGTGATGCGCCACCCGCAGGAAGGTGCGGCACGCCTGGCCACCGAGTTTTCCGGCAATGTACCGGTACTGAATGCCGGTGATGGTTCCAACCAACATCCGACGCAAACCTTGCTGGATCTGTTCACGATTAAGGAAACTCAGGGGCGTCTGGACAATCTCCACGTCGCAATGGTCGGTGACCTGAAATATGGCCGTACCGTGCACTCTCTGACCCAGGCGCTGGCAAAATTCGACGGCAACCGTTTTTACTTCATCGCCCCGGATGCGTTGGCAATGCCGCAATACATTCTGGATATGCTCGATGAAAAAGGTATCGCCTGGAGTCTGCATAGCGCCATCGAAGAAGTGATGGCGGAAGTGGATATTCTGTATATGACCCGCGTGCAAAAAGAGCGCCTGGATCCGTCTGAATACGCCAACGTGAAAGCGCAGTTTGTCCTGCGCGCCAGCGATCTCCACAACGCCAAAGCCAATATGAAAGTGCTGCATCCGCTGCCGCGCGTTGATGAGATTGCGACAGATGTTGATAAAACGCCGCACGCCTGGTACTTCCAGCAGGCAGGTAACGGAATTTTCGCTCGCCAGGCGTTACTGGCACTGGTTCTGAATCGCGATCTGGTACTGTAAGGGGAAATAGAGATGACACACGATAATAAATTGCAGGTTGAAGCTATTAAACGCGGCACGGTAATTGACCATATCCCCGCCCAGATCGGTTTTAAGCTGTTGAGTCTGTTCAAGCTGACCGAAACGGATCAGCGCATCACCATTGGTCTGAACCTGCCTTCTGGCGAGATGGGGCGCAAGGATCTGATCAAAATCGAAAATACCTTTTTGAGTGAAGATCAGGTAGACCAACTGGCATTGTATGCACCGCAAGCCACGGTAAACCGTATCGACAACTATGAAGTGGTTGGCAAATCGCGCCCCAGCCTGCCGGAGCGCATCGACAATGTGCTGGTCTGCCCGAACAGCAACTGTATCAGCCATGCCGAACCGGTTTCTTCCAGCTTTGCAGTGAGAAAACGCGCCAATGATATCGCGCTCAAATGCAAATACTGCGAAAAAGAGTTTTCCCATAATGTGGTGCTGGCCAATTAATTGCGGTTGGTAATAAAAGTCTGGCTCCCTATAATGAGCCAGACTTTTTACCGCTGTAATAAAGGAGAAATCATGAGCAAAACTATCGCGACGGAAAATGCACCCGCAGCTATCGGTCCGTATGTTCAGGGCGTTGATCTGGGCAGTATGATCATCACCTCCGGTCAGATCCCGGTAAACCCGAAAACGGGCGAAGTTCCGGCAGACGTAGCCGCACAGGCGCGTCAGTCTCTGGATAACGTAAAAGCGATCGTGGAAGCGGCTGGCCTGAAAGTGGGCGATATCGTTAAAACCACCGTTTTTGTGAAAGATCTGAACGACTTCGCAACCGTAAATGCCACTTACGAAGCGTTCTTCACCGAGCACAATGCCACCTTCCCGGCACGTTCTTGCGTTGAAGTTGCCCGTCTGCCGAAAGACGTGAAGATTGAGATCGAAGCGATCGCTGTTCGTCGCTAATCTCTTTCAAAAAGATAATCCAGGTTTCGCGCCTGGATTATCTGATTCAACCACGGAGGGTTGAAGATGGCTAAAGCCCGTTTCACTGATGAACAAATTGCTGAAATTTTACAACAGTCAAAAAAGGGTGCACCTAATAAGGATTTATGTGAACACTATCAATTTAGTGTTAGTACGCTGCGGCGCTGGCAAGAACAGCACGCAGAAGGCGTAAGAAGTGAATTAAAAAAAATAGAATCCAAAGCGCAAATCGTCTTTCTGCTTTTCTTTGCTGTCTCCATTATACTCACGCTTATATTTGGCAAGCCTACAGGTGGATGGGTAATACCGCCTTTATTACTTTATTGTGTTTATTATATCCGCCTGTATCGCAACATCTCCTCCAGACACATTAAAAAAGAAGACATCTGTCTCTCTCGTTCGGTAAATAAAAGCTATAGCGCCCTTTATAATTTGAGCTGGACGTTTATTTGTTTTTTTATTTTTGCAGTAATCTATTTTTTTGTGCAGATTTTTTCGTAGGTGACTGACCTGAAAGAATATTTCAGGTCAGTCTCATCACTGACTTACTGCCAGCCGTAACGACGGCTATAGAACCCTTTCACCAGTTGCGTTAATGTCATATACCCTGCCAGAATCGCAATTAGCCACGGGAAATAGCTTAATGGCAACGCCTGCAGTTGCAGATAACTGGCCAGCGGCGAGAACGGCAATGCGATCCCCACAACCATCACGATCACGGTCATGATCATTAACGGCCACGATGCGCGGCTCTGAATAAACGGCACACGGCGGGTGCGGATCATATGTACAATCAGCGTTTGCGACAGTAACCCCACCACAAACCAGCCCGACTGGAACAGCGTTTGCGTTTCCGGTGTGTTGGCATGGAATACCCACCACATCAGGCAAAACGTCAGAATATCGAAGATCGAACTGATCGGTCCGAAGAAGATCATAAAGCGCCCCAGATCCGCCGGATTCCAGCGCTGCGGCTTTTGAATTTGCTCGTCGTCGACATTATCAAACGGGATCGCCACCTGTGACACATCGTACAGCAGGTTCTGAATAAGCAAGTGTAACGGCAACATCGGCAGGAAAGGCAAGAAAGCACTCGCCACCAGCACGCTGAACACATTACCGAAGTTAGAACTCGCCGTCATTTTGATGTATTTCAGCATGTTGGCGAAAGTGCGACGTCCCTCAATAACCCCCTCTTCCAGCACCATCAGGCTTTTTTCCAGCAGGATGATATCAGCCGCTTCACGAGCAATATCTACCGCGCCGTCCACGGAAATTCCAATATCCGCAGCGCGTAAGGCGGGCGCATCATTTATTCCATCGCCCATAAAGCCAACCACATGCCCTTCACGCCTCAGTAAGGTCACAATGCGTTCTTTATGCATCGGCGTCAGGCGCGCGAACAGCGTGGTACGTTGCGCGAGATTTGCCAATTCGTCATCAGTTAGCGTTTCAATATCACTACCAGTAACCACTTCTCCCGCGTCCAGCCCCACTTCATGGCACACTTTCGCCGCCACTAACTCACTGTCGCCAGTAAGGATCTTCACGGTAATTCCACTGGCTTTTAACGCCCGCAGAGCCGGAGCCGTTGTCTCTTTTGGCGGATCAAGAAAAGCGATATATCCTTCGAGGATCAGATCGGATTCATCAATCCGCTGGTAATCTCCTTCACGCGCTGGCAGGTATTTCGTCGCCACCGCAACCACGCGCAGCCCCTGACGGTTCAGCGTATCAGTAACCCGTTTAATCTTGCGTAACATGGTGTCATCAAGCGGGACAATCTCGCCATTGTGACGCACTTGCGAACACACATTGAGGATCTCCTGCAATGCGCCTTTGCAGACCAGTTGATGGTGTTCGGCATTTTCTGCCACTACTACCGACATCCGGCGGCGCTCGAAATCGAACGGAATTTCATCCACTTTCTGCCAACGACAGGCCAACAGACGGGCAGACTCTTCATCGATGCCTTCCAGCACCGCCGTATCGAGCAGGTTTTTAAGCCCGGTCTGGTAATGGCTGTTCAACCACGCACTATGTAGCACCCGCTCGCTGGTTTTACCGGAGATATCGGTATGATTCTCCAGCACAATTTTATCTTGCGTCAGGGTGCCTGTTTTATCAGTGCACAGAATATCCATAGCGCCAAAGTTCTGAATGGCATCCAGATGTTTGACGATCACTTTCTGTTTCGACAGCTTGACTGCGCCACGTGCCAGCGTCGAAGTGACAATCATCGGCAACATTTCCGGCGTTAAGCCTACCGCAACCGAAAGCGCGAACAGCGCTGCTTCCCACCAGTCACCTTTGGTGTAACCGTTGATGAGCAGCACCACCGGCGTCATCACCAGCATAAAGCGAATCAACAATATGCTGACGCGGCTGATCCCTTGTTGAAAGGCGTTCGGCTCGTTTTCCTGCTCGCTGACACGCCCCGCCAGTTGACCAAACCAGGTATTGGCACCTGTGGCAATCACCATTGCTTGTGCCGTGCCGCTCACCACGGTGGTGCCCATAAAACACAAAGTGTCGCACTCCAGCGGATTACAGTGCTCTGACTGGCGGGTAGTTGCTGCTTTTTCAACAGGCAGAGACTCACCGGTTAATGACGCCTGAGCGATGAACAGATCGCGCGCCTGCAAAATACGTAAATCGGCCGGGATCATATCCCCCGCCGCCAGTTTAATAATATCGCCAGGCACTAACTGGTCGATTGGGATCTCCAGCCAGCCATTTTCCCCTTTGTCGTTAATTACACGCAGCACCGTCGCGGTATTGCTGACCATCGCTTTCAGGGCATCTGCCGCTTTAGTGGAACGCGCTTCCTGAATAAAGTTCAGCAGCGTGGAAATAGCCACCATTAACGCGATCACACCTGCAGCAAATAAATCCTCCGTGGCATAAGAAATACCGCCGAGAATGGTGAGCAATATATTAAAGGGGTTGCGATAACAGACCCACAAATGTACCCACCACGGAGACGGTTGTTGCGCAGGTAATTTATTTTCACCATGTTGTTCGCGGGCTAATTCCACTTCCGCCTGATTTAACCCTTCCGGATGGGTGTCGAAGGTTTTCCATAATTCCTCTTCTGGCATTACCGCCATTTTCAGGCAATGCGCACTTAAGGAAGGGGGGATCGGAATATTCGCTGTCTGTTGCGCGCCAGGCAACGGATCGCGATGAACCAGACGAGAAGGTAAATGGCGAATGAGCCGGGTAAAAATTTCTTTAAACATAGGAAGTCCCTCCGCACCCTGTAAGCATGGTGCAGAAAATATCTTCAGGCGTTGCAAAGCCTTACCTGAAGGTAATAAAAATGAGCTGGGACGTTAAAACGTCACGGCCTTACGCATCCGGTAACGCCGTGAAAAGACAGGCTTACCGGAAAAGTTTTAATCTCCGTCGAGGGAGAGGCGTGGGATCAGGTTCCATATAACCTCCGGTAAGTGAAAAATAGCGCCAGGAATCCAATAATATTGGTAGCGTTTATGCCGATATAATACCTGCAGACAACTAAACCAACGATAAACCAGACTTTGCCCATTGCGGTATGCACAGGTAAAGTTAGGCTCAAATAATTAAACCGCAAGTTACGGGGCAACAGGATGCAAAATCGGCTGACCATCAAAGACATCGCGCGCTTAAGCGGCGTGGGGAAATCCACGGTTTCCCGGGTGCTGAATAACGAAAGCGGCGTGAGTCAGCGCACACGTGAGCGCGTGGAAGCAGTGATGAATCAGCATGGATTTTCCCCTTCCCGCTCCGCACGCGCCATGCGTGGGCAAAGCGATAAAGTCGTCGCCATTATCGTTACCCGTCTGGATTCGTTATCAGAAAATCTCGCCGTTCAGACCATGCTGCCTGCATTCTATGAACAGGGCTACGACCCAATCATGATGGAAAGCCAGTTTTCACCACAATTGGTCGCAGAGCATCTGGGCGTTCTGAAACGTCGTAATATTGACGGCGTGGTGCTGTTTGGTTTTACCGGCATAACGGAAGAGATGTTAGCCCACTGGCAGTCATCACTGGTGCTGATGGCACGTGACGCAAAAGGTTTTGCTTCAGTCTGTTATGACGACGAAGGGGCGATCAAAATCCTGATGCAGCGACTGTATGACCAGGGGCACCGCAATATCAGCTATCTCGGCGTGCCACACAGTGACGTCACTACCGGTAAGCGACGCCATGAGGCCTATCTGGCATTTTGCAAAGCGCATAAACTGCATCCCGTCGCCGCTCTGCCGGGCCTTGCCATGAAGCAAGGCTACGATAACGTGGAAAAAGTGATTACGCCTGAAACCACCGCGTTGCTGTGCGCAACCGACACGCTGGCACTTGGCGCAAGTAAATACCTGCAAGAGAAACGCATTGACACTCTACAGTTGGCGAGTGTTGGTAATACGCCGTTGATGAAGTTCCTCCATCCGGAGATCGTCACCGTTGATCCCGGCTACGCTGAAGCCGGACGCCAGGCGGCCTGCCAGTTGATCGAGCAGGTAACCGGACGCAGCGAACCCCAACAAATCGTCATCCCCGCCACCCTTTCCTGATCGTTGACTGAACGATAATTTGTGATCTTCGCTGCGTTTCGGGAACGTTCCCATTTTTAATATTCTCTTCCCACGATATTCTGCCATCAACCAAATATGTCATCTGCCACGGGGCTTTACGATGAGCAAAGTGAACCAAACGGATATCGACCAGTTGATTGAACTGGTCGGCGGGCGCGACAATATCGCGACGGTGAGCCACTGTATTACACGCCTGCGCTTTGTCCTCAACCAACCGACCAATGCCAGACCGAAAGAAATTGAACAATTACCAATGGTGAAAGGCTGCTTCACCAATGCCGGGCAATTTCAGGTGGTCATTGGCACCAACGTTGGCGATTACTATAAAGCGCTGTTGGCGAGGACTGGTCAGGCGCAGGTCGATAAAGAGCAGGTGAAAAAAGCTGCACGGCAAAATATGAAATGGCATGAACAGTTGATCTCCCATTTCGCAGAGATCTTCTTCCCGTTGCTACCGGCGCTAATTAGTGGTGGTTTGATCCTCGGTTTTCGCAATGTGATTGGCGATCTACCCATGAGCAACGGGCAGACGCTGGCGCAAATGTACCCTTCTCTAAAAACGATCTACGATTTTTTGTGGTTGATCGGTGAAGCGATCTTCTTCTACCTGCCAGTCGGAATCTGCTGGTCAGCGGTGAAAAAGATGGGTGGCACACCGATTCTCGGTATCGTACTTGGCGTGACGCTGGTTTCTCCACAATTGATGAACGCCTATCTGCTCGGGCAGCAGGTGCCAGAAGTATGGGACTTTGGCATGTTCAGCATCGCTAAAGTGGGCTATCAGGCACAGGTGATCCCGGCACTGCTGGCCGGGCTGGCGCTTGGCGTTATTGAAACCCGCCTTAAGCGCATCGTGCCAGATTACCTCTATCTGGTGGTTGTGCCGGTCTGTTCGTTGATCCTCGCGGTGTTCCTTGCCCATGCACTTATTGGTCCCTTTGGCCGCATGATTGGCGATGGCGTTGCCTTTGCGGTACGCCACCTGATGACCGGCAGCTTTGCGCCGATTGGTGCGGCATTGTTTGGCTTCCTGTACGCCCCGTTGGTGATCACCGGCGTACACCAGACCACGCTTGCTATTGATTTGCAGATGATTCAAAGCATGGGTGGCACGCCAGTGTGGCCGCTGATTGCACTGTCGAATATCGCTCAGGGCTCCGCCGTGATAGGTATTATCATTTCCAGCCGCAAGCACAATGAACGCGAGATCTCCGTGCCTGCCGCGATCTCCGCCTGGCTTGGGGTCACAGAGCCGGCAATGTACGGCATCAACCTGAAATATCGCTTCCCGATGCTGTGCGCGATGATTGGTTCTGGTGTGGCGGGATTGTTATGCGGCCTGAACGGCGTCATGGCGAACGGCATCGGTGTTGGCGGTCTGCCGGGCATTCTCTCTATTCAGCCGAGCTACTGGCAGGTGTTTGCGCTGGCAATGGCTATCGCCATCATCATTCCGATTGTACTCACCTCGTTTATCTACCAGCGGAAATATCGCCTGGGTACGCTTGAAATTGTTTAATTTTCTTCGGGGCGCACTTGCGCCCCCTCGCAGTTGCAGGAATAACCTAATGACTAATCTTCCCCACTGGTGGCAAAACGGCGTTATCTACCAGATTTATCCAAAGAGTTTTCAGGACACCACCGGCAGCGGCACCGGCGATCTGCGCGGAGTCACCCTGCGCCTCGACTATCTACAAAAACTGGGGGTCGATGCTATCTGGTTGACCCCCTTTTATGTCTCTCCCCAGGTCGATAACGGTTACGACGTGGCGAACTATACGGCGATTGATCCCACGTATGGCACGCTGGATGATTTTGACGAACTGGTGGCGCAGGCGAAATCGCGCGGTATTCGCATTATTCTTGATATGGTGTTTAACCATACTTCTACCCAACACGCCTGGTTTCGCGAGGCGCTGAACAAAGAAAGCCCTTATCGTCAGTTTTATATCTGGCGTGACGGCGAACCAGGAATACCACCAAATAACTGGCGTTCTAAATTCGGCGGCAATGCCTGGCGCTGGCACGCAGAAAGCGAACAGTATTATTTGCATCTGTTTGCACCAGAACAGGCCGATCTCAACTGGGAAAACCCAGCAGTACGCACAGAACTGAAAAAAGTCTGTGAGTTCTGGGCCGATCGCGGGGTAGACGGGCTGCGTCTGGATGTGGTGAATCTGATCTCCAAAGACCCGCGCTTCCCTGACGATCTGGATGGCGACGGGCGTCGCTTCTACACCGACGGGCCACGAGTCCATGAGTTTTTGCACGAGATGAACCGTGATGTCTTTACACCACGCGGGTTGATGGCCGTAGGTGAAATGTCCTCCACCAGCCTTGAACATTGCCAGCGATACGCGGCGCTGACAGGCAGTGAATTGTCGATGACCTTTAATTTTCATCACCTGAAGGTCGATTATCCCGGCGGTGAAAAATGGACGCTAGCTAAACCTGACTTTGTAGCGTTAAAAACATTGTTCCGCCACTGGCAACAGGGAATGCATAACGTCGCGTGGAATGCTTTGTTCTGGTGTAACCACGATCAGCCGCGCATTGTTTCTCGCTTTGGCGATGAAGGTGACTACCGAGAGCCTGCGGCAAAAATGCTGGCGATGGTGCTGCATGGTATGCAGGGAACGCCTTATATTTACCAGGGGGAAGAGATTGGCATGACCAATCCGCATTTCACACGCATTACCGATTACCGCGACGTGGAAAGCCTCAACATGTTTGCCGAACTGCGCAACTGCGGGTGTGACGCCGAAGAGTTATTGGCGATCCTCGCCAGCAAGTCCCGCGATAACAGCCGCACGCCAATGCAATGGAACAACGGCGATAACGCCGGGTTTACTACCGCCGAACCGTGGATTGCCGTGTGTGATAACTATCGGGAAATCAACGTGGAAGCCGCGCTGGCCGATGAATCTTCGGTGTTTTACACCTATCAGAAATTAATCGCGCTGCGTAAACAAGAACCCATTCTGACATGGGGCGATTACCAGGATCTGCTGCCAAACAGCCCTGCGTTGTGGTGCTATCGCCGCGAATGGCAGGGGCAAACCTTATTGGTGATTGCCAACCTTAGCCGCGACATACAACCCTGGCAGCCAGGGCAAATCCGCGGCGACTGGCAACTGTTAATGCACAACTATGAAGAAGCCTCCTCTCAACCGGGAGCCATGACATTACGGCCTTTTGAGGCTGCCTGGTGGTTGCAGAGATAATTCTTCTCCTGGCCCCGGTAAAGCGAGCATTTTCGGGGCCTTACATGGCAGCACATTGTTTTTGTTGGTTTTTTAAACAGAAAATTATTAAAAATTTACACATCGCTGTAGCGCCCGTCATCCGTACACTCTGCTTTTTACTTTGAGCTAAATCAAAAAAAGCTCAAACATCCTTAATGCAAAGCACTATATATAGACTTTAAAATGCATCGCAACCCAATATGTTGTATCCGTCGACTATACTTGCATCAAGATACACACCAACTAAGCCGACATAATTGTGGATAAGGCAGATTGGGACTGCTGTAACTCCCCGTAAAAAGAGCCAAATAAACCGGGGCGCACTTCCCAATTTTCTGTGTATAACCTGTTCTTAAAAATATGGAGCGATCATGACACCGCATGTGATGAAACGAGACGGCTGCAAAGTGCCGTTTAAATCAGAGCGCATCAAAGAAGCTATTCTGCGTGCAGCTAAAGCAGCGGAAGTCGATGATGCAGATTATTGTGCCACTGTTGCCGCTGTCGTCAGCGAGCAAATGCAAGGCCGCACCCAGGTCGATATCAACGAAATCCAGACTGCAGTTGAAAACCAGCTCATGTCTGGCCCGTACAAACAACTGGCTCGTGCTTACATCGAGTACCGTCATGATCGCGACATTGAACGTGAAAAACGCGGTCGCCTGAACCAGGAGATCCGTGGCCTGGTCGAGCAGACCAACTCTTCGTTGCTCAATGAAAACGCCAACAAAGACAGCAAGGTGATTCCGACCCAGCGCGACCTGCTGGCCGGGATTGTTGCTAAACACTATGCACGCCAGCATTTGCTGCCGCGTGACGTGGTTCAGGCGCATGAGCGTGGCGATATTCACTACCACGATCTCGATTACTCGCCGTTCTTCCCGATGTTCAACTGCATGTTGATCGACCTGAAAGGTATGTTGACCCAGGGCTTTAAGATGGGGAACGCCGAGATTGAACCGCCGAAGTCGATCTCTACGGCAACCGCAGTAACTGCACAGATTATCGCCCAGGTTGCCAGCCATATTTATGGCGGCACCACCATTAACCGTATCGACGAAGTTCTGGCACCGTTCGTCACTGCCAGCTACAACAAGCACCGTAAAACAGCGGAAGAGTGGAGCATTCCAGACGCTGAAGGCTACGCCAACTCTCGTACCATCAAAGAGTGCTACGACGCGTTCCAGTCGCTGGAATATGAAGTGAATACCCTGCACACAGCCAACGGTCAGACGCCGTTTGTCACCTTTGGCTTTGGTCTGGGTACTAGCTGGGAGTCGCGTCTGATTCAGGAATCTATCCTGCGTAACCGTATCGCGGGCCTCGGTAAAAACCGTAAAACTGCCGTGTTCCCGAAACTGGTGTTTGCGATCCGCGATGGCCTGAACCATAAAAAAGGCGATCCGAACTACGACATCAAACAACTGGCACTGGAGTGTGCAAGCAAGCGCATGTATCCAGACATTCTGAACTACGATCAGGTGGTTAAAGTTACCGGGTCGTTTAAAACGCCAATGGGTTGCCGCAGCTTCCTCGGCGTGTGGGAAAACGAAAACGGCGAGCAGATCCACGATGGACGTAACAACCTCGGCGTAATCAGCCTTAACCTGCCGCGTATTGCGCTGGAAGCAAAAGGTGATGAAGCCACCTTCTGGAAGCTGCTGGATGAACGCTTGGTGCTGGCGCGTAAGGCGCTGATGACCCGTATCGCCCGTCTGGAAGGCGTGAAAGCGCGCGTGGCCCCAATCCTCTATATGGAAGGTGCCTGTGGCGTACGTCTGAATGCTGATGACGACGTTTCTGAAATCTTCAAAAACGGTCGTGCATCGATTTCGCTGGGTTATATCGGGATCCACGAAACGATTAATGCGCTGTTCGGCGGCGAACATGTTTACGACAACGAGCAACTGCGTGCGAAAGGTATTGCCATTGTTGAACGTCTGCGTCAGGCGGTGGATCAGTGGAAAGAAGAAACCGGCTACGGTTTCAGCCTCTACAGTACGCCGAGTGAAAACCTGTGCGATCGCTTCTGTCGTCTTGATACTGCGGAGTTTGGCGTGGTGCCGGGCGTGACCGATAAAGGTTACTACACCAACAGTTTCCACCTCGATGTTGAGAAGAAGGTTAACCCGTACGACAAGATCGACTTTGAAGCGCCTTATCCGCCGCTGGCGAACGGTGGCTTCATTTGCTACGGCGAGTATCCAAATATTCAGCACAACCTGAAGGCGCTGGAAGATGTCTGGGATTACAGCTATCAGCATGTGCCGTATTACGGCACCAACACGCCGATCGATGAATGCTACGAATGTGGCTTTACCGGTGAGTTTGAGTGCACCAGCAAAGGCTTCACCTGCCCGAAATGTGGTAACCATGACACCTCCCGTGTGTCGGTGACTCGCCGCGTGTGCGGGTATTTAGGCAGTCCTGATGCGCGTCCGTTTAACGCCGGTAAGCAGGAAGAAGTTAAGCGCCGCGTTAAACATTTGGGCAATGGGCAAATCGGTTGATCTTCACTCTGCGGTAAGCAAATGCCGGATGCGACGCGAAAGCGTCTTATCCGGCCTACACGCGGACTGATAAGCCAGGCAAAAATGAATTACCATCAATACTATCCTGTCGACATCGTTAACGGCCCCGGCACTCGCTGCACCCTGTTTGTCTCCGGGTGCGTCCATGAATGTCCTGGCTGCTATAACAAAAGCACCTGGCGGGTAAATTCCGGTCAACCGTTTACCAAAGAAATGGAAGACCAGATCATCAACGATCTGAACGACACCCGCATCAAACGCCAGGGTATTTCCCTCTCCGGCGGCGACCCGCTGCACCCACAAAACGTGCCGGATATTTTAAAACTGGTACAACGCATCCGCGCCGAGTGCCCTGGTAAAGATATCTGGGTATGGACAGGCTATAAACTCGACGAACTCAATGCTGCGCAAATGCAGGTTGTTGACTTGATTAACGTGCTGGTCGACGGCAAATTTGTGCAGGATTTAAAAGATCCGTCCCTGATCTGGCGCGGTAGCAGCAACCAGGTGGTGCATCATTTGCGGTAATCACTCATCCAGCCGTTTATCCGCCTCATCATAAACGGCTGAGTTCTCTCTCTTACCAATAGCTATCACCAACACGAGCAACGCTTTATCATTGACCTGATAGACCAGACGATATCCCAGTGTCCGAAACTTAATTTTATAGCAGTCCGGCAAATCCCGCAGTTTAGCCGATGGATTGCTCGGCCTTTTCAGCACATTCTCAAGCTTTTTTAAAATTGTTCCCGGACTGCCACGCCCAGCTTTTGCCACTCTTTCAGCGCTCGCGGATCAAAGGCCAGCTCATAGTTCATCCAGTCGGACCTTAATGGCCTCTTGTGGGTTGGCCAGTCGTTCCCTGACAGTGCGTAACAAGGCTTCTTCGCTATCACTGACAGTGAGCGTTTTTACCGGCATTCGCCCATTTTCCGCAACGTACTGAAACAGCAGTCGCACTGCTTCAGTAGGCGTGATATTTAATTTTTCCAGCACCGCATAAGCCTCATTTTTCAGTTTGTCATCCAGGCGGACGTTAAGTGTGGCCATTATGCCTCCGGTAATTACGAAAAGTGTAATGCATTATAGCATTACATATGCATTACATTCATTTATGGAAAACGCCTCGCAAAAATGGGGCTACGCACAGGACAATGGTCGTGTTGACAGTAAATTCTGCGTGGGATTTATGAAAGGAGAAGAGCGTTGGGCGGTGATGTTTCACCGCCCAATCCAGCATTAACGATACTTCTTGTGATAGGTGTTGCGGGTGGTTTTCAGTTGCTCTGCGGCGGCCTGTGCTTCTTTGACTTTACCTTCGTTCGCCAACTTCAGCGCGTCGTCAATCTGGCCGACCAGAATGTCGAAACCGTGACGGAAATCTTTCATTTCCGGACTGTCTGGCGATTTACCTTCCAGCTTCGGCGGCGTTGCTTTTTGCGCATCCAGCGCCGCGGCGCGCATTTTGGTTAACGCATCTTTGACTTGCGCCGCGTTATCCGCTTTTTCGACCACTTTTAAATTGTCGTTGAGGGTTTCCATATTGCCTTCCAGATCAGCGGCAAACGACGCCGAACTGAATACCAACGAGGAGACTGCAAGAATAGCTAACAGGCTTTTACGCATTGCTCACTTCCTTCCATTTTTCTTATTAAGATTCGGCGCGGCAGGTCGCGCCAGTTTTTTACTGCCCGGCGATTTTCATCTCCGGCAACAGTACAGAACCACACTGTATATTGCTGCGTGTTTCAATATCGTTACCGACGGTGACAATATTGCGCCACATATCTTTTAAATTACCTGCGATGGTGATTTCGCTAACCGGATACTGAATTTCGCCGTTTTCTACCCAGAAGCCCGCGGCACCACGGGAATAATCACCGGTAATTGCGCTCACGCCCTGGCCCATCAATTCTGTCACCACCAGCCCGGTGCCCATCTCTTTGAGCATCTGCTCGAAGCTCAGACCTTGCCCGGCAATACGCCAGTTGTGGATACCGCCCGCATGACCGGTACTTTTCAGCCCCAGCTTGCGCGCAGAGTAGGAAGTCAGCAGCCACTGAGTCAGGATGCCATCTTTGATGATATCGCGACGCTCGGTGCGCACACCTTCACTGTCGAATGGCGTGGATGCCAACCCTTTTAGCAAATGCGGGTGTTCTTCAATGGTCAGCCAGTCAGGCAAAATTTGTTTACCGAGCGAGTCGAGCAGAAAAGTCGATTTGCGGTAGACCGCACCACCGGCAATCGCGCCGACCAGATGACCAAACAGCCCCGTGGCAACTTCATTGGCAAAAATTACCGGCGCTTTCATAGTGGAGAGTTTACGCGGTGACAGGCGCGATAAAGTACGGCGGGCGCAGTCTGCCCCGACCCATTCCGGCGTTTGTAGATCGCTCATCGCGCGACCAATGGTGTAGGCATAATCACGCTCCATATCGCCGTTCTCTTCGGCAATCACGCAACTGGAGAGTGAATGGCGCGTTGAACAGTAGCCCTGCAACATGCCGTGGCTGTTACCAAATACTTTTACCCCGTAGTGGCTGTTAAAGCTGCCGCCTTCGGTATTGGTGATGCGTTTGTCCGCCTTTAACGCAGCCTGTTCAGCACGGGCCGCCAGTTCAATGGCTTCATCCGGAGAGACTTCCGCAGGGTGGAACAAGTCGAGATCAGGCGCGTCAAAGGCCAGCAACTCTTTATCTGCCACGCCTGCGTAGGGATCTGGCGAGGTATAACGGGCAATATCCAGCGCCGCCTGTACGGTGCGGGCAATGGCCTGCGGGCTTAAATCGGTGGATGATGCACTACCTTTGCGGTTCTGGTGATAAACGGTGATCCCCAGCGCGCCATCGCTATTGAATTCGACATTCTCCACTTCACCATAACGCGTGCTTACGCTAATGCCGGTGGTCTTGCTGACGGCAACTTCTGCACCGTCCGATTTGCCTGAGGCCAACTCCAGCGCAGTCGAAACTGCTTCTTCCAGAATCTTGCGCTGCGCTTCAACTTGAGAGATTACTTTCATTGCAAGTGCCATAATGTAGAGAGTTTCTCTGAAGTCTAACAGAGAACCGTTTTTCAGTGCGCATCTTAACTGGTAACATTAGCCTCTTTTTTTAAGGAGCCTGACATGACTAAGCAGCCCGAAGACTGGCTCGACGACGTTCCCGGTGATGATATCGAAGACGAAGACGATGAAATTATCTGGGTCAGTAAAAGTGAAATTAAACGCGATGCCGAGGAGTTAAAACGCCTGGGTGCGGAAATTGTAGATCTGGGGAAAAACGCGCTGGATAAGATCCCGCTAGATGCGGATCTGCGCGCAGCTATCGAGTTAGCCCAGCGTATTAAGATGGAAGGCCGCCGCCGCCAGTTGCAGCTTATCGGTAAGATGCTGCGTCAGCGCGATGTAGAACCGATCCGTCAGGCGCTGGATAAGCTGAAAAACCGCCACAACCAGCAGGTTGTGCTGTTCCATAAACTGGAAAACCTGCGCGATCGTTTGATCGACCACGGTGATGATGCCATCGCTGAGGTATTGAACTTGTGGCCAGATGCCGATCGTCAGCAATTACGTGCTCTGATCCGCAACGCGAAGAAAGAGAAAGAAGGGAACAAGCCGCCGAAATCCGCACGACAGATTTTCCAGTATCTGCGTGAGTTAGCGGAGAACGAAGGGTAAGTTTTGTTGCTGATGTGAGTATGGTTTGCCGGATGCAGTGCACCGCCAGATCTGTAGGCCTGATAAGACGCGTCAAGCGTCGCATCAGGCGCTATGCTCAAATGCCGGATGCGGCGTGAACGCCCTATCCGGCCTACAAAAGCACGTTGCCCCTGTAGGCCTTATAAAACGTCTCAGGGTTACTGCGCGGCTTCCGCCTTCTTCGCCAGACCATCCAGCAGTTTCTGATGAATACCACCAAAACCGCCGTTGCTCATCACCAGAATATGGTCGCCAGGCTGGGCGGTTTTCACCACCATATCTGCCAACGCATCGACATCACCACTCCAGTGTGCAGGCTGAATACAGGCTTCCGCCACTTCGGCTACCTGCCACGGAATATGCGCCGGTTGCAACAGGAAGACTTCATCGGCACGACCTAACGACGGTGCTAAATCATCTTTGCAGACGCCCATCTTCATGGTGTTCGAGCGTGGTTCCAGCACGGCAATAATACGCGCCGTACCACCAACTTTACCGCGCAGCGCCGCCAGCGTTGCCAGAATTGCCGTCGGGTGATGGGCAAAATCGTCATATACCGTCACGCCATTTGCTTCACCACGCAGTTCCAGACGACGACGAGCGTTGATAAATGACCCCAGCGCATTAGCAGCATCTGCCGGAGCAACACCAACATGACGGGCCGCAGCAATCGCCATCAGACCGTTGTGCATGTTATGTTCCCCCACCAGCGACCATTTCACTTCACCCACTTTTTCACCATCCAGCAAAACTTCCCATTCGGAAGCGTCGGTGGTCAGCTTTTTCGCCTGCCAGTGTCCCTGCTCGCCCACCAGCTCCTGCTCGCTCCAGCAGCCCATCGCCATGGTCTGTTTCAGGTTGATGTCGTTTTCCGGCCAGATAATACGGCCCTGCCCCGGAACAATACGTACCAGATGGTGGAACTGTTTCTGGATCGCTTTCAGGTCATCGAAAATATCGGCGTGATCAAACTCAAGATTATTGAGGATCAGCGTGCGCGGGCAGTAATGAACAAACTTAGAACGTTTGTCAAAGAAGGCGCAGTCATACTCATCCGCTTCGATAACAAAGAAGTCGCTTTCGCCCAGACGCGCCGAAACCTCAAAGTTTCCAGGTACACCGCCGATCACAAAACCCGGTTTATAGCCGCACTGTTCCAGAATCCAGGTCGCCATTCCCGCGGTAGTAGTTTTGCCGTGTGTACCAGCAACGGCCAGAACCCAGCGGTCACGCAGCACAAAATCGTGCAGCCACTGTGGACCTGACATATACGGAATGTTTTTTTCCAGTACCGCTTCCACACACGGATTTCCACGGGTCATGGCATTGCCAATAATCACCAAATCCGGCTGCGGATCGAGCTGGCTGGCATCGAAACCCTGAATCAGTTCAATGCCTTGCTTCTCAAGTAAGGTGCTCATCGGCGGATACACATTGGCGTCCGAACCCGTTACTTCATGGCCCAACTGGCGCGCCAGAATCGCCAGACCACCCATAAACGTGCCACAAATTCCTAAAATATGAATGCGCATACGTCATTATCCTTTTTTAATCTACCGCTCATTTTACGCATATGTCGGGCAAGTGAGAAACGCATTTCAGGATAATCCGTAATTTGCTGGCGCGATTCACCTGAGCGCAACATTCAGATTATTTGTTAAGATTGTTGCGGTCGCTTTACTCCATAAACATTGCAGGGAAAGTTTTATGAAAACGTTAGGTGAATTTATTGTCGAAAAGCAGCACGAGTTTTCTCATGCTACCGGTGAGCTCACTGCTTTGCTGTCGGCAATAAAACTGGGCGCCAAGATTATCCATAGAGATATCAACAAAGCCGGACTGGTTGATATCCTGGGTGCCAGCGGTGCTGAGAATGTGCAGGGCGAGGTGCAACAAAAACTCGACCTGTTCGCTAATGAAAAACTGAAAGCCGCATTGAAAGCGCGCGATATCGTTGCGGGCATTGCATCTGAAGAAGAGGATGGGATTGTCGTCTTTGATGGGTGTGAACACGCAAAATACGTTGTGCTGATGGACCCCCTGGATGGCTCGTCCAACATCGATGTTAACGTCTCTGTCGGTACTATATTCTCCATCTACCGCCGCGTCACGCCTGTTGGTACGCCGGTAACGGAAGAGGATTTCCTCCAGCCTGGTAATAAACAGGTTGCCGCAGGTTACGTGGTATACGGCTCCTCTACCATGCTGGTTTACACCACTGGCTGCGGCGTCCACGCCTTTACTTATGATCCGTCACTCGGCGTTTTCTGTCTGTGTCAGGAAAAAATGCGTTTCCCGGAGAAAGGCTCAACCTACTCCATCAACGAAGGAAACTACATTAAGTTTCCTAACGGCGTGAAGAAGTACATTAAATTCTGCCAGGAAGAAGATAAGTCCACCAACCGCCCGTACACCTCACGTTATATCGGTTCACTGGTCGCGGATTTCCACCGTAACCTGCTGAAAGGCGGCATTTATCTCTATCCAAGCACCGCAAGTCACCCGGACGGTAAACTGCGTTTGCTGTATGAATGCAACCCAATGGCATTCCTGGCGGAACAAGCTGGCGGTAAAGCGAGCGATGGCAAAGAGCGTATTCTGGATATCATCCCGGAAACCCTGCATCAGCGCCGTTCGTTCTTCGTCGGCAATGACCATATGGTTGAAGATGTCGAACGCTTTATCCGTGAGTTCCCGGACGCGTAATGGTCTAAAAACGCCGGAGCAGTCCGGCGTTTTTGCGTTTTAATTAACAAAAGTTAATTTGACGCGTTTAGAGACACGGAAATAGGGAACCCAGATAGCCAGATGAATGATATTTTTCAGCACACCCCATGCGTCTGAAAGATCAATTGTGGCATGAAGAAATTGTACTGCTCCCCAGGTATCAGCAACATTCAATGCGAAGAGCGCCAGAAGAAGGGCAATATAGTAGTGAGGAAGTTGGCGTTTCTTATTAAAAAACAAAAAAGTAGTATAACTCACCAACAGAAATATCGTGGCACATCCGCCCACTTCCAGATAAAGCAGAGTTCTGAGCGGTTCTTCCTGACTGCCCTGAGCAAGCCCCCATGTTCGTACAAAAGAATAAATGCTCGAAATAATCACCAGCACTAAAGAAATAGCAGGTAAATACAGCCAACCTCCAATCCCCGTAAGCTTTTTATCAGCACAACCTTTGCAATAATCGTCAGGTGGTAAAACAGCTACTCCACAACTTTTGCATGTTGTACTTAAATCCTCGCCTTCCTTTGCCCACATAAAAATATCCTTGTATATCAGTAAATTTACTCTTTTATTGTATTTTCCGGACTCACTCTTATTACTGGCGAACTCTGACGGTTCTCCCACAGCACCGTTAACCCACGCTGTAATGCAATGAAAATAAACAGCAAAATGCCGATGGCGATTTTCGTCCACCATGAACTCATCGTGCCGTCAAAGTTTATGTAAGTCTGAATGAGTCCCTGAATCGCTACGCCAAAAAGCGTTCCTAATACTGTCCCAACACCGCCGCTTAAAAGTGTACCGCCAATCACCACGGAGGCGATAGCGTCCAGTTCCACACCTACGCCTGCCAGCGCGTATCCGGCCTGGGTGTAAATAGAGAAGACAATCCCCGCCAGTGTCGCCAGTCCGGTGGAGAGCATATAAATGCGAATAGTGGTGCTGCGAGTAGAAATTCCCATCAGGTTTGCCGAAGTCGCGTTGCCACCAATGGCATATACCTGATTACCAAAA
Source organism: Escherichia sp. MOD1-EC6098 (assembly GCF_002965865.1). NCBI lineage: Bacteria > Pseudomonadati > Pseudomonadota > Gammaproteobacteria > Enterobacterales > Enterobacteriaceae > Escherichia > Escherichia sp. MOD1-EC6098. The sequence goes on from NZ_PTSN01000005.1 coordinate 153,051, forward strand.
CGGGTACGATGTGCGAGGAAAATACCAATAACCACCACCGCAAGCATCAGCAGCCCCATCGCGCTTAAGCGACCACCGCCGGGGATTTTCCACGCCAGGCTTGAGAGCGTTTCATAAATGGGATGGTTAATCGGGATCGACTCTTCCGAAACGAGATAGCTGACGCCGCGCAAAAAGAACATTCCTGCCAGGGTAATGATGAATGCCGGGATCTTCAGCGCGTCGATCAGAAGCCCCATAAATGCGCCGAAGGCACAGCCCATCACCAGTACCAGCGGGAAGGCCAATAGTGGCGAAAAGCCGAAGTCACCAATCACCTTTGCCAGAAACACGCCGGTAAAAGCGATCACCGAACCGACAGAAAGATCGATCCCACCGGAGAGGATCACAAAGGTCATGCCGACAGCGATGATCCCCAGAAAAGCGTTATCAGTCAGGATATTGCAGATCACCCGCGTGGAGGCAAAACCGGGAAACTGCGTCAGACAGTAGAGATAGCCCAACACAAAGACGCCGATGGTGATCATCAGTGGCAAGTTACGTTTTATCACGGCTACGCACTCCTTTAATCAGACTGATAAAGCGTTGCGACTGAACAATCAGCACGCAAAGCACCACCACCGCTTTCACCACCTGATTCATCTCCGGCGGAAAGCCCGAGAGCAAAATCCCGGTATTCATTCCCTGAATAATCAGCGCCCCCACCACCGAGAGCAGCAGGTTAAAGCGCCCGCCCATCAGTGATCCACCGCCGATCACCACCGCAAGAATGGCGTCCAGTTCCAGCCATAATCCAGCATTATTGGCGTCGGCACCGCGAATATCCGCCGCCACGATAATGCCCGCAATCGCCGCACACAGCCCGCTCAACACATAGGTGAGCATGACGATGATCCGCGTGTTCACTCCGGCATTTTTCGCTGCCCGAATGTTGATGCCAACAGCTTCAATAAACATCCCCAGCGCCGTTTTGCGAGCCAGCAACCAAAACAGAAGAAGTGTCAGCACTGCAATAATGACCGGCGTTGGCAGGAACAACAGCGATCCGCTGCCGAACCAGGAGAGATCCGGCGAGTTGAAAGTAACGATCTGTCCGGAGGTGATCAGTTGCGCCACGCCGCGCCCGGCAACCATCAGGATCAGAGTGGCGACAAACGGTTGAATTTTGAGGATCGCCACCAGAATGCCATTCCACAATCCAGCCAGAATGCCGGTGCCTAACGCACTGAGTAGCACAATCGGCACGCTATACCCCGCTACCGTCATCGCGGCCGTTGTGGCTCCGGCAATAGCCATCACCGCGCCTACGGAAAGATCGATGCCGCCAGTGGCGATCACCAGCGTCATGCCGATCGCCAGCAGCGCAACGGGAGCCGCGCGGTTAAGGATATCGATGGGACTCCCGAACAGACGCCCATCCTGAAGCACCACCTGCCAGAAATGCGGGGCGACCAGGCTATCGACCAGCAGCACCAGCAACAGCGCTGCCAGTTGCGGCATTCCCGTCGGCCAGCGAAAACGCCTTTTCGACGACGCGGTGTCAGGGAGAGATTGAGGCATCACACTGTTCTCCTTACGCCGCAATGGCGTTCATGATCGCCGGAACGGAAAGCTCTGCCAGCGGGATCTCTGCCACTTGTTTACGATCACGCATGATGATCACCCGATCGGCATAGCCCACCAGTTCTTCCAGTTCCGAGGAGATCACCAGCAGTGCCAGACCATCGGCGCACAGCGTTTCAATCAGGCGGATGATCTCGGCGTGGGCACCAACGTCAATACCGCGCGTTGGCTCGTCGAGAATTAGAAATTGCGGACGAGTCAGCAGCCAGCGTGAAAGCAACACTTTTTGTTGATTACCGCCAGAGAGGAACTCTATCGGCTGTTCCGTAGAAGGGGTGCGAATACCGAGCTGGCGGATAAATCGTTCTGCTATTTCCTGCTGTTCTTTGCGTGAAATCGGTCGCAGCCAGCCGCGCTGGGCTTGTAAGGCAAGGATGATATTTTCCCGTACCGAAGCGGCAGCAATAATGCCATCGGTTTTCCGGTCTTCCGGACAGAAACCAATACCCAGTACCGATGCATGATGCGGCGATCGCAGGGTTTGCGGTTTACCTTTGATCAACGCTGTGCCGCTGTCGGCGGGTTTGATACCGAAGATCACTTCCGCAGTTTCTGTACGTCCTGATCCCAGCAAACCTGCCAACCCGACGATCTCGCCGGGACGAATTTCCAGATCAAACGGCGCGATCGTCCCTTTCTTGCCGTAATTGTTAAACTCGGCAACAGGTTTGTCGCTCAACAATGTTCGCCCGGCACGCTGTAGCGCATGAGTGTCGAGTTCACGCCCCAGCATCATTTTCACCAATTCGATCTGCGGAAGCTCGCGGGTTTCCCGACAGCCAACAAAGCTGCCGTTGCGTAAGACGGTGATCCGATCACTGACCTGGTATACCTGATCGAGAAAGTGAGTGACGAAGATCAGGCTGACGCCGCGATCTCGAAGCTGGCGCATCAGGCCAAACAGTAGTTCCACTTCCTGGGTGTCGAGGCTGGCGGTGGGTTCATCAAGGATCAGCACTTTGGCGGAGAGATCGATGGCCCGGCAAATGGCGACGATTTGCTGCATTGCCACCGAAAAACGGTTGAGCGGTTCGCGCACGTCGAGGGAGAAACCGTAGGATGCCATTAACCCGGTTGCGCGCTTTTCCATCTCTTTGCGCCGTAGCAAGCCGAAACGTTTGGGCTCACGGCCGATAAAGAGATTGTCGGCAACCGACATATTGGGTAACAGGTTGACTTCCTGGTAGACGGTGCCGATGCCAAGCTGTTGTGCATGGGCTGTGTTTTTCGGTGAGATGGCCTGGCCTTCCAGCCAGATTGTGCCGCGATCGGCATGGTAAACGCCGGTTAATGCTTTAATCAGCGTCGATTTTCCTGCCCCGTTTTCACCAAGCAGTGCCATAATTTCACCACGACGCAAGCTGAAGTCAACGTTATCTAACGCTTTGACGCCGGGGAAGAATTTGCTTAATCCTTCGGTACGGAGGATTTCCTGGTGTTGGTCGGTAGTCATAGCTCTCCCAGTGTAAAGCGGGCTCCTGGTAGGCCTGATAAGACGCACCAGCGTCGCATCAGGCATCTGCGCACAAATGCCGGATGCGGCGTGAACGCCTTATCCGACCTACCAGTCGGCATCGGTTTGTAGGCCTCAATACCCCATATTTTTCTTCTTCTCTAACTCTTCTTTTGCAGTATCAGGCAGATAAAGGGTGGACTTAGTCAGCGTCAGCTTTTCAGGCATGGTGCCGTCTTTCTTGTATTTCTCCAGCGCGTCGAAAGCTGGGCCTGCCATGTTTGGCGTCAGTTCAACACTGGCATTCGCTTCACCATCAATCATCGCTTTGTAGATATCCGGCACGCCGTCGATAGAGCCTGTCAGAATATCTTTGCCCGGCTTCAGACCCGCTTCTTTAATCGCCTGAATCGCGCCTATTACCATGTCGTCGTTATGGGCGTAAACCATGCAGATATTTTTGCCGTTGTTTTCCGCTTTGATAAAGCTCTCCATAACTTCTTTGCCTTTACTACGGGTGAAATCACCGGATTGCGAGCGGATAATTTTGATATTTGGCGCATTCTTAATAGCTTCGGCAAAACCTTTCTTACGGTCGATGGCAACGCTCGCCCCAACGGTGCCTTGTAACTCAACCACGTTACACGGTTTACCGTTGACCTCTTTCACCAGCCAGTCACCAATCAACTTGCCTTCCAGAATGTTGTCAGCAGTAACGGTCGTCATATAGAGAGATTTGTCTTTCACATCGATGGAACGGTCGAGCAAAAAGACCGGAATTTCGGCATCTTTCGCCTCTTTTAATACTGGTTCCCAGCCCGTCGCCACCACCGGAGCGATAAAGATCGCATCCACACCTTGTGCGACGAAGGAACGTACCGCTTTAATCTGGTTTTCCTGCTTTTGCTGACCATCGGCAATTTTTAGCGTGATACTGCGCTTTTCTGCCTCACTTTTCGCCACGTTGGTTTCTGCGGCACGCCAGCCGGACTCCGATCCGACCTGCGAAAATCCTACGGTTAAGGGAGCGGCCAATGCCATAGACGACATGGCTGCTGAGACCGCAGAGACTACAAGTAAGCGTTTCCACATAGGGTTGTCCTCGTCGGGGTGATTATTATTGTTTAAAAGATGTTCGCGAAAAAACTATAGACAATCGGTCATGTAACAGATTGCGTTACTTCACACTTCAAAAAAGTAAATACATCGTTAATCACAAGTTTGTAATCGCTTTCATCTCGCTATGAAAAATGCGGCTACGGTTATGGATTTTCCTGCTCTGTAAACCGTCTTAAAGCTGGCGAAAAAGGAAAAAGAGGACGAAAACAAGCGAAGACATTCGGCGCGAGTTGGCTATAATACTCGGCACTTGTTTGCCACATATTTTAAAGGAAACAGACATGAGCTTACTCAACGTCCCTGCGGGTAAAGATCTGCCGGAAGACATCTACGTTGTTATTGAGATCCCGGCTAACGCAGATCCGATCAAATACGAAATCGACAAAGAAAGCGGCGCACTGTTCGTTGACCGCTTCATGTCCACCGCAATGTTCTATCCATGCAACTACGGTTACATCAACCACACTCTGTCTCTGGATGGTGATCCGGTTGACGTACTGGTCCCGACTCCGTACCCGCTGCAGCCGGGTTCTGTGATCCGTTGCCGTCCGGTTGGCGTTCTGAAAATGACCGACGAAGCCGGTGAAGATGCAAAACTGATTGCGGTTCCGCACAGCAAGCTGAGCAAAGAATACGATCACATCAAAGACGTTAACGATCTGCCGGAACTGCTGAAAGCGCAGATCGCTCACTTCTTCGAGCACTACAAAGACCTCGAAAAAGGCAAGTGGGTGAAAGTTGAAGGTTGGGAAAACGCTGAAGCCGCTAAAGCTGAAATCGTTGCTTCCTTCGAGCGCGCAAAGAATAAATAATTTCTTGTATACTCTAAATAATTCAAGTTGCAGGAAGGCGACAAGCGAGTGAATTCCCGGGCACCTACATAAGTAAGTGACTGGGGTGAGCGAACGCAGACACAGTACATGCAACTTGCAGCATGACGAGTATATCGTAATAACCCTGAACACCGGGCTTCGGTTAGTAAGGGTTTTTATTTTATATTGACACCTGTTTTGTCTTGCAAAAAACAACCGAACCCGGTGTTGGTAAGGCACAAAGCCCTTCTTATCACATGAATGGTAGACACGTGTTTGGGTAAAACATAGAGGTTCACCTGAAACCGTCATAATTTCATTCAATGCAGATCACGTTTTTTCTCTATACCGATTGAAAGACAACAACATCACTTAGATAATCTGTCGAAATAACCCATTTCTATGATGGCGTGCTACTGCGAAAGCAGGCAAGACCAAAATAGAAATGCTCTCCCGCCAAGGGGAGCATTTCTATTTTGGTCTTTTTTTTTGCCTCAACCCAGGGAACACTATGAACTATAACGAAACAGCAGACAAAATCCTCCACTCGGTGGGTGGTGCGGAGAATATCCGAATGCTCACCCACTGCGCGACCCGCTTGCGCATGGAGTTTAACGATCGCGCAAAGGTTAACGATACGCAGATTGGCGCTATCCCCGGCGTGATAAGCGTGGTGGAGAAAGGCGGTCAGTTCCAGATTGTTATCGGCAATGAGGTGCAGCAGGTTTATCGCCTGCTCAATAAGGCGCTGCCGGAGAAGAAAGGCCCCTCAAGCGGTGGCAAAAACGCCAAACCCACCGGTATCATCGCACGCATTATCAGCGTGATTTCGACCACCTTCACCCCAGTGATCCCGGCCATTACCGGCGCCGGGATGATCAAGGCGCTGCTGGCTATCCTCAAACTAACGGGCGTGATTAGCGAAACCAGTTCAACCTATCAGCTACTCAACATTATTGCCGACGCGGCCTTCTTCTTCCTACCAGTGCTGCTGGCCTACGGGGCATCGCTGAAATTTGAATGTAACCCGATTCTGGCGATGACCCTCGCGGGCGTACTGCTGCATCCGGGCATCGGCCAGATGCTGGCAGCGGGGAAAGCGGTTGATTTTGTCGGTATCAACGTCCTGCTTTCCGATTACGCCGGGTCAGTGCTGCCGATTATTCTGACGGTCTGGCTGATGTCGTGGGTGGAGCGCTTCGCGGAGAAGGTTTCGCCGTCGATCATTAAGTTCTTTGTTAAGCCGATGCTGATCCTGTTGATCACCGCGCCACTGGCGCTGGTGCTCGTCGGCCCTGCGGGTATTTTGCTTAACGATCTGGTGGCGGCTGGCGCGGGCGCTATTGATCGCCACGCCAGTTGGTTAATTCCGATGCTGATGGGCGCTCTGCAACCCTTCCTGATTATTACCGGCACCGCCTGGGCGATGACGCCAATCGCTACCGGTCAGTTGAGTAAAAACGGTTTTGAGATGATCAACGGGCCGGGAATGCTGGCGTCAAACGTGGCAATGGGCGCGGCGACGCTGTGCGTGGCGCTGAAAACCAAAAATAACAACCTGCGCCAGTTGGCCTCATCATCGGGCTTTACCGCGCTGCTGGGGATCACCGAACCGGCACTGTACGGGGTATTACTCAAGTTCCGCCGGGTACTGATTGCCGCGATGATCGGTGGCGGCTGCGCCGGGATTTATGCTGGTGTGAGCGGTCTGGTGCGCTATGCGTTTGTCTCCCCAGGACTTGCGGCGCTGCCGGCGTTTATCGGTGAAAACCCGATGAATATCGTCCATGCGCTAGTGACCTGTGCGATTTCTATCGCAGTAACCTTTGCCCTAACCTGGTTTATCGCCTTTAAAGATACGCCTGAAGAGCAAGAAGAGGTCAGCGAGGCTCCGCAGCCTGTCGTTAGCCCGAAAATTGAGGGTGAGATTGAAGTACTCAGCCCGCTGCGCGGTCAGGTGATGGCGCTGAACGAAGTGAATGATGATGTCTTTTCCGGTGGCCTGCTGGGAGAAGGCGTGGCGATCCAACCACAGGAAGGGGTTCTGCGTGCGCCGTTTAACGGTACTGTAATGATGTTTCTACCTTCCTGCCACGCCGTTGGTTTACAAAGTGAAAGCGGACTTGAGCTGCTGATCCATATCGGTATCGATACCGTTAATCTTAACGGCCAGCACTTTAGCTCATCGCTGAAAGTAGGCGACAAGGTGGAGGTCGGACAGGAGCTAATCCGCTTTGATATCCCCGCCATCGAACAGGCCGGGTATGACCTGATTACCCCGGTGATTGTGGTCAATGGCGACGAGCAGCACTCCCTGCGCCTTACCACCGCCGCGCAGGTCGATTACGGCGAACAACTGATGGTGCAATCCGCTAAGGAGGTGCAGGTATGATTTATCAAAAGAAAACGCAGTTCCCGGACGGTTTTCTGTGGGGCGCGTCCACTTCGGCCTATCAGGTTGAGGGCGCGTGGAATGAAGACGGTAAAGGACCGTCGGTAGTCGACATGCTCAGCCATCCGCCGGGAACGGCTGACTTCCGCATTGCCAGCGATCACTATCATCGCGTGGAGGAAGACGTAGCGCTGATGGCGCAGATGGGGCTGAAGGCCTACCGCTTTTCGGTGGCCTGGTCGCGGGTGATACCTGACGGTGATGGCCCGGTGAATCCGGACGGGTTAGCCTTTTATCACCGCCTGATCGACGCCCTGACACGCCACGGAATAACCCCCATCGTCACGTTGTATCATTTCGACTTGCCCTGGGCTCTGGAGTTGAAAGGCGGCTGGCTGAACCGCAAAACCGGGGAGGCGTTTGTTCGTTACGCCCGTCTGCTGTTCAGCGAGTTTGCCGATAAAGTCCCGCTATGGCTGACGATTAACGAACAGAACACCATGATCCTGCATCCCGGCGCGATTGGCGTACCCGCCAATCGTGAACTGCCGGATAAGAAGGCGCTGTACCAGCAGAATCATCATATGATGCTGGCTCAGGCGCAGATCTTCGCCCTGTGCCACCGCGAATTCCCTGGGCTGCGCATCGGCCCGGCGATAAACACCACTTCGATGTACGCCGAAAGTTGCAAACCGGAAGACGCTATTGCCGCGCATAACTGGGAAACGCTGCGCTGCTGGAGTTTTTTAGATGTAGCGGTACATGGTCGCTACAACGCCCTGGCGTGGGCGTATTTGCAGGATCGCGGCCTCGCGCCGGAAATGCAGCCAGAAGATGCGCTGATTTTACAGCAGGGGCGGCCGGATTTTATCGCCATTAACTACTACTCAACCGCGACGATTGCTGCCAGCCGGGGCGATGGTGCCGATGTTGCCCCCCGCGCGGGCGATCAACAAATTATGCTGGGCGAAGAGGGCGTTTATCGGCCAGCGGAAAATCCGTGGGTCGGCAAAACGCCTTACGGCTGGGTCGTTGATCCGGTGGGATTGCGCCTGACGCTGCGTAAAGTGTGCGAGCGCTACGGCCTGCCGATTCTGATCAGCGAAAACGGTATGGGCGCACCGGATAAGCTGGAGCATGATGGGACGGTGAATGACGATTACCGTATCGCTTTCCTTGAAGCGCACATTGAGCAAATGCGTCTGGCAATTGCTGACGGCGTCGAGCTGATGGGCTACTGCCCATGGGCAGCAATTGATGTGGTAAGCACTCACCAGGGATACGCTAAGCGCTACGGTTTTATTTATGTCGATCGCGGCGAGGATGATCTGAAGAGTTTGCAAAGGATCCGCAAACGCAGTTTCTGGTGGTATAAGGATGTCATCGCGCAAAACGGTAACCACAACGAGTCTCAGAGATGATTGTTCAGAAGGTGCTCAATAATAGCCTGGTGCTCTCCCTTGATGACGATAACAGGGAAGTTATCGTCATGGGGAAAGGTATTGGCTTCAACAGCAGACCCGGGGACGAGATCGCCCCGGAGCAGATAGAGAAGCTATTTGTAACCCAGACGCTTGACGAACGCAGCGGCTATCTTGAGGCACTTTCCGCTATACCGGATGAAGTCATCGAAATGGCTGCGATGATTATTTCCCGTGCCAACATGCAGCTTTCGAGCAAAGTTCGTGAGCAGATTTTCTTTACCCTTGCCGATCACCTGGCTTTTGCCATCGAGCGCAGCCGCAAAGGGATCACCATTCAAAACCGCCTACTACCGGAGGTCAGGCGGTTTTATCCACAACAGTTCCACATCGCCAGCGAGGCTGTAACCATTATTCGCCAGCAGTACGGTATTGAACTACCGGAAGAGGAAGCCGGGAATATCGCTTTTCATCTTGTGAATGGTCAGAGCGAAGGCGACGACGTAGCGCAAACCATGCAGTCAGTGAAAATGTTGAAGGATATTTTTAATCTCGTGCAGTACCACTTTAAGCAGGAGATCGACACTGAATCGATTAATTACTCACGTTTTCTTATCCATATGCAGTTTTTCCTTCAGCGTTTACAGGAGGGAGAACTGGATAGCTCGCGGGACAGTTTCCTGCTAGTGCAAGTGATTAAAGAGTATCCAGAAGCCTGGCAGTGTACGCTACTGATCCGCGATTATATCAAGGTTCAACTCGGTATCACCCTCAGAGGTAACGAACTGCTATGGCTCACAGTCCATCTGGTGAGGATAACTGGACTTGATGCATAAACAGGATGCCTCTAATCGTTTAAATTGACGTATAACATTTGCTTTTGAGAACGCATCTTGCCTGTTCAGAGCCGCTTGCTGGAAATAAGCCGCTCCTGCTCATTCTCACCATTTAAATTGCGAGATGTTTTACCCCTGCGCATTAATGAACACCAGCAGCGTTTTTTATGCGTTAACAGATATAGAAAGCGACTCGGAAGGAAAAGAAACAGGCGGGAAAGTTACAAAACAGAATGCGTGTCGTCTCGCAAAAACAACGCCACCCGAAGGTGGCGTGTTTAATTATGGCTTATCCCTGTCTAACCAGTCGCCGCTTGCAATCAGCTTTAATCCATCGACGGGTCGTTGATATACGTACATCCATGCACTCCCGTACGGCGTCTGAATCAACTGGCGCGCGTATTCACCGCCCCTGGTGCGCAAGGCATCAAGTTCGGCCAGCGTGGCGTTGTCAATACGATAAACTTCACCGTGTACCGTTCCGTTCCCCGGAACTGCGCCTGGATAGTGGCCCAGGCTATACAACTGGTAGTTATCGATACTGAAATCGCCCAGCAACTGGGCATTGGTCATCCAGTGGCTGTTGCCTTGTTTGTGGCGTAAACTGCCGTAGACAAATATTCGCATAGCTAAAACTCGAACTGATAGAGCAAATCCAGTGCCTGGTCTACACCAGACACGGCTTCCAGATATAGCTTCGGCATCAGGCGATAACGTAACGTGAGTGTTGCTATAGAGTCAAATATCCCCACGCCGTATTTCACTTGTAGGCCTGGTAATACATAGCCGCTGACCACCACCTGGGAGGAATCGCCTACCCCCTCGGTGTCGAGCGCTAAATTACTTACGCCAAATGTCTCACCGATTTTACCCACAATCTGACCACTTTGTGCAACCCCCAGACCAATCAGCATCGAGGTCATCGCCGCGCTGTCACTCTGATCGCTCTCCAGCCCTTGTCCGCGTAACAAGTAGGACAATGCCGCCTGTTGTGACATCGCCGGGTCAGAGAAGATCTCCGCTTTCGGCTCATCCGCCAGCCCGGTGACACGAACACCGGCGATCACGTCGTCTTCTGTTGCATCCGGGTTACGAATCGCTTCGATATTGAGATACGGTTGATCCGGCGGGCCAGAGAACAGCAGTTCACCTTTACGCACAATCAGATCCTGACCATAGGCATGGAAGCGACCTTCCGGAATGTTGATCTGCCCGTTCAGACCCAGACCTTGTTTGTCCTGTACGACATTGAGATCGCCCGTCAGTCGCGCTTTCAGGCCGAAGGCATCAATGCGCACATTGTTGCCAACGTGAACAATCAGGTTGCTGTTGATCGGAATCGATGCCGTTTTCGCCTCCTCCGGTTGCAGGTTATCGTTGAGCATTACCACATCGCTGGAGACGCCCACCGCACTTTCCGGTAGATCGTGCACCACAATGCGCGCCCACGGTACATCCACGCGGCCATCGAGGGTAAACAGGCTTGGTGTGGCTTCGAATACGACATCTGGCGACACATCCATGCGCACCATCGGCGGTACGGTGATCCGCACCTTACTGCCTTTTGCCGTCACCCGCGCACGCCAGTTTTCAATCTGACTCCAGTCAGCATCACCGTTCAGGTAAATTTCCCCCTGCTGGGTTCGCACAGTGCCCGCCAGCGTCGAGCGCATACCGTTAAAGTTGACCGCAAGCTGGCTCGGCTGCATATCAAACGGCATAAAGTTGCCATCGATATCCACACCAGTGACCTGGAGCTGACCAAACAACTGCGGGCTCTGCACATCACCGCCCAGACGTAAGTTGGCGCTCACCATACCCGCCGCTTTTTCACCACGCGTAAAGATGGGGTTTACCATCGCGAGGTTGAAGTTACGGATATTCACGTTGCCGCCGAGGTTACGCCGCCCTTGAGGATCGGTTACCTGCACCTGACCATCAAACTGACCGTTATTAGTCAGACGGATTGTCCAGCCCAGCTCGGCACGGTTATTACGCAACTCCGCCGTCAGGTTCAGCGTCTGAAACGCTACTGGCAGCGCCGCATCGTTGACGGTTTGCGTCACCTGCACGTTACGCCCGGAAAGAGTAACACTGCCCTGCGGCAGCCCTTCTTTGGTGGTATCCCAGGCGACATCCGCTTTACCTGTAAAGATACCGCTGGCCTGAGTGGTTTCCGGCATAAACGGCTTCAGCATTGCCAGGTCGAAACGGTTGAGATTCACCACCGCACGCCCTTCAGCCCCGGCATCAATGGTTTGCGGCACGCACAGTTCCGCATTCGGGTTAAGCCAGCAGTGTGGCCCGATGCTGATTTTTTGCTCCTGATTGCGGTAGTCCAGTGCGATATCACGCGTCAGCGACCACGGGCCGACCGGCGTCTGGAAGCGCGTATTGCTAAGTGTTCCCTTCCAACGTTCTTCTTTGCGATCAAAACTCCCTGCCAGATTGAGCTGCCCGGAAACCGGCTCGCCCTGAATCCGCAGTTGTAACTCGTGCTGCTTTTCGCTGCCTTTCGCGTTCAGAGTGACGAGGTTGATATTCACATCCGGTTGCGAGATTTGCTCAACGCGCACGTCGAGTTTACCCGCAATCTGATCGGTGGATTTGATATCGCCTTCCACACGAACCTGCGCTACGGAGAGTTCCTGCCAACGCAAACCGCGCGCGGTAATATCTGCCAGTAGTTGTGGCGCTTCCACAGTACCGCGTACTTTCACCAACCCTTTCGCTGTACCACCCAGTCCTGGTAGCGCATTATCCAGCCCCGGCGCGTTGATGGTGGCATCAAGATTGAGATCTTTTACCCCCAACTCGCCTTTCACTTCGGCACTGTTTGGCCCCAGTTCCAGATGCAGACCTGGGATCGTCCACTGCATATAACTGTTGCCTTTCAGCGTTCCGTCAACGTTCACTTTGTTCTGTTTAACATTGCCGGTCAGCTTCAACTCTGGTACGTCCATCTGCCAGGTGCCGCCGTACAGGCTGCCTCGGGTTTTGATCAAACCATTGAGTTTTGACGGCCACTCCGGGAACTCTTTCGCAGTGTTAATGCCGTTAAGCGTTAACTCACCACGCCAGCTAATCGCCTGCTGCCAGTCGAGTAACGCTTTCAACTCGGTTTTCCCTTCCAGCGCTGCGACGGTAAGTTTGTCGAGATTAACCTGCTGTTCATTGCCCTTTGCATCGAGGGTAATGGTCGCTGGCGGGATCTCATGCCCCTTCACCGCCATGTGCATAGAGAGCGTGTAATCAGTCATTTTTCCGGTGAGTTTCAGTTTCAGATCATCCGCCTGATACTGCTTCTCGCCAGTAAACGGCCAGTAAAGCTGTTTGCTGTTTACTTCCACGTTGAGCGGCAATCCGACTTCTGCCAGCCGCGTCTGGGCGCGCAGATCCATATCCACCGGACCGGAAAGATTAACGCCAATCTCCAGTTGTTCGCGCAGCGCACCACCCACTTTCAGCTTCACTTTTTCGCCTTTTAGTGGCTCCACGTTCAGTGTGCTATTGAGGGTGATATCTACCGGCCAGTTATTGGACAGTTGCGCCGTGCCACTGGCATTAACGCTCCCCTGATTAGAGTCGATATCAAGTGCGTCCAGTTTGGTATTGCCATCGATGCTACTGACTTTCAGCAGCATGGTGTGCACGGTGATGTCCGTGTCGCCCGTCACGCGCAGTTGCTCACCCTTAAACTCTTCAATGTTCAGGTTGAGCGGCAAATGTACGTCGGTCATCTCCGGTAATACCGGGCGAGAAAAGAGATCTTTCAGCGTTTCGCCCAGCGGTTTTTCATCCGGCTGCGGATTTTCAATCTTCGGTTCGACAACTTCTTCCTGCGCCACTTCTGCCACTTTCGGCAGGGCAATCAACAGCCCTTTCAGCGATGTCGGTTTCAGGGTCAGGGTTTTCTCTTGCCAGTTCAGACCGGAGGTGAAGTCCATCACCGACACCGTAGTGTCATCAATCTTAATGTTGACGTTATCCAGCGCTACCCGCGTCAGGGTGATGGGATATGGCGTAGAGAGATCCAGCGGCCCGCTATCTTCCTCTTCCTCCGCTTGCTCTGAAGGGGGCATTTTTTTACTGTCGATGTTGACCTGAATATCCTTCAGTGCCAAATCGTTAATACAAACACTGCTGTCCCACAGGCACTCCAGCCCGACCGCCAGATGCAGATTGCCCGCTTTTACCGCCACGCCTGGCTGCTCATAACGAACGTCAGACAAGGTAAGGTCGCGCCAGCCACCGGTGACCTTGCCAATATCCAGCCCTGGCACCCAACGGTCTGCCGCTTTAAATACCAGATGCAGGCCGCTGGTGGTGCCCACCAGAAACGCCACTGATCCCAGCAACAGTAAAATAACGATGACTACGCCGAGGCTGATTTTTTTCCATAAACTCATAATTCTGGCCCCAGACCGATGTAAAACTGTAAACCATGCTCGTCTTTGTCAGCGACCGGAACGGCGAAATCGAGCTTGATCGGCCCGACCGGCGATTCCCAACGCACGCCAACCCCGGTGCCGGTTTTAAAGTCACTGCGGCGAATATCGCTTACCGCTTCGCCGCTATCGACAAACACCGCGCCCCACCATTTTCCGGTCACGTTGTACTGATACTCCAGCGATCCGGTAATTAGCTTTGATGCCCCTTTCAAGTCACCATTGGCGTATTTCGGAGCGATCGATTTGTATTTATAGCCGCGAATACTGCGGTCGCCCCCGGCGAAGAAACGTAAATCCGGCGGTACTTTGTCGAAGTCACCGGTTTCAATCCAGCCCAGCGTGCCGCGAGTGACAAAGCGATGGCGATCGTAAAGTGTGCGGATCCAGACGTTCTGCGCCTGGAATACGGAGAAATCGACATCCGATCCCCAGGCGGTGTTGGAGTAGTCGATAGAGTAACGCTGCGAGTCGCCCCAGGTCGGCATCAGGCCGCCGCGTGATCGCGTCCGGCTAATCATGACCCCAGGATAAAACAGCATCGTGGTGTTAGTGATTTCACCCTGAGTAAAGTGGTCGAGACTCCAGCGCAGGTTAATGGCACGCTGCCAGCCACTGGAAAGATCCCAGTAACGGGAAGCAACCAGGGTGGTGGAATCGGATTCGGTATCATTCAGATCAGTACGCTTAAAACCACCCTGTACCAGATAGTATTGTTCCAGTGGGTTCTTAAGCAGCGGCATTTTATAACTAAAATCGAGAGTCTGTTCCGGTGCAGAGATACTTGTGCTGGTGGTCAGGCTGTGACCGTAAGAGTTCATCCACGGCTTTTTCCACGAGGCTTTAACTCGTGGGCCAACGTCCGTTGAGTACCCGACCCCGGTTTCAATGGTGTTTTCCGTGCGCGGCGAAACGACGCCAGTCAGTGGCAATACTTTAGTTTCTCGCGCTTTATCAAACTGCGGTGCAACCACCACCGAGTTAAACCAACCAGTAGCGGAGAGACGGCGGTTCAGTTCCGCCAGATCTTTAGATTCGTACTCATCGCCCTCTTTAAACGGCACCAGATTTTGCAGGTACTCATCGCGGATCTGTGAACCTTCGAAGGTCACATGCCCAAAGCGGTAGCGTTCGCCACTGTTGTAATCAATATCCCAGTAGGCTTTATGCAAGCCAAGTGCGATACCCAACTGTGCTTTGGTAAATTCGCTATCGAAATAGCCTTTACGCAACGCGATGCTGGTTAAGGACTTTTTGAAATTTTCGTAGTCGCCCTGATTCAGCACCGTGCCTATAGCCGGGCGGGTATCGAGCAACTTCAAATAGTCTTTATCAGTCCGCGCACCGCCGCGCAAAACCACATCAGTGCCGCCAATCAACACCGGCACGCCGGGCGTGACTTTGGCGATCAACACCTGCCGCCCCTTCTTTGGCGGTGGTCGGAGATCAAATTCAATGGTCGGCTGGTAATAGCCCAGCGCCTTCAGACCTTCGCGGATGGCATCATCAACACGTGCGCGAAAGCGCCGATCTGGCGTAACTTCATCACTTTCAATCGTAGAAAGCTGCGCACGAACGTTCTTTTCTAGCTGCCCCGATAACCCTTCGACCTGTAGACGGACGTTCGCGGCGACGGCAGCTCCGCTAAAGCAGAGTAAGCTTACACAGCATAACTGTCGGATATAGCGCACATTTTCTCCTGAATATCCTTTGTTCCTGCCCCTGGAACTCCGTTAAACGGCTTAACAAAAATCCAGCCATATGGATTTAAAAGCAGACTAAACCCAAAATATTTCTTATGGTTTACTTTATACACATTCACGGGGGTTATTGTGTGCAAATACGTCTCTTGTTACAACCTAATCCCCAAAGGCCGACTTTCGGGAGAGCAACACTATGAGTTTATTTGATAAAAAGCATCTGGTTTCCCCCGCCGATGCCCTTCCTGGACGTAATACCCCGATGCCTGTAGCCACATTGCATGCGGTCAACGGCCACTCAATGACCAATGTGCCTGACGGAATGGAGATCGCCATTTTTGCTATGGGCTGTTTCTGGGGCGTGGAACGCCTTTTCTGGCAACTTCCCGGTGTTTACAGCACTGCCGCAGGCTATACCGGCGGTTACACGCCAAACCCGACCTATCGGGAAGTGTGTTCTGGTGATACCGGCCACGCCGAAGCGGTACGCGTGGTTTACGATCCGTCAGTGATCAGCTACGAACAACTGTTACAGGTATTCTGGGAGAATCACGATCCCGCACAAGGGATGCGTCAGGGCAATGACCACGGCGCGCAGTATCGTTCCGCAATTTACCCGCTGACACCAGAACAGGACGCTGCCGCCCGCGCCAGTCTGGAACGTTTTCAGGCCGCAATGCTCACCGTCGGTGACGATCGCCAGATAACCACCGAGATCGCCAACGCTACACCGTTTTATTATGCCGAAGATGACCACCAACAATATCTGCACAAAAACCCATATGGCTATTGTGGAATTGGTGGGATCGGCGTTTGCCTGCCGCCTGAAGCGTAGCAATAAAAGGCTGAACTAAAGCGAAATGAAGCAAAAATTTAACCCTCTGGCGACTTTACAGAACCTTACGCTATACTAGCCACTGAAAATGTCGGTTCACTCTCTTCGAACCGGCTTTCAATGTGTATTTCGCACAAATTAATCAACTTCCCCTTCCGAGGATCTGACCTGAACGGTCGGATAAGATATGTTAAACAGTATTTTAGTCATACTATGCTTGATCGCTGTGAGTGCGTTCTTCTCGATGTCCGAGATCTCGCTTGCCGCCTCACGCAAAATCAAACTTAAACTGCTGGCTGATGAAGGCAATATAAACGCCCAGCGAGTTCTGGATATGCAGGAAAATCCCGGCATGTTCTTTACCGTGGTGCAAATTGGTCTGAACGCGGTGGCGATACTCGGTGGTATCGTCGGTGATGCGGCGTTCTCTCCGGCTTTTAACAGCCTGTTCTCTCGCTATATATCAGCGGAACTCTCTGAGCAACTGAGCTTTATTCTCTCTTTCTCATTAGTGACTGGCATGTTTATTCTGTTTGCGGATTTAACCCCGAAACGCATCGGTATGATTGCGCCAGAAGCTGTGGCTTTGCGTATCATCAACCCGATGCGCTTCTGCCTGTTCGTCTGCACCCCTCTGGTGTGGTTTTTCAACGGCCTGGCAAACATGATCTTCCGTATCTTTAAATTGCCGATGGTACGTAAAGATGACATCACTTCTGATGACATCTACGCGGTGGTGGAAGCCGGTGCACTGGCTGGAGTACTGCGTAAACAGGAACACGAGCTGATCGAAAACGTGTTTGAACTGGAATCCCGTACCGTGCCGTCTTCCATGACGCCGCGTGAAAACGTGATTTGGTTCGATCTCCATGAAGATGAGCAAAGTCTGAAGAATAAAGTGGCGGAGCATCCACACTCAAAATTCCTCGTCTGTAATGAAGATATCGACCACATCATCGGCTATGTGGACTCGAAAGATCTGCTGAACCGCGTGCTGGCTAATCAAAGCCTGGCACTGAATAGCGGCGTGCAGATTCGCAACACGCTGATCGTGCCTGACACTCTGACCCTCTCTGAGGCGCTGGAAAGTTTTAAAGCTGCGGGCGAAGACTTTGCGGTAATCATGAACGAGTACGCCCTGGTGGTGGGGATAATTACCCTCAACGACGTGATGACCACGTTGATGGGCGATCTGGTCGGTCAGGGGCTGGAAGAACAGATTGTCGCGCGTGATGAGAACTCATGGCTAATCGATGGCGGTACGCCGATTGACGACGTGATGCGTGTGCTGGATATTGACGAGTTCCCGCAGTCGGGCAACTACGAAACCATCGGCGGCTTTATGATGTTTATGCTGCGTAAGATCCCGAAACGCACCGATTCAGTGAAACTCTCCGGCTACAAATTTGAAGTGGTGGATATCGATAACTACCGCATCGACCAACTGCTGGTGACGCGGATCGACAGCAAAGCCACCGCCCTTTCACCGAAACAGCCTGACGCTAAAGATAAAAATAAAGAAGAAAGCGTCGCATAACCCCAGAAACATCAACGGCTCCTGAATCAGGAGCCGTCTTATTACTGCATAGCACGCTGGTTAAGCCATCTCTGTTTGCAGACGCATAACCTGACGGTTAACTTCGGACATCACTGACAAATGCAGCTTATCCTTCACTTTTGGGATAAGAATCTTACCCTTATCAAATTCAAAAGCGCCAACGTCCTTGATGTATAACCGTCCACGGAACAGGATTTTCACGTACTTCGCCACCTGCAGTGGGTTGTACCGTTGGAAAATTTTCATTGTTATCTCCTGCTGAGTATTACGCCTTTGTGGTGCCACAATCGGCCCAACTATTATGAGGCGCAAATTTTAATGCCTGATGACTATAGTCTATCGCTGCAATGTTTCCAGTGTGTATAAAGTTTTTTACCTTAACGTTACAGTTATTCAGAATTATCTTTTCGCCTAACCACAATCTTCAGTATAAGCATTCATTTTTCATATGATTTGTGCGCTTGTCCGCAAACTGGCACCACACTTGCGGGAAATTCGATAAATAGCACATATGATTAAAAGTCCGCCCCAAGTGGTCGGATCACCTGCATACGATAAGAAGGAAACACTATGACCCTACGCAAGATTCTCGCGCTGACTTGCTTGCTACTGCCGATGATGGCCTCCGCGCATAAATTCGAAACCGGTCAGCGAGTACCACCAATTGGCATTGCCGATCGTGGCGAGTTAGTACTTGATAAAGATCAGTTTAGCTACAATACCTGGAACAGCGCACAGTTAGTGGGGAAAGTGCGGGTACTGCAACATATTGCCGGTCGCACCTCCGCAAAAGAGAAAAATGCGACGCTGATTGAAGCGATTAAATCGGCAAAACTGCCGCATGATCGCTACCAGACGACCACCATTGTGAACACCGACGACGCTATCCCCGGTTCAGGTATGTTTGTACGTAGCAGCCTGGAGAGCAATAAAAAGCTCTATCCGTGGTCACAGTTTATTGTCGACAGCAACGGCATCGCACGCAGCGCCTGGCAGTTGGATGAAGAGAGTTCCGCCATTGCAGTGCTGGATAAAGACGGTCGCGTGCAATGGGCAAAAGATGGAGCGCTCACTCAGGAAGAGGTGCAGCAAGTGATGGACTTGCTGCATAAGTTGCTTAATAAATAGAAACCCGGAACCCTGGATTCAGGAAGGATTCACGCGGAGTGTAATCCAGCGGTTTCCCCTGCCAGTCGTGGACGTGTGCTCCGGCAGCGGCAGCCACAGCATGACCGGCAGCGGTGTCCCAAATATTGGTTGGCCCAAAACGCGGGTAGAGCTGAGCCTGCCCTTCCGCCACCAGGCAAAATTTCAGTGAAGAACCGATGGATGTCGTCTGGTGTTCGCCAAGCTGTTGCAGATACTCTTTCAGCTCCGCATCCGCATGGGAACGGCTAATGACGACCAGAGGCGGGCGAGCGTCGCGTACCTGAATCTGCTTGCGCACGCCGCACTCTTCTTTCCAGGCTTTTCCTTCCTCCGCGCTGTACATTACGTTCATTACCGGCGCATACACCACACCTAATATCGGTTTGCCTTTGTCGATCAGCGCAATGTTAACGGTAAATTCGCCATTTCGTTTAATAAACTCTTTGGTGCCGTCCAGCGGATCCACCAGCCAGTAACGTTGCCAGTGCTGGCGGACTTCCCAACCGGGAGGATCTTCTTCAGAAAGAACGGGGATATCCGGCGTCAGTTTACGTAATCCTTCCATGATTACGGTATGCGCGGCGATATCTGCCGCCGTCACCGGAGAGTCATCTGCTTTGTTGGCGACGTCCATCGGTTTAGTCCCGTCGTAGACCTGCATAATGGCATCGCCCGCAATCCGTGCAAGCTGGCATACTTGATCTAACATTCTCCACCTCGTCTCTGTGAGCGGCGTTAACTTATTGTTTTACTTATACCCCATCGCTATAGAATCCGCCAACTGTGATGGCGTCATCGTTTCCTGATTTATTATTTATGGCATCCTTCACGCTCCGTATGAAAGACATTTCATCTTCTCGTTCATAAAAGGATGTCCCTTATGATTAAGTTTAGCGCAACGCTCCTGGCCACGCTGATTGCTGCCAGCGTGAATGCGGCAACAGTCGATCTACGCATAATGGAAACCTCTGATTTGCATAGCAACATGATGGATTTCGATTATTACAAAGACACATCCACAGAAAAATTTGGGCTGGTACGCACCGCGAGCCTGATTAATGACGCGCGCAATGAAGTGAAAAATAGCGTGTTGGTCGATAACGGTGACCTGATTCAGGGCAGCCCGCTGGCGGATTACATGTCGGCTAAAGGATTAAAAGCCGGTGATATTCATCCGGTCTATAAGGCGCTGAATACGCTGGATTATACCGTCGGCACACTCGGCAATCATGAATTTAATTACGGTCTGGATTACCTGAAAAACGCGCTGGCGGGGGCGAAATTCCCCTATATAAATGCCAATGTCATTGACGTAAAAACCAACCAGCCGATGTTTACACCGTATTTAATTAAAGACACCGAAGTAGTCGATAAAGACGGGAAAAAGCAAACGCTGAAAATTGGCTATATCGGCGTCGTGCCACCGCAGATTATGGGATGGGATAAAGCCAATTTATCCGGCAAAGTTACCGTTAACGATATTACCGAAACAGTGCGCAAGTACGTGCCGGAAATGCGCGAGAAAGGTGCCGATGTCGTTGTCGTTCTGGCGCATTCTGGTCTGTCTGCCGATCCGTATAAAGTAATGGCGGAAAACTCAGTTTATTATCTCAGTGAAATTCCGGGCGTTGATGCCATTATGTTTGGTCATGCCCATGCCGTCTTCCCGGGCAAAGATTTTGCTGATATCAAAGGAGTAGATATCGCCAAAGGTACGATTAACGGTGTTCCGGCGGTAATGCCAGGCATGTGGGGCGATCATCTCGGCGTGGTCGATCTGCAACTCAATAATGACAGCGGGAAATGGCAGGTGACGCAAGCAAAAGCGGAAGCTCGCCCGATTTACGATGTCGCCAATAAAAAATCACTCGCCGCTGAAGACAGCAAGTTGGTTGCAACGCTGAAAGCCGATCACGATGCCACACGCCAGTTTGTCAGCAAACCTATCGGGAAATCCGCCGACAATATGTATAGCTATCTGGCGCTGGTACAGGACGATCCGACGGTGCAGGTGGTGAACAACGCGCAAAAAGCGTATGTCGAACATTACATTCAGGGCGATCCGGATCTGGCAAAACTGCCGGTGCTCTCTGCCGCTGCGCCGTTTAAAGTTGGCGGTCGCAAGAACGATCCTGCCAGCTATGTAGAAGTGGAAAAAGGCCAACTGACTTTCCGTAATGCCGCCGATCTCTATCTCTATCCCAATACGCTGATTGTGGTAAAAGCCAGCGGCAAGGAAGTTAAAGAGTGGCTGGAGTGCTCCGCCGGGCAGTTTAACCAGATAGATCCCAACAGCACTAAACCGCAGTCATTAATCAACTGGGATGGCTTCCGTACCTATAACTTTGATGTGATTGACGGCGTGAATTATCAGATTGATGTTACCCAGCCAGCCCGCTATGACGGTGAATGTCAGGTGATTAATGCCAATGCGGAAAGGATTAAGAATCTGACCTTTAATGGTAAACCGATTGATCCGGACGCGATGTTCCTGGTTGCTACCAATAATTATCGTGCATACGGTGGCAAATTTGCCGGAACAGGCGACAGCCATATCGCCTTTGCGTCGCCGGATGAGAACCGTTCGGTGCTGGCAGCGTGGATTGCTGAAGAGTCGAAGCGTGCAGGAGAAATTCACCCAGCGGCAGATAATAACTGGCGTTTAGCGCCGATTGCCGGTGATAAAAAACTGGATATTCGTTTTGAAACGTCCCCGTCCGATAAAGCCGCAGACTTTATTAAAGAGAAGGGTCAGTATCCGATGAATAAAGTCGCGACTGATGATATCGGGTTTGCGATTTATCAGGTGGATTTGAGTAAGTAAGACACACCGTTTTCGGTCTACACATCATGCATCGCATCCGGCACTTCCTGGCGGATGCGATGCTGACGCGTCTTATCCGCCCTACAAACCACGAATCGTAGGTCTCCGGCAGTTATGCCGCACGTTCATCCCGCACCGCCAGCACCTCTGGCAAATTCAACTCAATCCAGTCTGCCAGTGCAGCAACCTTTTCACTGACCTGTTCACCCAGCGGTGTGAGGCTATATTCCACATGCGGCGGCACCACCGGATACGCGATACGGTTAACAAATCCATCCTGCTCCAGCGCCTGTAACGACTGCGCGAGCATCTTTTCGCTCACTCCGCCCATTTTACGCCGCAAGTCGCTAAAGCGATGAGTGCCTTCGCGCAGCGCCACCAGAATCAGTACCCCCCAACGGCTGGTAACGTGTTTCAACACATCCCGCGACGGACACTGCTCAGCGAAGAGGTTTCCCTCTTTCAGTTGTTGCGACAGGCTTACCCGACTCATTTCATACTTACCTTTTTGTATGTACTTACTAAAAGTTAGTTTAGGTGTTAGCGTATTTAAACACAAGACAAACCAATGGAGATTTCTCATGATCGCAATCACCGGCGCGACCGGCCAGCTTGGTCACAATGTAATTGAATCTTTGCTGCAAACCGTTTCTGCCAGCCAAATAGTGGCTATCGCACGTAATCCGGAAAAAGCGCATGCTTTGAGCGCACAAGGCATTAGCGTGCGTCAGGCTGACTACGGCGATGAAGCTGCACTGACATCTGCGCTACAGGGCGTGGAAAAATTGCTGCTGATCTCTTCCAGCGAAGTGGGACAGCGTGCCTCGCAGCATCGTAATGTTATTAATGCCGCAAAGGCGGCTGGCGTGAAATTTATCGCCTACACCAGCCTGTTACATGCGGACACCTCCCCGCTCGGCCTGGCTGCTGAGCATATCGAGACGGAGAAAATGCTGGCTGATTCTGGCATCGCTTATACCCTGCTGCGCAACGGCTGGTACACTGAAAACTACCTCGCCAGCGCCCCGGCAGCACTGGAACACGGCGTATTTATTGGTGCGGCGGGCGATGGCAAAATTGCCTCAGCAACTCGTGCAGATTACGCAGAGGCTGCGGCACGCGTAATTAGCGAAGCAGGTCACGAAGGCAAAGTCTATGAGCTGGCGGGCGACAACGCCTGGACGCTGACACAGTTAGCGGCAGAGCTGACCAAACAGAGCGGCAAACCAGTTATCTACCAGAATATGAGCGAAGCCGATTTCGCCGCAGCGCTGAAAAGCGTTGGTCTTCCTGGCGGACTGGCGGATATGCTGGCTGACTCTGACGTTGGCGCATCAAAAGGTGGTCTGTTTGATGACAGCAAAACGCTCAGCACGCTGATTGGCCGCCCGACAACAACATTAGCCGAAAGCGTAAACGCGCTTTTTAATGTTAATAACTAGTTAATTAAAGTGGCATCCTCCCGCATCCTCTCTGATAATGACGGGATGCGGGGAGCAACCATCTCTGTTCCCTGAATATTTCTTCTGACAGACCAATGGATGCCAGTGATGATTAGCGGCGTGCTGTACGCCCTGTTAGCAGGGTTGATGTGGGGGCTTATTTTTGTCGGGCCGTTGATCGTTCCAGAATACCCGGCGATGCTGCAATCAATGGGACGCTATCTGGCATTAGGTTTAATTGCACTGCCCATTGCCTGGCTGGGGCGCGTGCGTCTGCGCCAGTTGACACGTCGCGACTGGCTTACCGCGCTAATGCTCACCATGATGGGCAATCTCATCTATTACTTTTGCCTTGCCAGTGCCATTCAGCGAACCGGCGCGCCTGTTTCCACGATGATTATCGGCACCCTGCCAGTGGTGATCCCGGTCTTTGCCAATTTGCTGTACAGCCAGCGCGACGGCAAACTCGCGTGGGGGAAACTCGCCCCGGCGCTGGTTTGTATTGGTATCGGCCTTGCGTGTGTAAATATTGCTGAGTTAAACCACGGTCTCCCCAATTTTGACTGGGCACGTTATACCTCAGGCGTCATGCTGGCATTAGTCTCCGTGGTTTGCTGGGCGTGGTATGCATTGCGCAACGCCCGCTGGCTGCGGGAAAATCCAGACAAACATCCAATGATGTGGGCGACGGCGCAGGCGCTGGTCACGCTGCCGGTTTCGCTCATCGGTTATGTTGTTGCTTGTTTCTGGCTGAATACGCAAATGCCTGATTTCTCTCTACCTTTTGGCTCCCGTCCACTGGCCTTTATTAGCCTGATGATTGCTATCGCCGTGCTTTGCTCATGGGTCGGCGCACTTTGCTGGAACGTCGCCAGCCAGCGATTACCGACGGTGATCCTCGGGCCGCTGATTGTTTTCGAAACGCTGGCAGGTTTGCTGTACACCTTTTTACTCCGCCAACAAATTCCACCGCTGATGACGCTGAGCGGTATCGCGCTGTTAGTGGCCGGCGTGATCATTGCAGTCAGAGCAGAACCGGAAAAACCCTTAGCTGAACCTGTCTCTGAAAGTTGACACCTTGCCAATCTGTTAAATAATCCTCTGCTACGTAAGGGTTATAGCTTTTAACTTAAAGATGCATTTAAAATACATCTTATCTTATTAAGAATGAGGTATCAGCTATGGCTTATCGCGACCAACCTTTAGGTGAACTGGCGCTCTCTATTCCTCGCGCTTCGGCTCTGTTTCGTCAATATGATATGGATTACTGCTGCGGCGGTAAGCAGACGCTGGCTCGCGCGGCGGCACGTAAAGAACTGGATGTTGACGTCATTGAAGCCGAACTGGCAAAGCTTGCTGAACAACCGATTGAGAAAGACTGGCGTAGCGCGCCGCTGGCAGAAATCATCGACCATATCATCGTGCGCTACCACGATCGTCACCGTGAACAACTGCCAGAGTTGATCCTGCAAGCCACCAAAGTAGAGCGCGTTCACGCCGACAAACCGAGCGTGCCAAAAGGGCTGACAAAATACCTGACTATGCTGCATGAAGAGCTTTCCAGCCACATGATGAAAGAAGAGCAGATCCTCTTCCCGATGATCAAACAAGGCATGGGCAGCCAGGCGATGGGGCCAATCAGCGTAATGGAAAGCGAACACGATGAAGCAGGTGAGCTGTTGGAGGTTATCAAACACATTACCAATAACGTCACACCGCCGCCGGAAGCCTGCACCACCTGGAAAGCGATGTATAACGGTATTAATGAACTGATTGATGATTTAATGGAGCACATCAGTCTGGAAAATAATGTACTGTTCCCACGCGCGCTGGCGGGTGAGTGATTTGTTTGATCAACGATCCTGACATGAGCAGGATCGTTGATTGTTAAGTGATTCAGTCACTCAGTGGAAGCAATTCATTATTGTAACTGGTGTACTTACCTTCAACGGTAAGCAGACTGCCGTTTTTATCAAGATGCGCCGCATTGAGTTGTCGAGTCTCATTACGCCGCTTCGCATCACGAACCAACCCATCTCCTACGTAATAAATATAATGGTCATCATGAGCAAAGG
Organism: Escherichia sp. MOD1-EC6098; assembly: GCF_002965865.1. Taxonomy (NCBI): domain Bacteria; kingdom Pseudomonadati; phylum Pseudomonadota; class Gammaproteobacteria; order Enterobacterales; family Enterobacteriaceae; genus Escherichia; species Escherichia sp. MOD1-EC6098. Next base: position 178,738 of record NZ_PTSN01000005.1, read on the forward strand.
TATCTGATAATTGACCATTGGCGTATTTAAACCACGTCCATTGGCCTTTCAGTTCAAAGAGCTCAACCGTGTCTTCGTTAATAAAATACGTATAGCGGTCATCATGTGCCAAATAATTTAATGTTGTGCCATCGGGGCTTTTATACCACGTCCAATGCCCATTAATATCGAAAATAGTCACATCAGCGCTCGCGATGAAATAAACTTTATTCCCTACAATATTAACGCCTCCCTGTAATTCTTGTTTGGGGTCGGGTAAATGAATAACCGAAAGCGTTTTTTCGACCCCAGAAACATACTTCACCAGATAGAGCGAATCTTTATATTGCGCCACATTCTGCGTCAACGGGCGAAAATATTCCGGATCAACATCAGGAATGGTCGCAACCCGGCAGTCATTAGCGCGCCGGGAAGCATCACGCGTCAACCATGTTACTTTATCTCGCTGTAGATCAAACGTACTCCGGCAATCTTTCCCGAACGAATAACGTTTCTCCCCGTTTTTGTCGCGATAAATCAGTAGTGAACCGGCCATCCAGCGCACAAGATGAAAGGTATCCGGATCGGCATTGATGGCATCTCCATTCACAAAGACCTGCGATTGGGTTCGCCAAATGGTATCCCACGGTCCAGGATTACTTTTGCTTTCACAACTATTAGGTGAATAAAGAATGGGGCGACGTGTCCAGGATTTAACGCCAAGAATAGAATATCCTTGTGCACTGCCTAACCAACGCCCTTGAAAATAAATATTGCGGCGATCTTTGAGCACATCCGCAGAATCACCTGAACGAACGCGACCGCCGACTTGTTGCAGCGAATCCATATCAACCTGCTTTTCGCCGCGGTTATCATCCGTGCGTTCGCCATCAAAATAGAGGCTGTCTTTATCAGCGGCAAAACGTCCCCAGGCACGGAATGTTGCGGCATCGACTTTCGGTGTTCCCGGCGGGTTCTGGACTATTTTCCCTGCCCATAAAATATGACGGCCATCAGTCAACCAGTCGAAACGCCAGCCGCCATTAGTTCTGATATAAGTGCCCGCATCCACTTGTACAAAATCATTATTGATATTATCCGGAGAATCATATTTATCATCAGTGCCGTTGGGTACGCGGCGAAGTTGCTTAAACTTGACCTGCGGTAAATGAATATCCGGGAAATAGAGTCCATAATCGTCACTATCTTCAACGCTATATTTTGTTCCTTGCCCCCACGGCTGGTAGTAAAACGCAGCAGAAGGTACACCGGAGCAGGCTAGTGAGGTGGTTGAAAATAAAGCCAGGGCGAGACAAAGGGGTTTAATTCGCAACATAGCGTCATCCTGAAGCTGTTAGTGTGAAGAGGTTATTTAAATAAGGGTTTTAGTCCGCTCGGAGGTTGCTTCACCGATGACCATCCTCCCACACCCAGGTTATAACGCAGCCATTCACCTTGCCGGGCACGCTCTTTCACAATTTCAGTCGCTTGTTGAGCGTAAAGCTGCCCGTCTGGAGATATATACGTATTAATTAATCTCCGCCAACCACCTGCTTCAAGTGAGCCGGAGAGTTCCTCCGACTTAAGATTAATCAATTCACCTTCACCCAAGGCGTTGGTTGTTACTTTATAAATTTGGTTCTTATATAAACCGGTGTCCCAAACAAACAGATAAAAATATTCCGGATCAACCCCCACCAGCGTTTCATAAACACAGTCACTGCCCGCTGGAGTGGCTTCATGTTTGAGCCAGGACACATTATTCAGACCACTATTAAATGGCGCACAGCGATACTCAATATCCTCAAGCTCATAGTCATGCTCGCCGCTTTTATCGCGATAAACCAACCGTTCACCAGGCATCCAACGTTTAATCTGAAAAGTTTTGCGATCGGCGGGCAGAAGCTTACCGTTAACAATTACCTGCGAATTTGTCAGCACAACAAATTGTATGGCTGAATCATGCCGCACGATTTGAAATCCATCGGCATGACCCAACCAGCGACCTTTATGCCAAAGACTATTTTTATCACGCAGTAAATTCCAGATGTCCGTCTCTTCCAGCGTTGACATATCCACCTGCTTATCACCGCTATTATCATCGGTACGCTGACCATCAAAATAGATACTGCGTTTATCGGCAGCGAAAGCGCCGAATGCCTGAAAACTGGTGGCATCGACATTAGGTTTACCGGATGGGTTTGTCAGGACTTTGCCTGCCCAAAGGACAGAGCGTCCATCGGTGAGCCAGGTATGCTGACAATCCCCCTCATCATCGCAATCGAACTTATCGGGATTAAAATCGGACAGTAAGCGGGTTTCTTGTTTATTGGCTAAATTGGCAATGCGCCAAAGGTGGGAAAAATTAATATCTGGTAATTCGGAGAGGATCTCATCTTTTTCCCCCTTCTGTTCGGCAATGTAAACCGTACCTTTCTCCTGCTGGCGGTAATAAAAATCTGCGCCCCAGGAAAGTGAAATGGAGAGAGGTAATGCGGCGATTAATAACCAACTGTGCTTAGCCATAGTGAACTCTGCAATAAGTGGCAAAGATTCACGGTAAGCCCACGCCTGGGCGCTGTCGATGACGGGAAGTATTTTTAGGAATGTATAAAGACAAAAGAGATTGCAGACAAAGTGTGCTTTGTTCATGCCGGATGCGGCGTAAACGCCTTATCCGGCCTACAAAAGCACGCAAATTCAATATATGGCAGAGCTCCCGTAGGCCTGATAAGCGTAGCGCATCAGGCAATTTTGCAGCCTGAAAGGCACCCGCAGGTGCCTTAGCAGCATTACTTCGCTATACGTTTCTTACCAATAAACAACCAGCCCAGCCCCAGCGCGATAAACCACAGCGGAGTAACCAGCAGCGCCTGCCGAGTGTCATCTTCCAGCGTCAGCAGCACGATAACGAACACAAAAAACGCCATACATACCCAGCACATCAGCTTGCCGAGCGGCATCTTGTAGATCGACTTCTCATGCAGGTGTGGACGCTGTTTGCGATACACCAGGTACGAGCAAAGGATAATAGTCCAGACGAACATAAACAGAATCGCTGAAACCGTGGTGATCATGGTGAACGCGCCAATCACGCTTGGATTCACATACAACATCACCACGCCGCCGAGCAGACAGATACAAGAGAAGGTCAGCCCTTTCGCTGGTACTGCGCGTTTAGAGAGTTTAGCGAACGCTTTCGGCGCGACGCCTTCCTGTGCCAGACCAAACAACATACGGCTGGTAGAGAATACGCCACTGTTAGCAGAAGAAGCCGCAGAGGTCAGCACCACAAAGTTAATCACACTTGCCGCCGCAGGCAGCCCCACCAGCACAAACAGTTCTACAAACGGGCTTTTCTCCGCGACCACTGAACTCCACGGCGTCACGGACATAATCACAATCAGCGCGAAGACGTAGAACATAATGATGCGGATCGGAATGGAGTTAATCGCACGCGGCAGTGATTTCTCGGGATCTTTGGTTTCCGCAGCCGTTGTGCCGACCAGCTCAATCCCCACAAAAGCGAAAACCGCTATCTGGAATCCGGCAAAGAAGCCGCTTAAGCCTTTCGGGAACCAGCCGCCGTCATTCCACAAATGCGCAAACGACGCTTCTACGCCAGTCGGTGACTGGAAGTGCATCATCACCATAATCAGACCGACAACAATCAGCGACACAATAGCGACGATTTTGATCATCGCGAACCAGAACTCCATCTCACCAAACATTTTCACGGTGGCGAGATTAAGAACCAGCAACAGAATGATCACCGACAACGACGCCACCCAGTCGGAAAGTCCTGGAAACCAGAACTGCGCGTAAGCGGTAATCGCCACAACATCCGCCATACCGGTTACCACCCAACAGAACCAATAAGTCCAGCCAGTGAAATAACCCGCCCACGGCCCCAATAAATCGGAAGCGAAGTCACTAAAAGATTTATATTCCAGATTCGAAAGCAGCAACTCCCCCATTGCCCGCATCACGAAAAAGAGCATAAAACCGATGATCATATAAACAAAAATGATCGACGGCCCGGCAAGACTGATTGTTTTACCGGAACCCATAAACAACCCTGTACCTATGGCACCGCCAATGGCAATAAGCTGAATATGCCGGTTTGTGAGATTGCGCCGTAGCGACTGTTCAGCCGGAGCCTGATCATCGGCAACGACTTTTACCTGATCTACCATGTTTTTTCTTCCTGTCTGTGTTGTTCAGGCTCTGCGGCCTTTTGTCAGTCTATGATACGACGAATCGGTATCGGGACTCATCGATATTAGGTAACAATGCGCGGGATGAATACTAAGATTTAGATCTAATGTTAATTTAATGTTTAAAGTGAGTGTCATATCACGGTGATAACGCGAAATAGCTCACAAAAATACACGCTTACGTGGTCTTTGCAACACAAAATAGCGCCGTTTGGCAAACTGAAGGGTTTATTGCTGAATGCCTGCTCCCCTCTGGCTCGAGGGGAACAGAATGCGCTGCTTAGAGGATTTCCAGCAGTTCGACTTCAAACACCAGGGTGCTGAACGGAGGAATAGACGCGCCAGCGCCACGCTCGCCATAAGCCAGTTCCTGCGGGATAGTCAGTTCCCATTTAGAACCTACCGGCATCAGAGTCAGTGCTTCAATCCAGCCGGGGATCACGCCGTTAACCGGGAATTCAGCCGGTTCGCCACGGGCAACGGAGCTGTCAAATACAGTACCGTCGATCAGTTTACCGGTGTAATGAACGCGAACGCGGTCGGTACGTGCCGGAATTGCGCCTTCGCCCTGATTAATCACGCGGAATTGCAGGCCAGATTCGGTGCTGTTCACACCCTCTTTTTTGGCGTTTTCTTCAAGGTATTTCACACCTTCGGCAGCCATCGTCTGGAAACGCTGACGACGAACAGCATCGGCACGTTCGTGGATTTCACGTAGCGCACGGTGCACCACATCAACCGGAACAGCCGGATGTTTGCCTTCCAGCGCATCAGCAATGCCTGCAACCAGTGCTTCTGGCAGTAACCCTTCCAGACCAGATTCACTCAGTTGTTGCCCTACCTGCAAACCAATGCCGTAGCTTGCTTGCGCTTCGATGGTATCAAAAGTTGGGGTGGTCATCGTATTTCCTTTCTTAGGGTAAAAAGTAGCGGGCAGCATATCAGCCACACAACTTTGGGTAAAACTTTGTCGCGGGAATGATGACAAATCACGGGGAAAAAGAAACAATAGCAATATCCCGTATGAATATAATAAAAGCGGGTTTACCACGGACATCATAGCGTTAGCTTATTCATAGGCTATGATTGAGGAACAAGACGCGGAGCAGGAGGAAACCATGCCCGGGCGCTTTGAACTAAAACCAACCCTGGAGAAAGTCTGGCACGCGCCGGACAATTTTCGCTTCATGGACCCGCTGCCGCCGATGCATCGTCGGGGGATCATTATTGCCGCCATTGTATTGGTGGTCGGTTTTCTACTTCCGTCTGATGATACGCCCGACGCGCCGGTGGTGACGCGTGAAGCGCAACTGGATATTCAGTCGCAATCCCAACCGCCGACGGAAGAACAACTGCGGGCGCAATTAGTCATCCCACAAAATGATCCCGATCAGGTGGCACCGGTCGCCCCTGAACCGATACAGGAAAGTCAGCCTGAAGATCAGCCGCAAACCGCACAAACACAACCTTTCCAGCCAGATAGCGGAATTGACAACCAGTGGCGCTCTTACCGTGTCGAACCCGGCAAAACGATGGCGCAACTGTTCCGCGACCACGGTCTACCCGCCACTGATGTCTATGCAATGGCGCAGGTAGAAGGCGTGGGTAAACCGCTGAGTAATTTGCAAAATGGGCAGATAGTGAAAATTCGCCAGAACGCCAGCGGCGTGGTGACGGGCTTAACCATTGATACGGAGAATAATCAACAGGTTCTGTTTACCCGCCAGCCAGATGGCAGTTTTATTCGTGCGCGGTAGATGAAGGTTCAAGCAGAAGCCAGCTAAGGATCGTTTCTTTAATGACCTTACGTCTGGCTTCCAGCGCTTGCGGTGAAACCATGCTGATGTGATAAACCAGGCCAAGCGTATGCTGGTTGATCAAATAATATCCTCCAAGCGCGGCAATATTGATATTCACCTGCAACGGGTCGATATCTGGCTTAAAAATATTGAGTTTCTTCCCTTCAGCCAACAAGGATTCCATTAACTGTAAATGCGCGTGGTTAATTTCCTGAAGACGCTGTGATTTTGCATAATGCACACCTTTGCTCTGGTTTTCACTATGCACAATTTTTAAAAACCAGGGATTAGCAATGTAATAATCCCAGGTAAAATCGATGATTTTTTCAATTGCTTTTTGTGGAGGGAGACCTGAAACATCAAGGGATTTTTCTTTTTGTCGAATATCATTCCAGGTATATTCCAGCACTTCGATAAATAAATTTTCTTTATTACCAAAGTGATGGTAAACCGTCTGTTTACTGCACTCCGCAGCCTTCACGATATTATCGACTCTGGCCCCTTCATAACCATATTCGGCAAATTCATTAACCGCACATAATAATAGTTTTTCCTTCAGGCTTTGTACGTTGCTGGTATCAAGATACATAACGCTTCCCCACGACCTCTTCAGGATTACTATCATAACCTGATTTGATTTCAGCTCCAGAAAAAAGGGCAAAAACTCGTACTTTCATCGAGTTATCAAATGCCCTGTGATCGCTATCGCAGATCAACCAACCAGATGGTTGATCTTTCTTTCCACACGTCGCAAGCTAATCGTCACTCAAGGAAACAATATTCAAAAGAGGGTTATTGTATGAAGTCCACTCGTCCCGTTGCCGTGATTACCGGAGCCGCACGTGGTATTGGAAAAGGCTGTGCGCTGGAACTTGCTCGTGGCGGTTTTAACCTGCTGATTAACGATCGCCCCGATGCCGACAGCGTAGAAAAATTACATGCCACGCAACAGGAATGTCTGGCAGAAGGCGTGGAAGTGATTTGCTTCCCTGCCGATGTTGGCGATCTCTCCCTGCATGAAGAGATGCTCGACGCGGCGCAAAACCAGTGGGGGCGTCTGGACTGTCTGCTCAACAACGCGGGGATTTCCGTGAAAAAGCGCGGTGACCTTCTCGACCTGGAGCCAGACAGCTTCGACCAAAACATTGCCATTAACACCCGTGCGCCGTTTTTCCTCGCTCAGGCATTCAGTAAACGCTTACTGGCACAACCGAAACCGGAAGCGGAGCTACCGCACCGCTCGATTATTTTTGTCAGTTCAATCAACGCCATCATGCTGGCGATGAATCGCGGCGAATATACCATTGCCAAAACCGCCGTTTCTGCCGCTGCTCGTCTGTTTGCCGCTCGCCTTTGCAATGAACAAATTGGCGTCTATGAAGTGCGCCCCGGCCTAATCAAAACCGATATGACCATTCCGGCAACGGCCTATTACGATGAATTAATTGCCAAAGGTCTGGTGCCGTGGGGACGCTGGGGTTATCCGGCTGATATCGCCTCCACAGTACGGGCAATGGCGGAAGGCAAACTGATTTATACCTGTGGCCAGGCGGTCGCTATCGACGGCGGCTTAAGTATGCCGCGCTTCTGAGGCTGAATCATGAGAGATCTGTTACAACGCCCGGATTTATTCAGCATTAATACCGCGACGCTGGGCTATAAAATGCCGCTACCCGCCATTATTGATGCCTGCGCCGCACGCGGTATCGGCGCGCTCGCCCCCTGGCGCAGAGAGTTGCAGGGCGAAGATCTCCAGCAGATCGCCCGCCAGCTTGCCGCCAGTAACATGAGCGTTTCCGGTTTGTGTCGTAGCACCTATTACACCGCGCCGACGCTGGCGGAGCGCAAACTGGCAGTAGATGATAACCGTCAGGCGCTGGACGATGCCGCTGCGCTGAACGCCGCCTGTTACATGCAGGTGGTTGGCGGGTTACCAACTGGCACAAAAGATCTGTATGAGGCGCGGGAACAGGTGAAACAAGGGATTCGCCAGTTGCTGCCACATTCGAAAGAAGTCGGCGTGCCAATTGCGCTGGAGCCACTGCACCCGATGACTGCCGCCGATCGTTCCTGTTTGTGTACGCTACGCCAGGCACTGGACTGGTGTGATGAACTCGATCCCGATGGTGAGTTTGGTCTCGGCGTGGCGGTGGATGTCTACCACGTCTGGTGGGACCCGGAACTGGCCAGCCAAATCCTGCGTGCCGGAAAACGAATTCTCGCATTTCATGTTTCCGACTGGTTAGTGCCTACCACCGATCTGGTCAATGATCGAGGAATGCCGGGAGATGGCATCATCAATATTCCGTCAATCCGTCGCCTGGTTGAAAACGCCGGATTTAATGGCGCTATAGAGCTGGAAATATTCTCACCGTACTGGTGGCAGCAAGATATAAACAGCACGCTGGATATTAGCGTCGATCGCATCGCGCATTATTGTTAAGGAATGATCATGAATGACCAACCCGTTCTGTTCAGCAGAGCGGCGGCTTCCTGCCGTCTGACGTTGAACCGTGAAGATAAATGTCATGCCATTAATGAAGAGATGATTGAATCTCTCGATCATTATTTAAATGAAATTGAAAACGACACCACATTACGATTAGTCGAATTAACCGCAACCGGCGATAAATTCTTTTGTGCGGGCGGCGATATTAAATCATGGTCGACTTATTCTCCATTAGATATGGGCAGAAAGTGGATTAAACGCGGTAATGATGTTTTTAATCGCCTACGCAATTTACCGCAATTAACGGTTGCGAATCTAAACGGTCACACCATCGGCGGCGGTATTGAACTTGCCTTGTGCTGCGATATTCGTATCGCTCGCCCCAACGCAAAATTCTCTAACCCGGAAGTGATGCTTGGCATGGTGCCTGGCTGGATGGGCATCGAACGTGTGCTTAATCAGGTCGGTCCGGTGGTTGGTCGCCAGATGCTGATGTTGGGTAAACGCCTGACGGCGCAGGAAGCCCTGGCGGCGAATTTGATTGATGAAGTGGTAGAAAAAGAACAGATAGAAAGCTGGATGGCGAATCAGTTAGCGCACCTGGAAAAATGTGGCCCGGTGGCGCTGGCGCATATTAAGCAACTGATTCTGGCGCTGGAAAATAAACATGCCGATTACTCACACCAGTTACTGGCGGGATTAATGTCCGCCACCCACGATTGCCAGCAAGCCACGCGCGCATTTGCCGAAAAAGGCAGCGTCAGCTTCCATAATCAATAAGGAAATTGTATGCGTAAGATAACAACCGCCGGGGCACTGGCGGCGCAAATTCAGGACGGCGCAACCATTGCCATTAGCGGTAACGGCGGCGGCATGGTGGAAGCTGACCATATTCTGGCAGCCATTGAAGCGCGTTTCCTGCAAACCGGACACCCCCGCAACCTGACACTAATCCACTCGCTGGGCATTGGCGATCGCGACAGCAAAGGCACTAACCGCCTCGCTCATGCCGAAATGCTCAAACGCATAATTGCCGGACACTTTACCTGGTCCCCCAAAATGCAGGAGTTGGTAAAAAATAACGCCATCGAAGCGTATTGCTTTCCTGGCGGTGTAATTCAGGCACTGCTGCGGGAGATCGGTGCCGGACGTCCTGGGCTTTTTACCCACGTAGGGCTGGGATCGTTTGTTGATCCACGCAATGGTGGCGGAAAGTCGAACGCTTGCACCACTGACGATCTGGTAGAACTGATTGAAATTGATGGCGAAACCAAACTCCGCTATCGCCCTTTCAAAGTGGACTATGCCATTTTGCGCGGCACTTATGCCGATCCGCGTGGCAACGTTAGCCTCGAAGAAGAAGCGATTGATATGGATAGCTATTCGATGGCGCTGGCAGCACACAACAGCGGCGGCAAAGTATTCGTCCAGGTGCGCGATGTGCTGGAAGCTGGCGCCATCGAACCACGCCGGGTCAAGCTGCCGGGGATTCTGGTCGATGGCATCGTTGAGCACCGCGAACAACCGCAAACCTATCTTGGCGGCTACGACCTGACAATTAGCGGTCAGCATCGCCGTCTGAGTTCTACCGGCGCTATTGAACTGGTTAGCCATCCGGTGCGCCGTCTGATTGCCCGTCGGGCGGCACGCGAACTGGTGGCTGGCGCTTCTACCAACTTTGGCTTTGGTATTCCGGGTGGTATTCCTGGGGTTGCACTGCGCGAAGGTGTTCCTTATCAAAGTTTATGGTTGAGTGTCGAGCAAGGCGTGCATAACGGCATGATGCTGGATGACGCGTTTTTCGGCTGCGCCCGTAACGCTGACGCGATTATCCCTTCGCTGGATCAATTCGAGTTCTACAGCGGCGGCGGCATTGATATTACTTTCCTCGGCATGGGCGAGATGGATCAGCACGGTAACGTCAATGTCTCACACCTGAACGGCAATCTGATCGGCCCTGGCGGCTTCCTCGAAATTGCACAAAATGCCCGTAAAGTGGTGTTCTGCGGCACATTCGACGCCAAAGGCAGCAAGCTCGACGTGACGCCAGATGGTCTGCATATCACCCAGTCAGGTCAAATACCCAAACTGGTTACTCAGGTGGAAAAAATCACCTTTAGCGCCGCTTACGCACAGCAAAGTGGTCAGGAAGTGCTGTACATCACCGAACGCGCGGTTTTTCAGTTAACGACAGAAGGTGTTGAATTAATTGAGATTGCCCCGGGCGTGGAGATTGACCGCGACATTCTGCCGTTCATGGCCTTCCGTCCGATTATCAGGCAGCCGCGTCTGATGGAAAGTAGCCTGTTTACGCCGATGGAGGACGCATGAGCCAGCCTGATGACGCCATCCTCGAGGCGCTGACGCACGTCACCTTTCCGAAAGGTTTTACGCCAGCAGAACCGCACTCAATTGTCACCGTGGAGGATGTTGATTACCCAACCTGGCAAGTTGATGCACTGGTCGTTGGTAGCGGCGCGGCTGGATTACGTGCAGCGGTTGAGCTGAAACGTCGCCAGCAAAATGTGCTGCTTGCTACCGCCGGGTTATACATGGGAACGTCAGCCTGCTCCGGTTCCGATAAACAGACGCTGTTTACCGCTGCTACTGCGGGCAACGGCGACAACTTCGCAAAACTGGCCGAGGCACTGGCGAGCGGCGGCGCGATGGATCACGACACGGCATATGTCGAAGCGGTCGGTTCCCTGCATACCCTTGGTGGGCTGCAATATCTTGGTCTGGAATTGCCGGAAGATCGCTATGGCGCAATTCTCCGTTATCAGACCGACCATGACGAAGCCGGACGCGCGACGTCCTGTGGACCACGCACTTCTCGCCTGATGGTGAAAGTGCTGCTGGAAGAAGTGCAGCGCCTCTCCATTCCACTGCTGACCAGTGCGACGGTGATTAAACTGCTGCATCAACGCGGTGAGAATGGCGAAGATCGCGTGGCGGGGGCTATCCTCGCAACCGGTTCCCGCGCCCATAACCCGTGGGGGCTGGCAATTGTGACTGCGCCCAATGTGGTACTGGCAACGGGCGGACCGGGCGAGCTTTATCGCGACAGTGTTTATCCGCATAAATGCTTTGGCTCGCTGGGGCTGGCGCTGGAAGAAGGTTTGACGCTAACCAATCTGACCGAAAGCCAGTTTGGTATAGGCACGCCGCGCAGCACGTTTCCGTGGAATTTATCCGGCACCTATGTGCAGGTGATCCCGTATATCTATTCTGTGGATACAGAGGGTAACGAGTATAATTTCCTTGCGGATTACTATCGCACTACCCAGGAACTGGCTTCAAATATCTTCCGTAAAGGCTATCAGTGGCCGTTCCACGCCACACGGGTGATGGATTTTGGCTCCAGCCTGCTGGATATGGCGGTGGCAAAAGAGCAGCAATCAGGCCGCCTGGTGTTTATGGATTTCAATCGCAATCCTGAAGCGGTGCCTGGTGATTTGCCATTCTCATTAGCGCGACTGGATGCTGACGTTCACGCGTATCTGGAAAACAACGGCGCGCTGGCACCATCGCCCATCGAACGCCTGCAACGAATGAATCCGCTGTCTATCTCGCTGTACCAGATGCACGGCTACGGGCTCACCACGCAACCACTGCAGTTCGCCATGAATAATCAACACATGAACGGCGGCATTGAGGTGGATATCTGGGGGCAAACCTCTCTACCCGGCTGTTTTGCCGTGGGAGAAGTGGCCGGAACTCACGGCGTCACTCGCCCCGGCGGCGCAGCGCTGAATGCCGGGCAGGTTTTTGCCGTGCGCCTGGCGCGCTTTATTGGCTGTACGCAAATGCGGTCTGTTGAGGGAGATATCGCGCAACGGGTAGCTTCGCCCCTGACTACCGTAAGAGAGGTCATCACCCAGGCGCTGGCAAACGAAAACGGTATGACGCTGGCAACGGTGAAAGAAAAAATCCAGACGCGAATGTCTGATTACGCTGGATTTATTTGTCATGCCGATAAAGTTCGCCACGCCACCCGCGATGCCCTGCTGTTGAGTGAATTTGCCCAGCAACACGGTTTAACCATCAACCACGCAGGCGAAGTTGCTGAATTATTTATGTGGCGGCATATGGCGCTGACCTCTGCCGCCGTTTTAACGCAACTCACACATTATATTGACGCAGGTGGCGGCAGTCGTGGGGCGCGGATGGTTATTGATCCGCAAGGCGAATGCCTGCCACAAACTCGTCGCGGCGCAAAAGAAGAATGGCGTTTTCGCTCTGAGCAAGCCGACGATAAAAATCACAAATTAACGATTCAATATTCACAAGGTTCTTTTATTACCGAAGTTAAGTCTTTACGCAAACAACCGCATATTAACGGTATTTTCTTTGAAAAAAACTGGCCAGATTTTCTGAATGGAGAGATTTACACACAATAATTTTTAATATGTTCTCTGTACCTGATTTTATTACCTATTACACGGAAATACCAACAACCAGGGTTTATTAATATAATTAAAAGGTTTAAACATGAATAAAATAAAGAATTATCGGTGGCATATGATTGCCCTCGTATGTTTTATCACTGTAATCAATTATCTGGACAGAACTGCATTAGGTATTGCGGCTCCAACCATTATGGAGACCACCGGAATAACCAAAGAGCAATATTCATGGATCGTCAGTGCGTTCCAGTTGGCCTATACATTAGGGCAACCGGTGATGGGTTTCTTTATTGATACCGTTGGTCTGAAATTAAGCTTTGCGATTTGCGCCGCAATCTGGGGTCTGGCGACAATGGGTCATGCACTGACCGGAACATGGTCAGGTCTGGCATTTATGCGCGCCCTGATGGGGTTCAGCGAAGCATCGGCAATTCCGGCGGGTGTTAAAACAGCATCAACATGGTTCCCGGCAAAAGAGCGCGGTGTGGCTACGGGGGTTTTCAATATGGGAACTTCACTCGGTGCAATGCTTGCGCCACCGCTGATTGCCTGGTGCATTATGTTTCATAGCTGGCAATTTGCGTTTATTGTCTCGGGTAGCCTTGCTTTGCTCGCGGCTATATTTTGGTTCTTTTGTTATAAAGATCCGAAAGATGCCAAACGCCTTTCTGATGAAGAGCGTCAATATATTGAATCAGGACAAGAGCAGCATCTTAAAACAGGTAAAAAAGAAAAAACGTCAATCAAACATATCCTCAGCCAACGTAATTTCTGGGGTATCGGCATCGCGCGTTTTCTCGCAGACCCGGCATGGGGAACCATTAATTTCTGGGTGCCTATATTCTTCGTTGAAACGCTGCATTTTAGCCTGAAAGAAATTGCCATGTTTGTCTGGCTACCTTTCCTGCTGGGCGACCTCGGCTGTTTAGCCAGCGGTTTTGTGGCGAAGTTCTTCCACGATCGCGGCGTGAGTTTAATTAACTCGCGAAGAATTACCTTCACTATTGCTGCGGTCATTATGATGACAATCGGCCTGGTGAGTATTGTCGAAAATCCCTACATTGCCGTATTGCTGATTAGTATTGGCGCGTTCTCGCATCAATGTCTTTCTACTGTTGCGGCAACACTGGGCGGCGATTTGTTCAAAAAAGATGAAGTTGCCACCGCCGTTGGTATGGCGGGTGCCTGTGCGTGGAGTGGTCAGTTGATTTTCAACCTGTTTATCGGGGCATTCGTTCACATTATCGGCTTCGCGCCGTTCTTTATTGCTCTGGCTTTCTTTGACATCCTGGGGGCAATTGCGCTGTGGGCGCTTATCAAAGTCAAAGATGAAGAACCGCACGTACAATTAGCTACGAGCTAATATTTAAGATGAGTGCGCTGTAATTATGGTTATGGCGCTTCAACAATAAAGCAAAACGCCGGCACATGGCCGGCGTTTTTACGTCTCGTTGAATAACGAATTATTCAGCTACTACGTTTACGATCACTTTCGCGAATACTTCGCTGTGAACCTGGAAGCTTACTTCGTGTTCGCCAGTGGTACGCAGAACGCCGTTCGGCAGACGAACTTCGCTCTTAGCCACTTCAACGCCTGCTGCAGTTACAGCGTCAGCGATGTCGCGAGTACCGATGGAACCGAACAGTTTACCTTCGTCGCCAGCTTTAGACGCGATGGTAACAGTTTCCAGTGCATTGATTTTCTCAGCGCGAGCATTAGCTGCTGCCAGAACTTCAGCCAGTTTAGCTTCCAGTTCAGCGCGACGTGCTTCGAAGAATTCAATGTTTTTCTTGGTAGCTGGAACAGCTTTACCCTGTGGTACCAGGAAGTTACGAGCGTAGCCCGCTTTAACATTTACCTGATCACCCAGGCTACCCAGGTTTGCTACTTTATCAAGCAGAATAACTTGCATTACCTTATCCTCTCAAAGTCGTATTAATGGACCGTGACCGATTACTGATGGCGATCAGTGTACGGCAGCAGGGACAGGTAGCGAGCGCGTTTGATAGCGCGAGCCAGCTGACGCTGGTATTTTGCACGGGTCCCGGTGATACGGCTTGGGACAATCTTACCGCTTTCGGTGATGTAGTTTTTCAGCGTAGCGATATCTTTATAGTCGATCTCTTGAACGCCTTCCGCGGTGAAACGGCAGAACTTGCGACGACGGAAATAACGTGCCATATGGCTAGTCTCCAGAATCTATCAATTCAATCTGCTCGGCATGCAAAACCATTTTGCTCAGACCGTTCTTTGCCTTGTGGCATGAAATGAACCCCTGAACGGTTATGCGACTGCCGACCGTTATACTGTGAGTAATGGCCTGGTTTTCGTGTCCGCTAATAATAACGGGCATTTGGCACCACGCCTGCCGATGAAAACCGGCTTCCTCCTGCACAGAACGATGCTCAAGCACGAACTGGCAGTGAGGAATTCCTGATGGACTGACCTTTCGAAGGGGCATCCTGCACACGGTGCCGGACAACACCAGACGGTTGGTCATCAGAAATTACTCTTCAGAATCCCCAGCTTCAGCATCATCAGCGGTTTCGTTTGCGAAATCATCGCGACGCTCACGGCGCTCGTCTTTCGCTTTAACCATCGGAGATGCTTCGGTAACGGCGTGCTTAGTACGCATTACCATGCTACGGATAACGGCGTCGTTGAAGCGGAAGGTAGTTTCCAGCTCATCGATCACTTCCTGCGGCGCTTCAACGTTCATCAGAACGTAGTGAGCTTTGTGCAGTTTGTTGATCGGGTAAGCCAACTGACGGCGGCCCCAGTCTTCCAGACGGTGGATCTTGCCTTCTGCACCAGTGATGGCAGCAGTGTAGCGCTCGATCATGCCCGGAACCTGTTCGCTCTGGTCAGGATGGACCATAAAAACGATTTCGTAATGACGCATCGAATTGCTCCTTACGGATTATTCAGCCTCCTGTCTGGGTCAGCCGCAGCCCATGGAGGCAAGGAACGTGTTAAAGGGCGGCTGAAAAATGACGCGTTATAGTACTGGTATACCCCACTAAACTCAAGGCCAGCCGACAAATAATTCTCATCTTTCGCTAAATCGTACTAACCCGCTGATTTGAAGTTCATCACATTCCATTACGGTGTTTTTTTGAACAACTGCATCAGAAATGGTCACCATCAACTTCTTTATCATTGATTAAAATTAAATCAGAAGATCATCACAGAGGAGCGCATACAAAGACAGCCGTCGAGGAGGTATTTATGTTCAGTCGTGTTTTAGCCCTTCTGGCTGTGCTTTTGCTAAGTGCAAATACATGGGCAGCCATTGAAATCAATAACCACCAGGCCAGAAATATGGACGATGTGCAGAGCTTAGGCGTGATTTATATCAATCATAACTTTGCCACTGAAAGTGAAGCACGTCAGGCATTAAACGAAGAAACCGATGCGCAGGGCGCAACGTACTACCACGTGATTCTGATGCGGGAACCGGGGAGTAACGACAACATGCACGCCAGCGCGGATATTTATCGCTAGCACCAGGTATAACCAACGAAACATTGTCATAGTTTGCATTGCCCCCTTCACCGGGGGCTTTTTTATGAAAAACGGCTGCGGAATCAGACCAGTTATCTCCCGAAGAAGGATATTTCCGCAGCGCGTGTTTTACTTCTGTCCGTAATAAGCGTTGGGACCATGCTTACGCATAAAGTGCTTATTCATCAGATAACTATCGATGGGATTCAGTTGCGGGTTAATGCCGCGCGCAATCCACGCCATTTTCGCCACTTCTTCCATCACCACCGCATTATGCACCGCATCATGAGCGTCTTTACCCCAGGCGAACGGCCCGTGCTGGTAAACCACAATCCCCGGCGTATGCAGCGGCTCGGCATCGCCCAGCGTTTCGATGATCACTTTGCCGGTGTTCAGTTCATACTCGCCCTGCACCTCTTCTTCGCTTAATCCGCGCGTACACGGAATATCGCCAAAGAAATAGTCAGCGTGTGTGGTGCCTAACGCCGGGATCGCCATCCCCGCCTGCGCCCATGCGGTGGCATGGGTTGAGTGGGTATGCACGATTCCACCGAGAGATGGATAACGACGGTAAAGCTCGAGATGCGTTGCAGTGTCTGACGATGGACGATACTGCCCTTCCACCACATTGCCACTCATGTCAACCACCACCATATCGTCCACTTGCATGGTTTCGTAGGCGACGCCGCTGGGCTTAATCACCACCAGCCCGCGTCCGCGATCAATGGCGCTGACGTTGCCCCAGGTAAAGGTCACCAGTCCGTAACGCGGCAGATCCATGTTGGCTTCAAATACCTGTAGTTTCAGCTTTTGCATTATGCGGCCTCCACCATGCCCGCTTTGGCCATGCGCGCTTTCACCCAATCACGCGCTTTCGCCACTTCTGCCGCCGGGTCTTCCGCCGTTTCGCTCCACATCTCAATCAGATAAGGCCCGCAATAACCACTCTGTTTGAGCGTTTCAAAGCAACGTTCGAAGTCCACCACGCCTTCGCCAAACGGCACATTTTTAAAGACGCCCGGTTTGGTGTCTTTCACATGCACCGCGACGATGTGCCCTATTCCAGCCTGTAATTCCATCTGCACGTCGTTATCCCACGCCGACAGGTTGCCGATATCCGGATAGAGCTGGAACCACGGGTTGTTGAGATAGTGTGCATAGCCCAGCGCCTTGCTGATGGAGTTCATCAACGGGTAATCCATGATCTCCATCGCCAGCGTCACCTGCGCACGGCTCGCCATCTCAACACTCTCTTTCAGCCCTTCGCGAAAACGACGACGCGTTTCGTTATTGGCTTCCTGATAGTAGACGTCATAGCCCGCCAGTTGGATCACGCGAATGCCGACATCCTGGGCGAACTGGATAGCTTTACGCATAATCTCCAGCCCCTGCGCCCGCACTGTGTCATCTTCGCTGCCCAGCGGAAAACGACGATGGGCAGAAAGGCACATGGACGGTACGCGCACGCCAGTTTCAACAATCGCATTCACCAGCGTCAGACGTTGTTCGCGGCTCCAGTCAAGGCGAGACAGGCGAGCGTCCGTTTCATCTACTGACATCTCAACAAAATCGAAGCCCAACGTTTTTGCCAGTTGCAACCGTTCCAACCAGCACTCCCCGGTGGGGAGTGCTTTTTCATAGATGCCAAGCGGGATTTGTTTGGACAACATATCCGCTCCTTAGCCCCACAGTTGGGCGATGGAACGTTTGAACTGACGCGCAGCTTCAACCGGAGACGCGGCATCACGGATGCTACGACCAGCGATAAAGACATGAATCGGAATACCTTTGAACAGTGGCAAATCTTCCAGCGCCAGCCCACCGGTAATGGTTACTTTGAAGCCCATATCAGAAAGGCGTTTGATCGCGGCGATATCTGATTCGCCCCAGCCTACACCGGCTGCTTGCGCATCACGGCTGCGGTGATACACCACCTGCTGGATGCCCGCTTCACGCCATGCATCCGCCTGTTCCCAGGTCCAGAAACCAGTCAGCTCAATCTGTACGTCGCCGTTAAACTCTTTTGCCACATCCAGCGCGCCTTTGGCGGTGTTGATATCCGCACAGCAAATCACGGTGACCCAGTCAGCGTTGGCTTCAAAGCACATACGAGAAAGGATTTTGCCCGCATCAGCAATTTTGGCGTCTGCCAGCACAATCTTGTGTGGATAGAGTGCTTTCAGATCGCGCACCGCACGCACACCTTCCCCCATACACAGAATGGTGCCCACTTCGATAATATCGACTTCTTCAGCAATCAGACGAGTGGTTTCATAGGCGCTATCCATAGTCTGGTTGTCCAGCGCGACTTGCAACATGGGTAATGACATCTTCAATTCCTTCTTAAGCAGCCGCGTTGGTGCGGTCAATTAAATCCAGTACTTCCTGCTCGGTACGGCAGGCGCGTAAACGGTCGAAATTCTCTTCATCTTCAAACAGGTTGACGATTTGCATGATGCCCACTTCCTGATGAGTATTGGCATCGACTGCCGCCATCGTGATGAGGATATCCACCGGGTCGTTATCTTCGTGGTTGAACTCCAGCGGCTTTTTCAACGTCACCAGCGCAAAACCGGTTTTCTTAACCCCCTCTTCCGGGCGTCCGTGTGGCATTGCCAGGCCTGGCGCGAGCACAAAGTACGGGCCGTGCTGTTCAACCGCATCCAGAATCGCCTGGTAGTAACGCGGCTCAACAACATCCGCCGCCACCAACAGGTCAACGCCAATTTTTACCGCGTCCTGCCAGGTCTCTGCTTCTGCCTGCAAACAGATAGATTTATTTTCTGCCAGCGAATCACGTAATTTCATGGCGCGTCCTTACTTCATGTCCTGCGGGAAATGTTCTTTGATCACTTCCAGCAGTTTCGGGCCAAAGTCTGTGGGTGAGAGCATGTTGCGCACGCCAACCACATATTTGTTGCCGGTAACAGTGATTTCGCCCGCAATATGGGTAGAAGCGATGATGATATCCGCGCCGCTCAACTCGCTTTTGTACTCGCCAACCGCGCAGCTATTTACCATGTGGTCAATGTTTGATTGGGTTAAAAACTGGTCCACTTTCATTTTCATGATCATGGAACTGCCTTGTCCGTTGCCACACACAGCCAGAATACGTACGGTCATAATCAAAACTCCTTATTAAGCAGACTGTTCTGCCAGTTGTTTTTCTGCATCTTCTTCTGCGCGCAGCGCGCGGCCAGCGAAGTACATATAAGCCAATGCAATAACGATGATGACGGCCATAAAGGCGATACCGATGGAGAAGAAGCCCTGCATCATCGGCGGTGCCAGAATCGACCAGTCCGCCATGCCCATCCAGGCACTCATACCGGTGAGTTTCACCGCCCAGACGCAGCCAAAGATTTCAATCATCCCCATCACCAGACAAATCTTCAGCGCCGCACGCCAGCCGCCGAAGTGGTTCGCGAATACGCCGATGGTGGCGTTGGAGAAAAACATCGGGATAAAACCAGGAATGATCAGAATCGCGGAACCGCAGGCGACCAGAATACCAACCGCTATTAGTTGCCCGATGGTGCCCCACATAAAGCCCCAGACCACGGCATTCGGCGCAAAGCTATAGATAGCCGCACAGTCAATCGCCAGAACCGCACCCGGGATCAGACGCTGGGAGATACCGTTAAATGCTTCAGAGAGTTCCGCGACAAACATGCGCACGCCCTGAGTAATGATGAAGATCGCCACCGCAAAGGAGAAACCGGTTTGCAGGATGTACACCACCCAGTTCACTTTGCCTGCCATCGCCTGCACGGTATCGATACCGAAAGAGAGCAGAATGGCACCAAAGAAGATGGTCATCACAATCGCCGTGGAGACGATGTTGTCGTGGAAAATGTTCAGCCAACCGGGCAATTTGAGGTCTTCAACACTTTCCTCTTTTTTGCCCAAATACGGCGCGACCTTATAGGCAAGCCAGGAAGCAAACTGCTGTTGGTGACCGATGGAGAAACCGCAGCCGTCCGTCACTTCCTGAGTCGGCTTGTACATCATGTTGGAGGTGATGCCCCAGTAAAGCGAAACCAGAATCGCAGTGCAGATAATGGTAGTCCACATGGAGTAGCCGAAAATAAACAGCGTGACAGCTATCAGACCCGCCTGTTGGAACATGATGTGGCCGGTCAGCATGATGGTGCGAATACCAGTAATGCGACGCAGCAGCACGTAACAGATGTTTAGCGCCAGTGCCAACAACACCGCATAACCCACCCAGCTATAGGCATCGCCCATACGCTCAATAGTTGCCATCATCGATGCGTAGGTATCTGAAATCGCGCCATTAATGCCATAGACTTCCGACATTTTTGCCACCACCGGTTTAAAAGTGCTGGTCAGGATGCCGGACCCTGCTTGCAGCAACATAAAACCGATAATCGTTTTGATGGTGCCTTTGATAATCACGCTGACGCTTTTACGCAGCAGGATGTAGCCCAGGCAGGTCACAATACCCAGCAATAACGGGGCATTGGTCATGACCTGGTTAAAGAACACGGTAAAGATGCTGTAGAGGATCTCCATAACGATCTCCTGAAGAAGAGGTAACCGGGAATTCCGCACACCCGGAATGTTGTGCACTCACTCTAATTTTCAAAAATAATCACAACAAGATTATTTGTGATTAAATGTGACGCGGCACGCAAATAATTCCACATAGAAAGTATGGTGTTCACAAGACGAAACAATTACTCATTTAAATTCATTTAGTTAATTAAATCACACACTCCTTTAAATCTTTCCATACTCAAAATCATCAACAACGCTTTCGGTGAAAAGTCAAAAAATGGTCATTGCCTTCCTGAAAAAACAGTGCCAGGATTAATCAAAACAAATCACACATTGATTCAAATTGAACTATCATGAAGGTAAATGGCGATGAGTAAAGTGAAAAGTATCACCCGTGAATCCTGGATCCTGAGCACCTTCCCGGAATGGGGTAGCTGGCTGAATGAAGAAATAGAGCAAGAACAGGTCGCACCAGGCACCTTTGCGATGTGGTGGCTCGGCTGCACCGGGATCTGGTTGAAATCGGAAGGCGGCACCAACGTGTGCGTCGATTTCTGGTGCGGTACTGGCAAACAAAGTCACGGTAACCCACTGATGAAACAGGGTCACCAGATGCAGCGCATGGCAGGGGTGAAAAAACTGCAACCGAACCTGCGCACCACACCATTTGTCCTTGATCCGTTTGCCATTCGCCAGATCGACGCTGTGCTGGCGACTCACGATCACAACGATCATATCGACGTGAACGTCGCTGCAGCCGTAATGCAAAACTGCGCCGACGATGTGCCATTTATCGGGCCGAAAACCTGTGTGGATTTATGGATTGGCTGGGGCGTGCCGAAAGAACGCTGCATCGTGGTCAAACCAGGCGATGTGGTAAAAGTGAAAGACATTGAAATTCATGCCCTTGACGCGTTCGACCGTACTGCACTGATTACCCTGCCTGCGGATCAAAAAGCGGCTGGCGTACTGCCGGACGGGATGGATGATCGCGCAGTGAACTATCTGTTCAAAACGCCGGGCGGTTCCCTGTATCACAGCGGCGACTCCCACTACTCCAACTACTATGCAAAACATGGTAATGAGTATCAGATCGATGTGGCGTTAGGATCTTACGGCGAGAACCCGCGCGGTATTACCGACAAAATGACCAGCGCCGATATGTTGCGTATGGGTGAAGCGTTAAATGCAAAAGTGGTGATCCCGTTCCACCACGATATCTGGTCAAACTTCCAGGCCGATCCGCAGGAAATTCGCGTACTGTGGGAGATGAAAAAAGATCGTCTGAAGTATGGCTTTAAGCCGTTTATCTGGCAGGTTGGCGGCAAGTTCACCTGGCCGCTGGATAAAGACAACTTCGAATACCACTATCCGCGTGGTTTTGACGATTGCTTCACCATTGAACCGGATCTGCCGTTCAAATCGTTCCTGTAATCCGTCGCTTTTACCGGATAGCGTGGAGATGTTCCCGCTATCCGGCGTAGTATTTCCTGGCTATTTCAAATATCATCTAAAAAAATCAAATTTTATCGGAATAGCTCATGACTGAAGCACAAAGACATCAAATCCTCCTGGAAATGCTCGCACAATTGGGCTTTGTGACCGTAGAGAAAGTTGTTGAGCGCCTGGGAATTTCACCTGCTACCGCACGACGGGACATTAATAAACTCGACGAGAGCGGCAAACTGAAAAAAGTGCGCAATGGCGCGGAAGCCATCACCCAACAGCGTCCTCGCTGGACACCAATGAATCTCCACCAGGCACAGAACCACGATGAAAAAGTGCGTATCGCCAAAGCGGCATCGCAACTGGTCAATCCGGGCGAAAGTGTGGTCATCAACTGTGGTTCCACCGCATTCCTGCTCGGAAGGGAAATGTGTGGCAAGCCTGTGCAAATCATCACCAATTATTTACCGCTGGCAAATTACCTGATCGATCAGGAACATGAGAGCGTGATCATCATGGGCGGGCAGTACAATAAAAGCCAGTCCATCACCTTAAGCCCGCAGGGCAGTGAGAACAGCTTGTATGCCGGCCACTGGATGTTTACCAGTGGCAAAGGGCTGACGGCAGAAGGGTTGTATAAAACCGATATGCTAACAGCGATGGCAGAGCAGAAGATGCTGAGCGTGGTGGGGAAACTGGTGGTACTGGTCGATAGCAGCAAGATTGGTGAGCGCGCGGGTATGCTCTTTAGCCGCGCCGATCAAATCGATATGCTGATCACTGGCAAAAATGCTAACCCGGAAATCCTGCAACAACTGGAAGCGCAAGGGGTCAGCATTCTGCGCGTTTAAAGATGCTGGCGGAAAAATTTCACCGCGGCATCTAACGCTTCTGGCGTAATGCGATGACGCACGCCTGGCTGCCATGAACAGGTTAACTGTTTATCCAGCCCCGCTTCTCTTAGTGCCTGCTGCAAACGTACTGATTCGTCGGCAGGTACGACATCATCATCAAGACCATGCCATAAAAGCAGTGGTCTGTTTCCCAGCTCTTCCCGGTGGTTTGTCGCTTCCCACTCCACCAGCGGAGCGATAATGTTATTAAATTCGCGCTGCTGCGCTGCCGTTTCAGGTATCAGCGGTGGAAACAGTGAACGGGCAAGCGATGTGAAATAGCCCGATCCCATCATGCTGGCGGTACATTTCACCGTGGAGTGGCGAGCGGTAATTCCCAAGGCCGTCATCGCGCCCATCGATGCGCCGCCGACTGCCAGACGGTCATCAAGCAGCCAGTTTTCTTTAACAATAGCCGCACGTAATGGCGTAAATTCTTGCATATTTTGCCGCAATATTTGCCAGAACTGATTTAACCGTCGCGGTGTGTCGCCACTAAAACGGATACCGTGATCGGGTGCGTCTGGCATGATTACCCGCATACCGGCCTGTGCCAGCGCAACGGCAAAATAGCTATACACCAGACTGGATGAAGTAAAACCGTGATAAAAAATCACGCACGGTAACGGAGTTTCTTTTTGCCCAACGGGATAAGCATGTAGAACGGGAATATCTGCCAGTACGCGCGATTCTAATTCAATCATCTATTCCTCCTTTTTGTCTGGTATGACATGAAGAAATCCTTAGCACAAGTTTCCGCTGGCAGTATTAGTTCATAATGTTGAGATATGGGTTACGCTTTCACCACGTTTTCATTCGAAAATCGCGTACCAGGTAACAATTCGGGAACATTCCCCCAAAGTTAAATTAATAAGGCACTACACTATGGTTAGCAGGAAACGTAATAGCGTTGTTTACCGGTTTGCCAGTTTATTATTGGTGTTGATGTTAAGCGCCTGTAGCGCACTGCAAGGTACGCCACAGCCAGCGCCACCAGTAACGGATCATCCGCAGGAAATTCGCCGCGACCAAACCCAAGGGCTACAGCGAATTGGAACGGTAAGCACAATGGTCCGTGGCTCACCGGATGACGCATTAGCAGAAATCAGAGCGAAAGCTGCCGCGGCAAAAGCTGATTATTACGTCGTCGTAATGGTGGATGAAACCATTGTGACAGGACAGTGGTATTCACAAGCCATTTTGTACCGTAAATAAATCAGACAACTTATACAGTAAGCTTTACATTGCTTTGCGTCCCTATGCGTTTACCTGTGCACAATAAATTACCGGCTGGAAGCTCGGGCGTTTATTACCGCGATGGAATGCCCTGCAACATGTGGGGAAACGAAAAATGGAGCTGACGATGAAACAATTACTTGCCTCACCCTCGCTGCAATTAGTTACGTGTCCCGCGAGCGCCACGGCACAGTCTGCAGAATTCGCCAGTGCTGACTGCGTGACGGGCCTGAATGAAATAGGTCAGATCTCAGTTAGCAATATTTCAGGGGATCCGCAGGACGTGGAACGTATCGTGGCGTTAAAGGCCGATGAACAGGGGGCGTCATGGTATCGCATTATTACCATGTACGAGGATCAGCAGCCCGATAACTGGCGTGTACAGGCGATACTGTATGCATGAGTGTTATCAACAGCGAATGAACAATGCCGGATGCGGCGCGAGCGCCCTATCCGGCCTATAAATTCTATATATTTCATTAAGCGTAAACGCTTACAAACACACACCACCAGTCGCCCGCAGTAACAAATCATTCTGGATCTGCCCTGACAACCGCACACCACCGCGCGTATCTAACATCATCTGGCACCACGCCTGCGCCATTGGCGGAGAAGCATATTTCAACATTTGCGCGCCACTACCCAGCAAGAATAGCTGATGAGTAATCTCTCGCCCCAGCTCTTCAGTCGGTTTGCGCAGTTGCTGCTGTAAACGACGAACCGCGCGATCAAAATAGCGATCCTGTCCTTTCACTTCCATAAACGCTTCCGTCAATAACTCGTATACGCCAGCCTGCTTATTAAGAACGCGCAGCACATCCAGACACATAATATTGCCGGAGCCTTCCCAGATACTGTTCACCGGCATCTCCCGGTACAGCCGCGGCAACTCGCTCTCCTCGCAATAGCCAATACCGCCCAACACCTCCATCGCTTCGGCCACAAATGGGACGCCACTTTTGCAAATCACAAACTTCGCTGCTGGCGTAAATAAACGCGCCCACAGGGCTTCTTTAGCATCGGCACGCCGATCCCACGCCCGTGCCAGACGAAACAACAGCGCCGTTTGCCCTTCAAGCTGAAGCGCTATGCGACTTAAGACATGACGCATAAGGGGCTGTTCGATCAACGGATTGCCAAATACATGTCGTTGATGAGCGTGATAAATCGCCAGCGAAAATGCACGGCGCATCATGGCATGGCTACCCAGGGCGCAATCAAAACGCGTCATCCCGCCCATTTTCAGGATCAGGCGGATGCCTTCTCCCTCCTGGCCTAACAGCCAGCCGATAGCATCCTGAAACTCCACTTCGCAACTGGCATTAGAGCGATTGCCCAGCTTATCTTTCAGGCGTTCCAGGCGAATCGCGTTACGTTGTCCATCAGGCAAAAAACGCGGCACAAAGAAGCAGGACAATCCGCCCGTGGTCTGTGCCAGCACCAAATGCGCGTCGCTTTGCGGCACTGAGAAAAACCATTTATGCCCCACCAGCCGATAAGAACCATCGTCCAGACGCTCTGCCCTGGTAGTATTGCTCATCACATCAGAGCCGCCCTGCTTTTCTGTCATTCCCATGCCAATCAACAGACCGCGTTTTTGCCCGCCTGGCAGCAAATGGGAATCGTAGCGATCGCTCAACAGCGGCGTGGTCCAATCCTTGAATGGTGCAGGTAACATCTGCAATAACAATGGGGTGGCGGCAAAAGTCATGGTTATCGGACATAACGATCCGGCCTCAACCTGTGCGTGCAACATAAAACGCGCCGCGCGCGCCACAAATGCGCCAGAACGAGCATCTTCCTCCCAGGCCAGATTGTGCACCCGATTGGTACATAGTGCCTGCATCAGCAAGTGCCATGCCGGATGAAAACGCACATCGTCCAGACGGCGTCCCTGAGCATCGTAGCGCAACAATTCTGGCGGATTCACATTCGCCAGTCGCCCCAGTTCAAGGGATTCAGCCGTCCCTAACTGCTGACCAATACTGGCGAGAAAATCACTATCCCAGCCCGCACCTTCACGTGTTACCGCTTCGCAAAGCGCGCCATCGGACAGGTATAGATTGCTGTTATTTAAAGGTATCGGTTGATTAAAAACGGTGTGAGTTTGCCAGTGCACTGTGTCTCCCTCCATCAATGGCAGTCACCATTAGTATGGTCACTGCCACGGATTCCTGACAGAAAGAGATTGCTAAAACATTCTTAACCCGCAATGTAATGCGGAACAAAACGCGAAGTATCTTTAGTGATCAGCGTGTTATCTTCGCGAATCCCCATACCGCACGCTTCATCATCGACAATCCAGCTACCAATCAATGTGTAGCTATCGCCAAAGCGCGGCAAAGGCTGAAAAGCCTGGTAGATCATCGGTTCATCGGCGTAATCACCCTCAGCATGGTCAACGACGTTGTTCTGACCGTCAAAAATGGTGACGTTACCGCCTTCCCGTGAGTAGATCGGTTTACGCACGTAGCTTTCGCCCGCAGCAATCTGCGGTTTCTCGCCCTCAAACCAGGATGCCAGAAGATTAGGATGACCAGGGAAAAAGCGCCACAATAGCGGCATTAACCCTTTGTTGCTCAAGATACTTTTCCATAACGGTTCCACCCATTGCTCACGACGCTTGCGCAGCAGCGGGCCGTTATCGTCACGCATCATCCACTCCAGCGGATACAGCTTAAACGCACGCTGGATGACGTTATCATCGAGATCGGTCAGCACACCGCCGACGCCCAGGCCGAGATCTTCAATATAGATAAACCGCGATTCCTGTCCTGCCTGCTGGGCGCAGTCCTGCAAGTACAGCACGGTAGTCCTGTCTTCGTCGGTATCCTGACAGCAACAAAAATAAAACGGTTCAC
Organism: Escherichia sp. MOD1-EC6098; assembly: GCF_002965865.1. Lineage (NCBI taxonomy): Bacteria > Pseudomonadati > Pseudomonadota > Gammaproteobacteria > Enterobacterales > Enterobacteriaceae > Escherichia > Escherichia sp. MOD1-EC6098. The sequence continues at coordinate 206,050 of NZ_PTSN01000005.1, forward strand.
GGCTATAAATCTCGCTAAAGCGCGAAATCAGACGCTCCTGAATGACATTGTACTGATCAGCGTCACGCGGAATAATGCCGCTGCGCCGGGCATCTTCCAGCCACAACCACTGAAAATAAGCCGATTCATACAGCGAGGTCGGCGTATCGGCGTTGTACTCCAGCAACTTCACCGGCGCATTACCACACCAGGCAAAATCCATACGGCCATACAGCGAAGGATCGCGCGCGCGCCAGCTTTCAGCAATTACATCCCAGTACAGCGGGGGGATCGCCAGTTGCGTCAGGATCTCTTCATTTTTAACCGCACGATCCACCACCTCAAGGCACATCTGATGCAGTTCCGCAGTCGGTTTTTCGATCTGCTCTTCAATCTGCCGCAGGGTAAAGCGATAAGCACGACTCTCATCCCAATAGATTTCATTGTCGATGATATGAAAGTCAAATCCGTTATCGGCAGCGATCTGATCCAGATCCCGCCGCACAGGAACGTTGTGTCTCAGCATGATTAGCCTCCCCAATGCCCACGGGCGCTGGAAGAACGACCATAGCCGCCGCGAGAAACGGTTGATGCTTTTCTGGTGGTAAAGCCGCCCGAAGAGTAAGACTCTTTTTTGCCAGAACCGGAGCGCCAGGAGTAATCACCGGAAGTGTTGCGCCAGACGGGACGCGAAGCATAAGAGGAGCCGCCACTGTTATAAACAAACTGCTCATCGCGATCTTTACGAATAACCCGACTTAATAAAAATCCAGAAATGACCGGGAGCCAACTCTGTTCGACGTTGTCGTAATAGCAATTTTCGTACTTAGACTGACAATTCTGCTGAGTCATATTCTTCGGAACATCGGCATAAAATGACGCTTTGGCGTTGTTCCAGCCATGAGCACAGATATCTGAATTATTACCGTCATCAATGCAATCCTGCACTGTCGAGTAAAACGTTCCGTCGCCGTCGTTATCGACATCGCCACTATCGCCACAACTTTTCAATACGAAAAAAGCGGCTCCCCCCATTAGCGCCAACGTTAAGTATTTATGTGCGTAGCGATTTCGCTGCGGTGCGAAGGGATTATTCGGTCGATTAATACGGCTGATGGCTCCGTGAGCTGGTTTACTGCTATTTCTTGATTTGCGTTTTCTGGCCATGATCGTCCATTACCATGTCATACAAGCTGCGTTAAAAATACCACCAGCCAGCGCGGCGGTTCCCATAAACATTCCTGCGGCGGTATTGTGATTAATAATTTTGTCGCTTAATGCGGGTATATAAAGTCTGACGCCAGAAAAAACGAGTAATTGAATCACCAGTGCGATCCCACCCCAGGCAAAATAATCAGGAATACTCACCGCATTGATTGCCGCACTGGATAATGGAATAACATAACCCAGCAATGTCCCGCTGAACGCCAGTGACGCCGCGATATTATTGTTTTTGATTAACTGCCATTCATTATGCGGAGTAATTTTGGAATAGATAAACAGAAAGATAATCACCATAGCCACGCCAATAAAAAAATAGGCGCTAAAAGCAAGGAGTGAATCAAGAATATGCATTATAAACTTCCCTGTAATTAACCAATAATATGAAGTGATGTTAGTGGGATATCGACACCCAGCGCACGCGAAAATAACCACTCCGGTTCACCGAGTTCGTTAAAGGATTCCTCACCATTTAACAGCAAATATTCGTAAGTATCTTCGGTCACCTGTCGCTGGTAACCCATCATAAAGTTATGCACTTCCCATTTGGTATGGTTTTGATTTTCTATTTTTTCCAGCATGTAGACCGGCTCAATATTACCTGGTTCTTCGCTATTAAAAAATCGCTGCCAGCGTTTTTCCTGCCAGTTTAAGGTCATCATCCCCATTGCTTTGGCATTAATTGCCTCGCGCCAGTGGCTCTCTTTGCTGATACCGTAACTCTCTTCATAGACAAAGAGCTTGATATCATCAATGTCATCAATGTCTTCGCCGCCAGTGGTATTGATTTGCAGGAATTCATCACCGGAAGTGTAGTAACGGAATATCTGACTACCGCCCCCCAGATCGATGCGACTGGCTGCAGCTACAGTGTATTCTTCCCCCGGTAACGCAATCAGTAATTCATCTTCCAGTAAACGAAACGCTAACGTATCGAGCGTAAAACCATTATGGAGATGCAACCCCAGCGGACCACGAGCGACAGCAGGCTTATCATCATTGCCAAACAGGCGCTGGAAAAAACCAGACATATTTTACCCTTAAAATAGCTGCCAGCCTTTTAGTGAGGCTGGCAAAAAAATTACTCACCCTGTTGGCGTTGCAGCCTTGCCAGCACATCCTGAGCACTGCTTTTGTTAACTCCACCAATCCCCGCTTCCGCCAGTTTTTCGTCGAGATCGCGGCCGTCTGCCACTTTCTCCAGTTGTGCAGCGGCATCCAGCCGTGCCTGACGTTCGGCCTGACGCGCTTGCAGGCATTTTAAGGATTCAGCCGCTGTAGAGACGCTGGAAGATGCTCCAACGGTAGAGGTCGTTACTGCCTGTTGCGCACGCTGCATGGCTTCAGTGGCCTTAACGACTTCCATCTGTTGCTCAAATTGAGCAATACGCTGTGCCGTTGCCGTTACCGCTTTTTCCACACCATCACGGGAGACTTCAAGATTCGACAACACTTGCTCTTCAGCGGTAATGAGATTCTCAAGGCGCGCGATTTCTTCAGCGACTTCGTTAATCAACGACGGGTTGACGTTCTTACTTAATGCTTCCAGCGCACGGGCTTCCAGAGTGGCTTTACGCTCACGTAAATCTTTCAGTTTATCGTTACTTAATTTCACTCGCGCCAGCAGATCGACGCGTGATTTTCCGGCTTTATCCAGTTCAGCTTTGGCGTCGCGAATATGTTGTTCCAGCATCCGCACACCCTGGTTTTCTTCAATGGATTCTTCCGCCTGTGAAATAAAAGACTTACCTAATGTAAATAAACTTTTTAAAATCCCCATAAATACCTGTCTTCGTGATTAATATGAATATTCTTCAGTAATTTCAGCTAAATCCAATGCATTATCTACCAGCGTGGTTATCTCCAGCAGGAGATCATCAAGGGAAGAGTTAAGCGATAATGCACCAAAAACAATGTAATACTCTTCCTGCTCCACACTGGAGATCCCTACCGATGACAGTGGCATAATCTTCTGATTTCTTAATAAGAAGGTATTAAATTCATCTGGATTACTGATACAACTTACCGGGCAAATAAATGTTTCGATAATCATCTGGCGGGAAGTAAAAAGAATATTGATTTGCAAATCGCCATAATCATTCATTTTAATAATTAATGCGTTTTCATTATTTGTTATATCAATATTTTGTTCAGGTACAGTTTGCAGCGCCGTCGCCAGCGCCAACGGATTCCATGTCATATATTATTCCATAGTGATTAAGTTAAAATATTAATAATATGAATATTTGTAGCACGTAATTATCTTACCAGCTCCAGGTAAAAAAAAACCATCCAAATATGGATGGTTTTTCATAATTCAGAGGAATTAGCTACGCTGGCGTACTGCTTCAAATAAACAAATGCCGGTCGCTACCGAAACGTTCAGGGAAGAAACGCTTCCTGCCATCGGGATGCTGATCAACTCATCGCAATGTTCACGAGTCAGGCGACGCATGCCTTCACCTTCCGCGCCCATCACCAGTGCCAGACGCCCGGTCATTTTGCTCTGATAGAGAGTATGATCCGCTTCACCCGCCGTACCAACGATCCAGATATTCTCTTCCTGCAACATACGCATGGTGCGCGCCAGGTTAGTCACCCGAATCAGAGGAACGCTTTCTGCCGCGCCACAGGCCACTTTTTTCGCCGTTGCATTGAGTTGAGCGGAACGATCTTTCGGTACAATCACCGCATGAACGCCAGCGGCGTCTGCGCTACGCAGGCACGCACCGAGGTTGTGTGGATCGGTAACGCCGTCGAGGATCAGCAGGAACGGTTGTTCGAGCGAAGCGATCAGATCCGGCAGATCGCTTTCCTGATACTGACGTCCAGGCTTCACGCGGGCGATAATGCCCTGATGCACGGCACCGTCGCTTTTCTCGTCGAGATATTGACGATTTGCCAACTGGATAACCACGCCATGAGATTCGAGGGCGTGAATCAGCGGTAACAGACGTTTATCTTCACGGCCTTTTAAAATAAAGACTTCCTGAAAACGTTCAGGGGCGCGCTCCAGCAGGGCCTGCACTGCGTGGATGCCGTAAATCATTTCGCTCATTAATGTACTCGTTGTTAACGTTTTGCCTGATACGCTACGCTTATCAGGCCTACATGATTCTGCAATATATTGAATTTGCGTGATTATGTAGGCCTGATAAGGCGTTCACGCCGCATCCGGCATGAACAAAGCGCACTTTGTCAGCAATCTGACCCTCTTCTTTTTGAAGAGGGTTTTGATCACTCAGCTACTTTTTTCTTCGCTGCACGCTTCGCTTTGGTCGCTGCAGCTATTTTCTGCGTTTTAGCCGATGGCTTTTTCGCTTTTCTCGCGTCTTTTTTCGCCGCTTTCGGCTTCGCTTTTTTCTCACCACGGAAAGCACTGTCTGGCTCAAAGTTTACCTTTTTGCCCACCTGACGACGCTTACCGGCTTTTTTACCTGCATCACCTTTTTTCGCTTTCTCGCGCGCCGTTTTACCGACGTTGCGTGGCGCGCGTTCGCTGGAGATCAGGCTAAAGTCGATCTTGCGCTCGTCCATATTAACCGCTTCGACGCGAACTTCCACGCGGTCGCCCAGGCGATAAGTCTGGCCGCTGGATTCCCCCATCAGACGTTGACCAACCTGATCAAAGCGATAGTAGTCGTTATCCAGCGAAGAAACGTGGACCAGGCCATCAATAAACAGATCATCCAGGCGAACAAAGAAACCGAATCCAGTGACGCTGGAAATTACGCCTTTAAAGACGTTGCCCACCTGGTCGAGCATAAAGTCACACTTCAGCCAGTCTGCCACATCACGCGTTGCTTCATCGGCACGACGTTCCGCCATCGAACAGTGCTGACCCAGTTGCAGCATCTCTTCCATTGAATAATGGTAGCCACCGGTTTCAGTCGTGTTCCCCTGATGCCCCTGCTCTTTCGCCAACAGATACTTAATGGCACGATGCAGCGTCAGGTCAGGATAACGACGAATCGGTGAGGTAAAGTGGGCATAAGACTGCAATGCCAGACCAAAGTGACCGCGGTTTTCCGGATCGTAAATCGCCTGTTTCATTGAGCGCAGCAGCATGGTTTGTAGCATTTCTGCGTCAGGACGGTCGGCAACCGACTCCAGCAGTTCTGCGTAGTCGCGCGGTTCTGGCTTGTTACCACCCGGCAATTCCAGCCCCAGTTCCGCCAGCACTGAACGGAAAGAGGTAATCGCTTCGGTGCTCGGCTTGTCGTGAATACGGAACAATGCCGGTTCTTTCGCTTTCTCAACGAAACGTGCCGCCGAGATATTCGCCAGAATCATACACTCTTCAATTAATTTGTGCGCGTCGTTACGCTGAGTCTGTTCGATACGTTCAATACGACGTTCAGCGTTGAAAATAAACTTCGCTTCTTCACTCTCAAACGAGATCCCACCGCGCTCTTCGCGGGCTTTATCCAGCACTTTATAGAGGTTATGCAGCTCTTCGAGATGCTTAACCAGCGGCGCGTATTGTTCACGCAGTTCCTGATCGCCCTGCAGAATATGCCAAACTTTGGTGTAAGTCAGACGCGCATGAGAGCTCATCACCGCTTCGTAGAATTTATAGCCGGTCAGGCGACCTTTCGACGAAATGGTCATCTCGCACACCATACACAGGCGGTCTACCTGCGGATTGAGCGAGCACAGGCCGTTAGAGAGTACTTCCGGCAGCATCGGGATAACCTGCGACGGGAAGTAGACCGACGTACCGCGGTTACGTGCTTCTCTGTCCAGCGGTGTTGGTGGACGCACATAGTAACTGACGTCGGCAATTGCGACCCATAAACGCCAGCCACCGCCGCGTTTCTTCTCGCAGTAAACCGCATCGTCAAAGTCACGGGCGTCTTCGCCATCAATGGTGACCAACGGTAAATCACGCAGATCGACACGGCCTGCTTTTGCCTCTTCCGGCACTTCTTCTTTCAGCCCGGCAACCTGTTGCTCAACAGCCTGCGGCCAGATGTACGGAATTTCATGGGTGCGCAGGGCGATATCAACCGCCATGCCGGTGCCCATATTGTCGCCAAGTACTTCGACGATTTTACCCACCGCTTTGGTACGACGTGTCGGGCGTTGAGTCAGTTCGACAACAACGACAAAGCCCATGCGTGCGCCCATGATCTGATCAGGTGGGATTAAGATATCGAAGCTCAAACGGCTGTCGTCAGGAACCACAAAGCCGACGCCCGCTTCGGTAAAGTAACGACCCACAATCTGGCTCGTTTTTGGCACCAGTACGCGGACAATACGCGCTTCACGGCGGCCTTTACGGTCAGCACCAAGCGGTTGCGCCAGAACCTGATCGCCATGAATGCAGGTTTTCATCTGCTCGCTGGAAAGATACAAATCATCTTTACGCCCTTCAACCCGCAGAAAGCCGTAGCCATCACGGTGGCCAATAACAGTACCTTTCACCAGATCGAGACGTTCCGGCAGCGCATAGCACTGACGGCGAGTGAAGACCAGTTGACCGTCGCGCTCCATCGCGCGCAGGCGACGACGCAGGCCTTCAAGCTGCTCTTCGCCTTCAATGTGCAGCTCTACCGCCAGCTCATCACGGCTGGCCGGTTTTTCACGTTTGGTTAAATGTTCGAGGATAAATTCCCGACTAGGGATGGGATTCGCGTATTTTTCAGCTTCGCGTTCCTGGAAAGGATCTTGTGACATCTCGGTTCCTCCGTTGTCATCTCTGATGAAGATTTTCGTCACTCCACCAGCAATAATTTATAAAGCGGTTGATTCTCTTCAACCAAATCGGCAAGCGTGTAGTTATCCAGTTCCGTAAGAAAACTTTGCACGGCCTTTGAAAGTGCCTGTTTCAACCGACAGGCAGGTGTGATGTGGCAAAACTCACTGCTGCAATTCACCAACGATAAGGGTTCCAACTCGCGCACCACATCACCAATACGTATAGCACTCGCCGGTTTACCCAGGCGAATGCCGCCATTTTTTCCACGAACAGCAGTCACGTAGCCGGCACGACTAAGTTGATTGATTATTTTGACCATATGATTACGGGAAACGCCGTAGACGTCAGTCACTTCAGAAATGCTGGTCATCCGCCCTTCTGGCAATGATGCCATGTAGATCAGCGCGCGTAATCCGTAATCAGTGAAACTCGTTAACTGCACATCAACCTCAAAAAAGGGAAAGCGGGAAAAAATACATTTACATTGATGATAAACCAGCCACAAGCTGTGTCGCTAATTTATTTCAGTTTGGGGAAGGAAAAAAGCGAGGATTTAACACTGTGTCGGATAGCGTAATGGCTTACCCGACACAGTAATGTATCACACTGCTAGCCCGGCAGGCAAAAGATCTGCCGGGCGTACCAGAATTACGCGTCGAACGGGTCGCGCAGAATCATGGTTTCAGTACGATCCGGACCAGTAGAGATGATATCGATCGGCACACCGGTCAGCTCTTCAATACGCTTGATGTAGTTCAGCGCTGCCTGCGGCAGACCGCTACGATCTTTCACGCCGAAGGTGGATTCAGACCAGCCCGGCATGGTTTCGTAAATCGGCTCAACGCCTTTCCAGTCATCTGCTGCCAGCGGAGTGGTGGTCACTTCGCGACCATCCGGCATACGGTAGGCCACGCAGAGTTTCACCTCTTTCAGGCCGTCCAGAACGTCCAGTTTGGTCAGGCAGAAGCCAGACAGAGAGTTCAACTGTACCGCACGACGAACAGCAACGGTGTCCAACCAGCCGGTACGACGGCGACGACCCGTTGTCGCGCCAAATTCGTTACCCTGCTTGCAGAGGAACTCGCCGGTTTCATCAAACAGTTCAGTCGGGAACGGACCTGCGCCAACGCGAGTGGAGTAAGCTTTGAGGATACCCAGAACGTAATCAACATAACGCGGCCCCAGGCCGGAACCGGTCGCCACGCCACCCGCAGTGGTGTTGGAAGAAGTTACGTACGGATAAGTACCGTGGTCGATATCCAGCAGCGTACCCTGCGCACCTTCGAACATGACGAAATCGCCACGTTGACGCGCCTGGTCGAGCAGGTCAGAAACGTCAACCACCATAGAAGTCAGGATGTCAGCAACCGCCATCACATCATCCAGAACTTTCTGGTAATCAACCGCTTCAACTTTGTAGTAGTTAACCAACTGGAAGTTGTGATATTCCATCACTTCTTTCAGTTTTTCAGCGAAGGTTTCTTTGTCGAAAAGGTCGCCAACACGCAAACCGCGACGTGCTACTTTATCTTCGTAGGCCGGCCCGATACCACGACCCGTGGTGCCGATCGCTTTCGCACCACGCGCTTTCTCACGTGCGTTATCCAGCGCCACGTGATAATCAAGGATCAGCGGACATGCTTCAGACAACAGCAGACGCTCACGAACGGGGATGCCACGGTCTTCCAGTTCTTTCATCTCTTTCATCAGCGCAGCCGGAGACAGCACAACACCGTTACCGATGATGCTGGTTACATTCTCGCGAAGAATACCTGATGGAATAAGATGGAGAACGGTTTTTTCACCGTTGATTACGAGAGTATGGCCTGCGTTGTGACCGCCCTGGTAGCGTACAACATATTTAGCCCGTTCAGTCAGAAGATCGACGATCTTACCTTTACCTTCGTCACCCCATTGGGTGCCCAGTACGACGACGTTGTTACCCATTTTTCAAAATCACCGTTTGCTTAAAAATGGATTCTACCATCGCTTTTTCAGAGTTACAGCACTTTTTGCATCCAAAAATGACCTTAGTCAGTCTATTTTTTGCTCAGCCAATCGTTTTCCTCAACATGTAGTAGACCACAACGCCCGCAACCACAAGTCCACCGCCAAAACGGCGTAAAATATTATCGGGTAAATTGGTCATCGCGGAGATCATCTTCTTCCACGCCTGTGGGTAAAGCATCGGCCCTAAACCTTCCAGCACCAAAACCAGAGCAAGCGCCAGCCAGATTGTCGAATTCATTCATTATCCTTATAGAAAAAGAAAACCACCGACATCCCTGAGGATGCGGTGGCTTTATTTACCTGTACCGCGGTCGTTATCTTAACGCGTCGTGGAGCTCGGCGTCTTCATGTAGCGGAAGAAATCGCTGTCCGGGCTCATGACCATCACGTCCTGATTGCCAGAGAAACTGTTCTCATAAGCACGCAGGCTACGAATGAACGCATAGAAGTCTGGATCCTTGCTGAATGCGTCTGCAAACAGCTTGGCAGCTTCAGCATCGCCTTCACCGCGCATGATACGGCCCTGACGCTCTGCTTCTGCCAGCGTTCTGGTGACTTCATAGTCAGCAGTCGCACGCAGTTTTTCTGCTTCTTCCTGACCTTGCGAACGATGACGACGTGCTACCGCTTCACGCTCGGCGCGCATACGGTTGTAGATCGCTTCAGACACTTCGGTCGGCAGGTTGATCTGCTTAATACGCACATCGACAACTTCAATACCCAGCGCCGCCATACTGTTCGGGTTGATGACCGGAACTTTGCCCTTCGTCTCAGCCGTCACGCGCTCTGCCGCTTCAGCAATGGCGTTATCTGCCGCAGGGGTAGTAACTTCATCTTCTGTACCCGCAGAACCGGAGTTCAGCGCGTCACGCACTTCCAGGGTCAGGCGACCACGAGAATCAGTGACGATGTCTTTCACATCCAGACGACCAATTTCAGAACGCAGACGGTCAGAGAACTTACGTTTCAGCAGCACTTCTGCTTGCGAAATATCGCCGCCGCCCGTTGCCAGGTAGTAACGGCTGAAATCGCTGATGCGCCATTTGATGTAAGAGTCGACGATCAGGTCTTTCTTCTCTTTGGTCACAAAGCGGTCTGCCTGGTTGTCCATGGTCTGAATACGCGCGTCGAGCATTTTCACCGTTTCAATGAACGGTATCTTGAAATGCAGACCCGGTTCATAAACCAGAGGTTTGTTGTCATCGTCACGCAGTACCTTACCAAAACGCAGCGTAATACCGCGCTCACCTTCTTTGACGACAAAGACAGACATGTAAAGCACTACCAGCACGATGATGATAATCGCGATAACTGACTTACGCATCGTTATTCCCCCTGACGCTGGTAGTCGTTACGCTGCGCGTTGGCGCGGCGTTGGTCCATAATATCGCCCTGACTGGTGGACGACGTGTTGCTTGCTCCACTGGTTGTGGAGGAAGAGGCTGGCGGCAGACGCAGCAAGTTGCTGGCACCGTTGTCGCTCTTCGCCGCAGGCGCGTTGCCGCCTTTCAGCATCTGGTCTAACGGCAGAACCATCAGGTTGCCACCTTTATCGTTAACCAGCACTTTGCGGGTGTTACCCAACACTTTTTCCATCGTCTCGATATACAGACGCTCGCGAGTAATTTCCGGCGCGGCTTTATATTCCGGCAGAAGTTTAGCAAAGCGCGCCACTTCACCCTGGGCTTCCAGGATAGTCTGAGCCTTGTACGCACGCGCCTCTTCGAGGATACGTTGCGCCTGACCGTTCGCACGCGGCTGAACTTCGTTGGTATACGCCTCTGCTTCACGAATGTATTGCTGTTCGTTTTCACGCGCAGCAATCGCATCGTCAAACGCGGCTTTTACTTCTTCCGGCGGACGAGCGGCCTGGAAGTTGACGTCCAGCAGCGTGATACCCATGTCATACGGACGAATCGTCTCTTCCAGTTCGCGCTGGGTATCGCTACGAATCACAGTACGACCTTCCGTCAGAATGCGGTCCATGGTGTATTTACCGATAACTCCACGCAGGGCGCTGTCGGTAGCCTGACGCAGACTGTCATCCGGGCTGGTCACGCTATACAGGTATTTTTCCGGATTGGTTACGCGGTACTGCACGTTCATCTCAACGCGCACCACGTTTTCGTCCGACGTCAGCATCACACCGGAAGCAGCCAGTTCACGCACGGCTTCTACGTTCACCGGTTTGACTTCGTCGATAAACGTCGGTTTCCAGTTCAGACCCGGCTCAACCAGATGGCTGAATTTACCAAAGCGTGTTACCACGCCACGTTCGGCTTCTTTAATGGTGTAGAAACCACTGGCCGCCCAGATAATGACAATCGCTGCCGCTGCGATGGTAACGACACGACCGCCAAGCTGCGGGCGCGGACCTTGCGATGAACTACCACCGCCAGACCCAGTGCCTTTGCCGCCGCCCAGTCCACCGAGCTTTTTGCTCAGTTTGCGGAAGATATCATCTAAATCAGGTGGCCCTTGATCACGACCGCCTTTGTTTCCATTTCCCTCAGAGTTGCCGCCAGGTTTGCTGCTTCCCCACGGGTCGCGGTCTTGTCCGTTATTACCGGGCTGATTCCACGCCATGTTTGTGCTCCATATTTGTTATGCGGTGATCCCTGTTGTCTTTCGACGCCAGAGGATATGACTCCACGCTTCAGACGCTTTGCCGGTTAGATCAGGTAATCGATCAACGCCGGTTCTTGTTTACAGAGGCGACGCCAGTCAATGATCGGCATACGAACTTGCAGACTTACGCTGCCGTCCTCCTCCATCCACTCTTTTTCTATTGCCTGAAGCTGATAAAAACGGCTTCTCAGACGCCCTTCCTGCGGCGGCAAACGCAATGTATGCTGCGCCACCTCACCGGAAAGCCGCTCCGTCAAAGCCTGAAAAAGCTGTGGTATCCCCGCTCCGGTCTGCGCGGAAAGCCAGACACGAATCGGTTTGTTCTCTTCATCTCGATCAATACGCGGTTCGAAATCGTCCAGCATATCGATCTTGTTCATCACCAGCAGGGTTGGGATCTCGTGAGCATCGATCTCTTCAAGAACCGTATTCACCGCTTCGATGTTCTCCTGTACGCGCACATCTGCCGCATCAATGACGTGCAGCAGCAATGTGGCTTGCCGCGTCTCTTGCAACGTGGCTTTAAACGCCGCCACCAGATCGTGCGGCAAGTGGCGAATGAACCCTACGGTATCCGCCAGTACGGTTTCACCGACATCCGCGACGTCAATACGCCGCAACGTAGGGTCGAGGGTGGCAAACAACTGGTCTGCCGCATAAACCCGTGCTTCGGTGATGCGATTGAAAAGGGTAGATTTACCGGCGTTGGTATATCCCACCAGCGAAACTGTAGGAACGTCGGCTTTGATGCGCGATTGCCGCCCCTGCTCACGCTGCTTTTCAACTTTTTCCAGGCGCGACTGTATCTGCACAATGCGATTACGCAACAAACGACGGTCGGTTTCGAGCTGGGTTTCGCCCGGCCCACGCAAACCGATCCCGCCTTTCTGTCTTTCAAGGTGGGTCCAACCACGCACCAGGCGCGTGGCCAGATGGCGCAACTGCGCCAGCTCAACCTGCAACTTACCCTCATGAGTACGTGCACGTTGGGCGAAAATATCTAAAATAAGACCAGTGCGGTCGATAACACGACATTCGCACAAACGCTCCAGGTTACGCTCCTGCGCCGGACTCAGTGCATGGTCAAAAAGAACGACCGAAGCACCCGTCGCTTTTACGGCTTCCGCAATTTCAACGGCTTTACCTTCACCAACAAAATACTTTGGGTGCGGCGCTTTACGGCTACCGGTAATCACCTGCAATGCTTCGACACCGGCGGAAGAGACCAGAGATTCAAACTCCTGGAGGTCTTCCATATCTTTGTCTTGCGTAAAATAGATGTGTACCAGCACCGCCTGCTCACCAGCATCATAACGGTCAAACAAGCGTATAACCCTCTAAATAGATCAGCGGGGAACGCAGGATCGCTGGCTCCCCGTGTAAAAAAACAGCCCAAAACCTTATTCGGTTTCTTCGCTGTCCTGTTGCGCGGAAGTATTCTGCGCGCTGCTACCATGATGGTAGTTACTGCTGGTACTGCCACCGGCGTTGTTACTGTGATGAGAAACCGGGCGAGACGGGACAACAGTAGAAATCGCGTGCTTATAAACCATCTGGCTGACCGTGTTTTTCAACAGGATCACGAACTGATCAAAAGACTCGATTTGTCCTTGCAGCTTAATACCATTCACCAAATAAATAGAAACTGGAACACGTTCCCGACGCAGTGCGTTCAGGAACGGATCTTGTAAAGATTGCCCCTTAGCCATTCTCTCTTTTCCTTATATGCTTATTTGTACTTTGAACCTTTCGATTCTGAAAAAATTGCGCACGATACGTCTCAATTGTACACATTCAGCCTGCGATAGCACCAACAACCTGTAATACTTCGTCACGCGCCTGTTCTGGTTTTTCACTGTCAAGCCAGTGAACCCCTTCCCAACCACGCAGCCAGGTTATTTGCCGCTTCGCCAACTGTCTCGTGGCGCAAACACCTCGATAAACCATTTCATCGTATGAGATTTCGCCTTCAAGGTAAGACCACATCTGGCGATAACCCACGCAACGAATGGAAGGCAAATCCGTATGCAAATCTCCTCGGGCAAAAAGCGCCCGGACTTCTGCTTCAAAACCTGAAGCCAACATCTGATGAAAACGCTGCTCAATTCGTTGATGGAGCAGTTCACGGCTCGCCGGGGCGATGGCGAACTGATGCACCTGATACGGTAGAGCGTCTCCTGACGTTTGCGTCAGTTCCGTTAAAGTTTTACCCGAAATGAAAAAAACTTCCAGTGCCCGGGAAAGCCTTTGTGGATCATTTGGATGAATCCTTGCTGCCGCAACCGGATCGATCTCCTGAAGTTGACGGTGCCATGACTCCCAACCTTGCTCTGCCGCCTGTTGCTCAATTCTGGCCCGTACTTCCGGGTCCGCCGACGGTAGCGGCGACAACCCTTCCAGTAACGCCTTGAAATACAACATCGTACCGCCTACCAACAGCGGGATCCGCCCCGCCGCGGTGATATCGGCCATTTCTGCCAGCGCATCGCGGCGAAAATCAGCAGCCGAATAAGCCTGCGACGGATCGCGAATATCCAGCAATCGGTGCGGCGCGGCGAGTAACTCTTCAGCGTTCGGCTTCGCCGTCCCGATATCCATCCCTTTGTAAATAAGGGCAGAATCAACGCTTATCAACTCTACTGGTAAAATTTTACGCAGCTCAATAGCCAGCGCCGTTTTACCGGAGGCCGTTGGCCCCATCAAAAAAATTGCCTTAGGCAGGCTCGCCTTACTGATATCACTCATCTTTCAGGGCTTTTATCGCCGGATGTAAATCAACAGATTGTAACAGACCACCCGGCGGCGTTTTCACAAGCTGAGGACATAACCGTTCTACGTCCGCCAGTAGGGTAATGGCTTGTGCCATTGACCACTGTGCATGTTCGCTCGTCAGATTTCGTGCAATCCACTGCGCAATATTGCCATGTTCGAATACGGACTGCTTTGCCAGGTAGCCTATCAGTTCAGGAATCAAGATTTGTAAATTTTGTTGGCGTAAGGGTAAAGGCACGGCCCTGATGGTCACATGCTGCGCATCGGACTGATATTCAATGCCTAACTCTGCCAGTGCAGACTGCGCTTTTTCTAATGCCGATTTTTCTTCGCCAGAGACTTTTAGCCGCAACGGAATAAGCAACGGCTGGGCGCAAACTGGCGATTCACCCGGTGTCAGTTGCACCTGACGCAACCAGCGTTCCGCTACCGGCAGGGCTAAAAGTGAAATTTTGCCGTCGCGTTCCAGCAGCGCACAGTCAGAATGGACGATAGTCAGCACCCGACCAAAGCTTTGACCATTCGCTGCCAGCGTAAGTTCCTGCGGTTCTGACGCTTTTGGTTTGTGCATTGGCGCAGGCGTTTGCAAAAGCTGGCGATACACTTCGCCTTGCTGTTTCTGGTAGCCTGGCTGTGCGTTCGGCCACGGAGCGGCCTGGCGGCTGCCTGTTGCTGGAGCAGGAGAGTAGCGCTGGGCTGCTGGCTCACGAACTGCCGGTTCAGCGAAATGATTACGCCCTGCTGCCACGCGGTTTTCTGGTACAGGACGCGGTGCTGGCTGAGCGTTACCCTCCAACGGCAAAGGCGTTTCCAGTTGCTGTTGCAGCACGCTTAACACGCCCTGATAGATAAAATCATGCACCAGGCGCGACTGATGAAAACGCACTTCGTGTTTGGCAGGGTGCACGTTAACATCCACCTGATGCGGGTCGATCTCAAGATACAACACAAACGCCGGTTGTTGGTCGGCCCCCAGTTTATCTTCGCAGGCCTGGCGAATCGCGTGATTGATCAGGCGATCGCGCATCATGCGCCCATTCACGTAGCAATACTGAATTTCTGCCAGCGCGGGCGTGGTATGAGTCGGATCTACGACCCAGCCGTGCAGCGTGAGGTCACCGTGCTGCCATTCAATCGCCAGCGCATGTTCGAGAAAAGCGGTGCCACAAATCGCCCCTAAACGGCGCTCTTTTTGCCCGCCTTCCGGCACCGCGCGGTACTGGCGCATGATTTTGCCGTTATGTGACAGGTTGATGGTCACATCGAAACGCGCCAGTGCAATACGCCGGATAATCTCATCAATATGGTTAAATTCCGTTTTCTCGGTGCGCATGAATTTGCGCCGCGCCGGGGTGTTGTAGAACAGATCCAACACTTCCAGCGTCGTTCCCACCGGATGGGCAGCAGGTTTAACCGTCACATCCATATCACGCCCTTCGGCATAAGCCAGCCAGGCTTCCTGCTGTTCCGCGGTGCGCGAAGTGAGTGTCAGGCGGGAAACCGAACTGATACTCGCCAACGCCTCACCGCGAAAGCCCAGGCTGATAATGGCTTCGAGATCGTCCAGAGAGGCGATTTTACTGGTGGCATGACGCGCCAGCGCCAGCGCCAGTTCATCTTTTTTGATACCGCAGCCGTTATCACGAATGCGGATAAGTTTCGCCCCACCACGTTCGATATCAATATCAATGCGCGTCGCCCCCGCATCGAGGCTGTTTTCCACCAGTTCTTTGACTACCGACGCAGGTCGCTCGACCACCTCACCTGCGGCAATCTGGTTCGCCAGTTGTGGCGGTAAGACCTGAATTGGCATCAATAATCCTTAGTTTGGCAGCGTGCGATCTGACGTCGTGGCAGTACTGGCTGTCTGCGCAGTTGCGCCCTGAGGCGCAGACTGCATCGGATGCGCAAGGAAATAATTGCGCAGGCCGTTGTAAATGGCTTCTGCCAACTGCTGTTGATAATCGTCGCTCGCCAGCAAACGCTCTTCGCTGTTATTGCTGATAAAACCGGTTTCGACCAGTACTGACGGGATATCCGGCGAACGCAGAACGCCAAGGCTGGCGTGTTCTGGTCGACGTTTATGAATTTCGCCAATGCGTTGTAACTGGCTGATCATACTGGTCGCCACATCATACCCTACCCGCTGGGAATGACCGAACTGTAAATCCAGCACTGCCTGGCTTAAGTACGGATCCGACTGGCTGTTTGCCAGCACATCACCAGCACCGCCCAGCAACTCTGACTGTTTCTCGTGCTGTTCCAGCCAGCTTGCCATTTCACTGTTTGCGCGACGGTTCGAGAGCACCCATACAGAAGCGCCGGTGGCACTGCGGTTCGGTGCGGCATCGGCGTGAATCGACACGAGGAAATTGGCGTTTTGCTTACGTGCGACGTCACTACGCCCCATCACCGAAATAAAGTAATCCCCGTCACGGGTTAAAACCCCCTTAAACATCGGATCGGCATTGAGCAAAGTACGCAATTTACGCGCGATGGCGATGGTGACATTTTTCTCCCGCGTACCGCCAGGGCCGATAGCGCCTGGGTCCTGACCGCCGTGCCCGGCATCAATGGCGATGACAATTTTATCGCCAGTGTTAGCCGTCGCGCGCGCTGCCGGACGCGTTACCGTATTGCTGCTGATGACACCTGTTGTGCGGT
This sequence comes from Escherichia sp. MOD1-EC6098, assembly GCF_002965865.1. Lineage (NCBI taxonomy): Bacteria > Pseudomonadati > Pseudomonadota > Gammaproteobacteria > Enterobacterales > Enterobacteriaceae > Escherichia > Escherichia sp. MOD1-EC6098. The sequence continues at coordinate 223,025 of NZ_PTSN01000005.1, forward strand.
TGCTTTCAGTTTTAAACGGATTGCGCGCAGGTTCACTTACGCGCGGTGCGACAACCGTAGGTGTTTCAACGCGTTTAGCAACCACAGGTGGTGGAGGGGG
>NZ_PTSN01000060.1:0-2393 GCF_002965865.1 Escherichia sp. MOD1-EC6098
TGAAACGCGCTTTTAACTGATGAGGTGAGCCGCCCCGCGAGGGGCGGCAACAGACGGAAGGAGAACATTTTATGACATTAGCAGCAATCACCATGACCGCCCCGGAAGCCGCCAGCCCTGTGCAGATGTACCGCGCGACCTACTCACCGGATGACAACAAACTGCGCCTGTATGCCGCGTCACGTCTTGACCCGGAGACGTATAAAAAAGTGCATGATGCTGGTTTTCGCTGGGCACCAAAACAGGCGCTGTTTGTCGCGCCAGCCTGGACACCGGACCGGGAAGATGTGCTCCTCTCACTTGCCGGAGAGATTGAGGATGAAGACAGCACGCTCGCTGAACGTCAGGAAGCTCGGGCGGAGCGGTTTACCGGATACAGCGGAAAGCGGGCCAGTGAATCCGCACAGGCACTTGATGAAGTGGAAAGACTGGCCGCGATGATCCCGCCCGGTCAGCCCATTCTTGTGGGGCATCACAGCGAACGCCGCGCCCGTCGTGATGCGCAGCGTATTGAAAACGGCATGAAACGTGCCGTGATGCTCTTTGAACGTGCGGAATACTGGGAAGAGCGGGCGCGGTCGGCACGGCTTCACGCGAAGTATAAAGAACGTCCGGATGTTCGCTGGCGTCGTATCAAAAAAATCGAAGCTGATTTGCGAAAGGCTGAAAAGACCATCGCGCAGTCGCAGAAATATCTGACGATGTGGCAGGCTGAATCGCTGGATCTGAATATGGCAAAACTCATCAGCAGTCATGACCATATCAGCGCCTGTTTCCCGCTGGATAAGTACCCGCGTCCGGCAGAAAAAAGCCAGTATGAAGGAAGTCGATCGTTATGGTCGGCCCTGGATGATGACATCATCACCACGGAGCAGGCCCGCGAAATTGCGATCCGCTGTCATGAACGGCAGATTCAGCGTCAACAACGCTGGGTTAACCACTATCAGAACCGCCTGATCTATGAGCGTGCCATGCTGGACGAAAGCGGTGGTGTGGTTACCCGGACACAGGATTTTGAGCCGGGCGGGCAGATTTGCAGCCGGGGCGAGTGGCTGACCATCATTCGCGTGAACAAAAGCAACGGGGCGGTGAGTTCAGTCACAACGCCGAATTACAGTTTTCTCGGGTACAGCGGCACGATGAAAGTGACGCCCGATCGCATCACGGACTACAAAGCGCCATCGGCAGAAGAGGCTGCCGTCGCCAGACAGACCGCGAAGCGTCCACCGGTAGTCAACTATCCGGGGGAAGGTTTCCGGGAAATGACAAAGGCACAGTGGGCCGCCCTGCCCCGGGACTGTAAGGCCGTGCGCAGTGTGGCAGAGGCAGAAGAGCACGGGGCATATCGTTACCGCCGCACAATGGACAACAATTTCCGCCTGGTGAATGTGTATATCACCGACATGAAAATTACGGAAATCCCACAGAAATAAGGTATATCCCCCCGGGAAATCCCCGGGGGATGACGGAGATAATGACATGCACAGTCAGTTAAAAGAACGTATCCGGCTGATGCGCGCAAGGCTGGATAACGCCGCGCCGGTTGCTGAAATCCGGGCTGAATCTCAGCTTTTTGTGACTCCTGCCCCGGTCTGTGATCGCCTGGTGACGCTGGCGGAGATCAGCAACCGTGATCACATTCTGGAACCCTCTGCCGGCACCGGGGCCATACTGCGGGCGATTCGGGATACCGCACCGGGGGCCATGTGTGATGCGGTGGAGATTAACAGCGGGCTGGTCCGGTATCTGCGGGACAATTTTAACGGTGTCAGGGTACAGTGTTGCGACTTCATGGAATGGCAGCCGGTGCAGTATTACAGCCGGATTATCATGAATCCGCCGTTCAGTCACGGGCAGGATATCCGGCATATCCTGCGGGCTTTTTCCCTGTTGCGTCCGGGGGGCGTGCTGGTTGCCGTCTGTCTGAACGGGCCGCGCCAGCAGGAGAAGCTGTTACCGTTTTCTGACGTCCGCGAGGAGCTGCCACGCGGTACGTTTGCTTATACCCGTGTTCCGACGATGATTATTCGTCTGCGAGCCTGATGACGCCGGGCAGGCGGGAGGATAAATGCCTGTCTGCCCGCGCCGGGAAAAGACCGCGCGCCGGTGGCGCTGAAAGGGGCCGCGCTGACGCGCCGCCCCTTCCATTACGCGGACGTTCTGCTGTGGGCTTCTGTCTTTTCAGACCTGTCATTTGTCTGTTACTGATGATGTTGTTGTTCCTGCTACTGCTACTGCTACTGTTCTTCTTTTTTCTGATGCTCTGATTACTGTCTGTTTTGTTGTTCTCCTGCTTATGCCTTTTCCGGGCGTCCCCCTGGCGGGGCGGGCTGTCGTGAACGGAGCCAGCGAAGCTGTCTCCGCCCTGGCGGGCTTCCATCCCTGACGCCAAA
>NZ_PTSN01000061.1:0-2258 GCF_002965865.1 Escherichia sp. MOD1-EC6098
GTGGGAGACGGGGTATCAGGTCTGGGGTAACACGATACAGGAGAAGGACCACGGCAGGGTGGAACAGAACCTGCGTTACCAGGGGCAGTACCTCGACAGGGAAACGGGGCTGCACTACAATCTGCACAGGTACTATGATCCGGATGTCGGGCGGTTCATAGTAACGGATCCGATAGGGCTGGCGGGTGGGCTGAACTTGTATGCTTATGCGCCTAATCCAGTAAGTTGGATCGATCCTCTGGGTTTGAGTTGTTTGAAACCTGAAAATGGATATTTGAGGGGTAAAGCTCATGGTATAAAATGGACGCAAAATGACGCTCTAAAAAGAGCGGAAGATCAAGCCAGAAAAACAGGTAGGGCACCACTACCTCAAGGTAAATGGGGAAGTAAAAGAGATTTAAAATATGCAGGCGAAAAAGCAGCTACATTACAGCCAGGGGAAATGAAAGATTTTCCAATAAATTCAGATCATTCGTCAGTTGTATTTAATCCTGATGGAACAATTGATATCCCAGATAAAATTCGCGTTCGTAATAATGGCGATGGTACTTTTCACGGATTCCCAATAAACTCGAAAACCGCTGAGCCTATATATACTGATTAAATTTAAGACCTTTTTATTCTTGTTGAACGGGTGTTGGAGGTAATATGTTTTCAATAGAAGTATTAGATGACTTTGTATTGGGAGAAAAGGATGAGGAGGATATAAGTGTATCTGAAGCAATCGAATCTATATATGTTGAATATACGCATGATATTGTTTTAAATTGGAATGAACACATTACGCGCTTAGATCGGAAAGGTGATATTAGTGAAATGTATAATGACATTATTCGAATGTTAAACGCCTTAACGGATAGGAATAAAAAATTTTTTTCAGTTTCATTTTTATCAAGTACTTTTACAGCTATATGGGATTTTGTCATAGATGCTAATATGTTAAATATTAAAGCAAAGTGGATTACAGTTTCATTTTTAGATGATAGTAGTGGTGATAGTGATAATTTGTATTCATTGGATATACCTATTGATATTTTTATCAGTGAGTGGAATAAATTACTGCTAATATTAAGGAATGATCTTGTCAAATGTGGATACAATGAATCACTCGAGGGGTTTTCATATCTAAAAAATTTAAGTGATTTTAAAATACCCGACAGGCACGGTATGGGAAACTGTCCGTGATGATGAACGCAAAGAAGAAAAGTACCTAAAGGTGGAGTTGGAGTATGGATACGATCTGCTAGGGCGACGGACGGGGAAACGGCTGTACCGGTGGCATGATGAGGGCGAAGCGGAACCGGCCCCGGAAAGGGGGCGTTTTTTCTGGGACGGGATGCGGCTGTGCGGTGAAGACAGCCCGGGTAAGGTCATAGAGGTTCAGCGGTGACAGCTATGAGCCGCTGGCCAGAGGGGATCGTTTTACCCTGCAGGTGATTAAACCGCAGGACACGCGCCCGCCGAAAACCACGGTATATTACTACCACACGGTGCTGAACGCCTGCCGGAAGCAATGACCAGTCAGGGAAAGATCACGTAACGCTGTTTTTTTGTACTAAATAATTCGCACTAAATGTTCAATAATTGAGATATTCCTTATTACCTAAAGCTGTTTTTCATTGCTTATACATGATCAAATACTCCTTACGTAATTAATGAGAACAAAATGGAACTTAAAAAATTGATGGAACATATTTCTATTATCCCCGATTACAGACAAGCCTGGAAAGGGGAACATAAATTGTCTGATATTCTACTGTTGACTATTTGTGCCGTTATTTCTGGTGCAGAAGGTTGGGAAGATATAGAGGATTTTGGTGAAGCACATCTCGATTTTTTGAAGCAATATGGTGAATTTGAAAATGGTATTCCTGTTCACGATACTATTGCCAGAGTTGTATCCTGTATCAGTCCTGTAAAATTTCATGAGTGCTTTATTAACTGGATGCGTGACTGCCATTCTTCAGATGATAAAGACATCATCGCAATTGATGGAAAAACGCACCGGCACTCTTATGACAAGAGTCGCCGCAAGGGAGCGATTCATGTCATTAGTGCGTTCTCAACAATGCACAGTCTGGCCATCGGACAGATCAAGACGGATGAGAAATCCAATGAGATCACAGCTATTCCTGAACTTCTTAACATGTTGGATATTAAAGGAAAAATTATCACAACTGATGCGATGGGGTGCCAGAAAGATATTGCAGAGAAGATACAAAAACAGGGAGGTGATTATTTATTCGCTGTAAAAGGAA
>NZ_PTSN01000062.1:0-2178 GCF_002965865.1 Escherichia sp. MOD1-EC6098
TGTTTCCACACCTTCTGCCACCGTATCAATACCCAGCTTTCCTGCCAGCCCGACAACACTTTCCACGATATGCCGGGATGTCTTTTCACTCAGAATGTCCTGTGTGAAGCTCCTGTCCATTTTTATATAACTGACCGGAAAGTGCTTCAGGTACGACAGTACGGAACATCCGGTTCCGAAATCATCCAGCGCAAATGCCACTCCGGCATCACACAGCCGGCTCAGTTTCTCTTCGGTCTGTCTGTCCATGTTAAACGGCTGCTGCTCCGTCAGCTCCAGAACCAGATGTATGCTGTCATGCCCTGCCAGCGCCAGACACATCTGAGTGAACTCACGCTCAGCCAGCAGGGCCGGCGTCACATTCACGGCAAGCCGGAAATCACGCGGCAGCATGGCTTTAACCTCCGAAAGCCCTGCCACCGCACGGTTCAGGATTTTTTCCGTCACAGGCAACAACAGACCGGCAGATTCCACCCGGTTAATGAAATATGCCGGCGGAAGGATTTCTCCCGTCGGCATATGCCAGCGAACCAGAAGCTCTGCACCGGACACAGTAAGGTCGGATGCAGAAACCACCGGCTGGAGATACGGTTCAAACTCCCCGTTACTGAGCGCACGCATCAGTCTGTCTGCGGATACAAAATTACTGTCCATACTGTCGGTCTTCCATTTTATGAACCTCCCGGTCCAGCCCGGTCATCAACAGCATCCTGAAATCCCTGACGCCCACATTCTCTGCCAGCCGGGCATAATGCCAGTACAACCCCCGTTCACTCTGTTTCAGATTCAGGGGACGGTCTCTTCCTCTCTCAGAAAGACGCTTCAGTGCCTGTCGTTGTCCGGACGTCAGGCGGAATTTACCGGTACGGGCTGTCTTTCTGTTCAGTGCCATGCGGACAGTTCTTTCCAGGCACGACAGCGGCATGCATCCGCTGTACACCGGACAGATATTTCGCAACACCTTCAGCATTTCCAGCCTTTCCGGTACCAGAACCAGCATTTCACCGGGCATTTCTGCCCTCAGTTCACGTATCCAGGACAGATGACGCCCCCAGCCCGTAACAGGCTCTGCACTCAGCGCCACAATAATCAGGTCCCAGCCATGCCGGGCACAGGGATACCCCGGAGGTACACGGTAAACGTTGTGGCCCTGTGCTGACAACAGGTGCCACAGCCCTGTCAGTTCATACCAGCAGGTTCCGGTCAGAAGGATTTTTTGTCTCATACTTACGACCTTCACCACATCAGTACCGCACAGAACATCACCAGTGTCAGTACCAGACATGCCATACAGGTTGCTGCCACACAGACACCAACCACCCACCACATCGGTATTAACACTTTTCGTTGCCGGGCCATCAGAAATACACCACCACCGGCGTCAGATTACCCTGCCAGCGTTTTACCGGCTCCTCAGCACCGGGGAAATTCACCCGCACATCACTCAGGGATGTCACCCAGGCACCGGCAATATGCTGGCTGCCATTCTCCTGTGACAACAGCGACTCAGCGCCTGAAATAAACGCATCAGGACGCGCGGTTAACCCGGCATAGTCCGGAGTCCATTCATAGCCGTTCACCTGCCATAACTGGCGTTTCACCTGCTTTTCGGCCTCCGGCGTCACCTCTCCGCTGACCACGCTCCAGCCCTGACCGGCAGTGATATTGTCCTGCCATGCCAGAAGATGGCGCATCGTGAACGTGATTTCCCCGTAACGCACCTGTCCCCGGGCAAGTTCTCCCCGGGCCGCAATACGGGGAGATGATGGCGCCACCTGAAGTAATGTCACTGACGGCTGCAGCCCCGGACGGGCAGTTGTCAGTGATGTGGTATGTCCGCCAAGAATATAAAAATCCTGCCCTCTCCGGCTTTCACTGACCATCCCACTTTTACCCGTTGTCAGACCGGCCTGCACGGCGTCTGGTGTCCCCATCCGCACAGAACGGGGCTGCCACTGCCAGGACACATCGCGAACATACAGCGTGCCGCTGAACTCCGTCACGCCCACAGCCATTCCCTCCTGCCAGTGGCCCGGCGGAATAATCAGGGGTTGTGCCAGCACACTGGCTGAAGTCAGAAAAAACAGCGCCGGAAACATACCGGACTTCAGACGATGAATAATATTCAGCACCGGACTGTCCTCCTGCTTACTGGTACTCAATACTTACCGGCAGTGA
>NZ_PTSN01000063.1:0-1925 GCF_002965865.1 Escherichia sp. MOD1-EC6098
ATGTTGTTAAGGAAATTTTGGCATAATGAACGTGCAGGCATAGTGGTGATCCCCTTGAAATTGTTAGCACAATCAATTAGATCACATCTCACTATGCCTGTCTTGTTTTCTGGGGATTCCTCAGGGGAAATCCCCGCCTTTTTTCTTCCGGTTTCCGGACAGAGCACAAAGGATGTCGCCGCCGGCTCCGTTTTACCCGGCCATGCAGGGCATGGCCTTGTGGGTTTTCAACTCTGTGGCCGTCGTGTCGTGTGCGGGCAGTGCCGTGCCTCCATCTTAGCCGGGCTGGCGGGGATGCAAGGGTAAAATGAACGCGGCGGTCACCCGGTCCCTCCTTCCCGTCTGCCGTGATTTTCCGGCCGGCCGTCCGCGAAAACGCGTCCGTCCCCTTCAACTCCCGCCAGCCGTGTGCGTCAGGCTGCGGCTTCCCTTGCGCCCCTGCATCCCCGCCTTATCGCCCGGCTTTTATGGAGGCACGGCACCGCCCGGTGTCGCGGAATATGTGAACAACGGAGGAAAACATCATGCAATATGCGAAACCTGTCACTCTGAACGTTGAAGAGTGCGACCGTCTGTCTTTTCTGCCTTACCTGTTTGGCCAGGATTTTCTGTATGCCGAAGCGTCTGTATACGCGCTGGCGAAACAAATGATGCCGGAATATGAAGGTGGATTCTGGCACTTCATCCGCCTGCCGGACGGTGGCGGTTACATGATGCCGGATGGCGACCGTTTTCATCTGGTCAACGGTGAAAACTGGTTTGACCGTACCGTGAGTGCCGATGCCGCAGGTATCATTCTGACCTCTCTTGTGATTAACCGTCAGTTGTGGCTGTACCACGACAGTGGTGATGCAGGGCTGACACACCTGTACAGGATGCGTGATGCGCAGTTGTGGAGCCACATCGAATTTCACCCCGAATGCAACGCGATTTACGCGGCACTGGACTGATTAACGGACGGGGCGGCAATGCCGCCCCTGTGAAGGAGGCGAAGAAAAATGAACATCAGCACGGAAACCCGCGAAATTCTGCGTAATTACAAAACCGTGATTAATGCGCGGCGTCGTGAAATGGGGCAGAAACCGCTCACCACCGCGCAGATTGTTGATGAAATCTGCGATTTTGTGGCGAATCAGCAGGCGGTTTTCCTCGGCGGTCACTACATCTTTCAGGGCAGCAGAAACAGGTGATACAGGGCAGGCGGTGGAGGCTGCCTGTCAGTCCGCGCGAAAACCCCTGGCAGGCTGGCGCCTGCCGGAAGGGAAGCGGGCCACGCTGACGCGTCGCCCGTTACCCTTCCCGTTTGTGATGTGTCAGGAATGTTTTTTCCTGATGTTATATTTCTGTGGTTACTGTGCTTGTTACTGTTGTTGTTCTTCCTGTTCTTCCTGTTCTTCTCCTGTTTATGGCTTCCCCGGGCGTCCCCCTGGCGGGGCGGGCTGTCGTGAACGGAGCCAGCGAAGCTGTCTCCGCCCTGACGGGCGTCCATCCCTGACGCAAAACCCCCGGGCTTGCAGCGACCGTTCCGGTCGCGCCGCCTCTGTCGCGCCGTGGCCTGCGCTCCCGGCATCCCGGCAAAAGGCCGCCGGGATGTGAGGCGCAACGCCGTTTCGCGCACGCGCTCTTCGTCGTTGCGGCGGGTCCCTGCTCATTGCCTGCCGGGTGCCACACACCCGTTTGAGTCCCTGTCGCCGGGGGCTGATACAGCCACAACCTGCCGCACTGACTGTCCAGGGTAAATGAACAGCCCACAAAATTTTTTACCCAAAACCCGGTAAAAAATTTTGCGTTCTGCCCCGGACAGGTGCGTCAGGCCGTGGCAGTGATGCCCCTTGCGGCGAAGGTTCTCAAACGGGTGAAGTTCATACCACAGGGAATACAGCAGCAGGTTCCCGCGAAACGTCAAAACCGCGGCTCCCGAAACT
>NZ_PTSN01000064.1:0-1830 GCF_002965865.1 Escherichia sp. MOD1-EC6098
ATCGATAGGAATTTAAAACCCGGAAAGATCGAAAAAACACCAGAAAGCGAATCACCGGGCGACATCTCACGCGTCTTATATTATTTGTATTGTCGATTAAAACGCATTGATTGATTGGAGTTGGGTATCTCTGATGGTTTTTTTACTCCATTTCCCTCAAAATGGACGCAACTTCCCCGATGCGGCTCTCAGCCGCACACCCGCTGTCGCGCCAGTGGCTCATGCATCCCGACCAGCTCTGCCAGACGGTAGCCCCGCTTCAGCCCCGTAAAACGCATCTGACCTCCGCACAGCACGCATTTCAGCGGGTCAACCTTCAGTAACCGCTGATACATCCCCCTCCATGTTATTTGCCTCGCCGTTTTTCTCACTGTCTCCGTTATGGTGTATACCACCTCTTCCAGTAAGCGCCGCTTCGCCGGACTCAGAAAACCGTAGTACCTCACCATACGGAACCCTTTATCCGCCACATGCCAGGAGAACTTTTCCATGAACTCATCTCCACTCATCACCAGGTATTCTTCCCGTTTTGTCCGGTGACTGTTGTAACGCAGGCCAATTTCATCCCGACCGGCATAATGCTCCAGACGGCTCATCGGCACCGGCGGCTTTTTCAGGTAAGAGCCAAAGTACACCGCCACGTGGGTGGCGTTATCCATTACCCTGGAGACGTTGGCATTCCAGCCACGGCGGTAATGTGTGTCCAGGAAGCGATTCCAGTCCCGTCTGCTGTTTCCTTCCACTGCCAGCTCATCCGGTATTACCAGGTCCGGGTATTTCCGGGACAGTAGCCGCGTTATCCGGTAACGCCACATGCTCATCACCTTACGGGCGTAAAAATGAAGGTTTTTCCAGGTGTGACCTGACGTCACGCCTCCGGCTGTTGTCGACAGGTGAATGTGCGGGTGCCACTGTTGGTCACGCCCCCAGGTGTGGATTACCGTGAATATCCCCGGCTCCACATCTGCCTGGCGGCAGATTTCCAGTATCACATCCGCAGCAATACGACTCATCTCTGCCAGCAACCACCGGTTGTGGAACACCAGGGACCAGTACTGGCAGGGAAGCGTGAACACAATATGCTGCCACGGGCAGTCGGGGACCAGACTCAGCAGATACTGTATCCACTGTGCGCCGGCCTTCACTCCGCAGTGCGGACAGGAGCGGCTTTTACACCGGAAACAGACCTTCTTTGTATGGCAACAGTCCGGTGATGAACAACACCACTGCGTGTAGCCCATCAGTGTGGTCCCGCACGCCATGATTTTTGTCACAGACTCAATGACTACCGGACGTACTGAGCCTTCCGGCTGTTTCTCCAGCCAGTTAAGCCAGCGGTTTCCCTGCTGAAAAGTGTCGGCAAAACGGGGAAGCATCAGAAGAGCGGGGTGACTCCGTCCGGCCAGTGAACTGTGCCGCACTCCGGGCAGTACATACCGCCGGCGCTGATACCGGCAAGAATGGTCGCAAACTCCCGCTCTGTACAACGGGCTATTTCCGGATACCCTTCGTCATCAACACGTACAAACCAGAAGACCAGCTTTTTGTTTCCCACATCCACAAAGAACGGAATATTCAGGTCTGCGCAGCATTCAACGGCATCGTCAAAACTATCAAAGCGCAGAACTTCTGCGTCTTCTTCGTCAAAGAAGTCATCGTCGTGAAGCGTCACGACATAGCGGGAGAGTTTGCTTCTTTGAGGGGCGGGTTTTCGTTTTCGGGGTTTAGCTGAACGGGCCATATAACCACCTGAAAGACAATGACATTGCTTGTTTTTATAACGGTAATCTCAGGCCATGACAAGCCGCAGCCGCCAGGCTGCCTACTCGA
>NZ_PTSN01000065.1:0-1825 GCF_002965865.1 Escherichia sp. MOD1-EC6098
TCTGGCAGGCCGGGCAACGTAGCCAGGCCGATACCCTGATGCGCAATCTGGCACAGCAGAAACCAGACGATCCGGAGCAGGTTTACGCTTACGGGCTGTATCTCTCCGGTCACGATCAGGAGCGGGCGGCGCTGGCGCATATCAACAGCCTGCCGCGCGCGCAGTGGAACAGCAATATTCAGGAGCTGGTTAATCGGCTGCAAAGCGATCAGGTGCTGGAAACCGCTAACAGTCTGCGGGAAAGCGGCAAAGAGGCCGAAGCGGAAGCGATGCTGCGCCAGCAACCACCTTCCACGCGCATTGACCTCACGCTGGCCGACTGGGCGCAGCAACGGCGTGATTACACCGCCGCCCGCGCTGCGTATCAGAATGTCATGACGCGCGAGCCGAATAACATCGACGCCATTCTTGGCCTGACGGAAGTGGATATTGCTGCAGGCGACAAAGCGGCAGCGCGCAGCCAACTGGCGAAACTGCCCGCCACCGATAACGCGTCGCTGAACACGCAACGGCGTGTGGCGCTGGTGCAGGCACAGCTTGGCGATACCGCGGCGGCGCAGCAGACGTTTAACAGGCTGATCCCACAGGCAAAATCTCAACCACCGTCGATGGAAAGCGCGATGGTACTGCGCGATGGCGCGAGTTTTGAAGCGCAGGCGGGGGAACCGCAGCAGGCGCTGGAAACCTACAAAGACGCAATGGTCGCATCCGGTGTGGCGACAACGCGTCCGCAGGATAACGACACCTTTACCCGTCTGACCCGCAATGACGAGAAGGACGACTGGCTGAAACGCGGCGTGCGCAGCGATGCGGCGGACCTCTATCGTCAGCAGGATCTCAACGTCACCCTCGAACATGATTACTGGGGTTCGAGCGGTACTGGTGGCTATTCTGATCTGAAAGCGCACACCACCATGTTGCAGGTGGATGCGCCGTATTCCGACGGGCGAATGTTCTTCCGCAGTGATTTCGTCAATATGAACGTTGGCAGTTTCTCCGCCGACGCTGAGGGTAAATGGGATAACAACTGGGGCACCTGTACGTTACAGGATTGTAGCGGCAATCGCAGTCAGTCGGATTCCGGTGCCAGCGTTGCTGTCGGCTGGCGCAATGACGTCTGGAGCTGGGATATCGGCACCACGCCGATGGGCTTCAACGTGGTGGATGTCGTTGGCGGCATCAGTTACAGCGACGACGTGGGGCCGCTTGGTTACACCATTAACGCCCATCGTCGCCCCATCTCCAGTTCCTTGCTGGCCTTTGGCGGGCAAAAAGACTCCCCGGGCAACACCGGGAAAAAATGGGGCGGCGTGCGTGCTGATGGCGTGGGGCTAAGCCTGAGCTACGATAAAGGTGAAGCGAACGGCGTCTGGGCATCGCTTAGCGGCGACCAGTTAACCGGCAAAAATGTTGAAGATAACTGGCGCGTGCGCTGGATGACGGGCTATTACTATAAAGTCATCAACCAGAACAATCGCCGCGTCACCATTGGTCTGAACAATATGATCTGGCATTACGACAAAGACCTGAGTGGGTACTCACTCGGTCAGGGCGGTTACTACAGTCCGCAGGAATACCTGTCGTTTGCCGTACCGGTGATGTGGCGTGAGCGGACGGAAAACTGGTCATGGGAGCTGGGGGCGTCTGGCTCGTGGTCGCATTCACGAACCAAAACCATGCCGCGTTATCCGCTGATGAACCTGATCCCGACTGACTGGAAAGACGATGCAGCCGGCCAGACCAACGACGGTGGCAGCAGTCAGGGCTTTGGCTACACGGCGCGGGCATTACTTGAACGCCGCGTCACATCCAACTGGTTTGTCGG
>NZ_PTSN01000066.1:0-1786 GCF_002965865.1 Escherichia sp. MOD1-EC6098
AGGGGATAAGCCGCCTGTATATCTACAGCGACCAGGGGAGTTATGAACCGCTGGCGCGGGTGGACAAGGCGGGCAAAGAGGGACCGAACCGGATACTGTATTTTCACACAGATGTGAACGGCGCGCCAGAAGAGATGACGGACAGTGACGGGAAAATCGTGTGGGAGACGGGGTATCAGGTCTGGGGTAACACGATACAGGAGAAGGACCACGGCAGGGTGGAACAGAACCTGCGTTACCAGGGACAGTACCTCGACAGGGAAACGGGGCTGCACTACAATCTGCACAGGTACTATGATCCGGATGTCGGGCGGTTCATAGTAACGGATCCGATAGGGCTGAAAGGCGGGTTAAACCTCTACCAATATGCACCGAATCCGTTAAGCTGGATCGATCCCCTTGGATTAAAATGTGGCTTCGCGGAAAGGAATAATATAACCCAAAGATGGGTAAATAAATTAACAGGCAAAACTCCGGCTGAAATAGATTCTCTTTTAACTTCTAAAGGTTGGACCAAGATCTACCCACAAGCTGGTAGGCCTGATGCTATTCAACATATACAATATGTGAAAACAACAAAATCTGGTGCAACATATAAATTAGATTATCATCCTGGTGGTAATGCAAAACAACCGAATATTCATGGAAATGATTATTGGAAGGTTTACAGAACCAATAGTAAAGGTGAAGATGTTGTATATGGACGTATAGGTCATGATGGTTTTGAAAATTATGATCTAATAAAGGATTCTCCTGTTTATGTCGATGGTGTCTTAGTAAATGGTGGGATGTAAAATGTTTGATTTTTCCGCAGAAATAAAATCATTTCATTCATTGGGTAATGTGCTATTAAATACAAATATAGCTTCCTACTTTACTGAAATGTATGCTGATCATTGTGTTGAGTGCAAGGAATATCTTCTACCTGATGCGAGTAAGAGATTTGCCTATGTATTGGATGAAACTTTAACTATATCAACCGAACCTGATGGAAATATATTTTCTATTGGATGTAATCAAAATTACAAAGGGTTATACAAAAAAATATTATATGCAGGTCAAGAAATTGGTGAGATAAAAAAACTCACTTCTCGACAAAGAATATTTAATGGCTCTATTGTTATAGATGAGGATTTTGGCGTTTTATTTATATTACCACCACCATTTGATGAAATAGCTGACAGTATAGATAGTATTCCATTAAACTTAAAATTAAATGAAATATATATAGGTGATTATTCGTTTTGGAATCCATGTAAATAATGAAAATCCGGGAGGAAAATCAAATTCCCCCGGCTTTTTTATTTAATTATCTTTCAGCACACCCTGCATCCCGCTTTTTATTCCCTTAACCACCTCAGGGAAAGATCACGTAACGCAGCTTTTTTGTACTAAATAATTCGCACTAAATGTTCAATAATTGAGATACTCCTTATTACCTAAAGCTGTTTTTCATTGCTTATACATGATCAAATACTCCTTACATAATTAAGGAGAACAAAATGGAATTAAAAAAATTAATGGAACATATTTCTATTATCCCCGATTACAGACAAGCTTGGAAAGTGGAACATAAATTGTCTGATATTCTACTGTTGACTATTTGTGCCGTTATTTCTGGTGCAGAAGGTTGGGAAGATATAGAGGATTTCGGGGAAACACATCTCGATTTTTTGAAGCAATATGGTGAATTTGAAAATGGTATTCCTGTTCACGATACTATTGCCAGAGTTGTATCCTGTATCAGTCCTGTAAAATTTCATGAGTGCTTTATTAACTGGATGCG
>NZ_PTSN01000067.1:0-1748 GCF_002965865.1 Escherichia sp. MOD1-EC6098
AGTGCATAAATCACAAATTACGTGATATTGTTCAATCTTCTTCGCTTAAATCTGAAAAGCCCACTGCAGGATCGAGCTCTTTATTTATTATTCTAACTATACGAGGGTCTGCTACTTCATAAAGGGTTACCGGTTTACCACCGGCATCACTTGGAGTGGTTCCCTTTTTTTTAACAATCTGCATGTCTTCCCATGCTTTAATTTTATTACGAGCACCTTGGTCACTTATTTTGAATAACTTTTGAACATCTTTGTTGACAAAGATATCTTTACCTAGCCTATAAATCTGCTGTAAAACATCATTTTCATACCATGTGCCGATTGTATCCAGACAATATTTGTCAATTCCAGAATTCAAAGACTGTTCATTAATACCACCTTTGAATTCATTTGCATCATGCTCCCTAAATATAATATCGCATAACTTTATGAGCTCACGTGGAGATTTGACAGAAATATGAATAAGTTGTTCAACAACCTTATGTTTATCTCCACTAACATCCAGTATGTCTTCAAATTTTAATTTTCCATTCGAGAAGAACGACATCCTTTTATCTAGCATTTCCTTAAGCTCATCATTATTCCATGATATATTTGCATGGGCTATTTTATCAAGCCTTATTCTGTGCTTGCTGTTGAAATGATCCTGAACCGCATCCCATACAAATGCGATCCATGAAAAATTATTAATCTCCAGTAGTTGTATGTTTGATAGTAAGGGAAAAATTAACTGGGCTGTTGCTTCCGAAGAGTTAGTAGTAACAGTTGTTTCATCAAGTTTATCAATTAAGACACAAATGCCAGAGAAACCAAAAGATTGACTAAAGTCAACTAAGCGGCTAAGGAGAACTCGTGGTGCATTAGCGGATTCTCCAGTAAGACTCTTAAGTAATTCCTCCGCCGGCTTGGAAATATCAATGGCGTCATCGTCTAATGTTTTTTTTGATAGTGTGTTAATGGCTGCTGCTATAACTTTACTTATAGACTCCCACCTGTGACTTGTCCATATCTGGCTTCTTTTAAACCATGCGCTATCTAGTAATTTCAAAGTGTTTTCAGTAGTTAATTCTCTCTCCCCCTCGCTCTTGGATAGATAAAATCCTTTTAATAAAGCAAAAATCAATTCTCGCTGTTTGGCACTTAATTGTGATATGATTTTCTTTCTTTTGTCTTCATCAAGTAAAGAAATCCATCCTAACATTTGCTCTATTACATTATAGGCAACTAGATAAATGATATCTCTTTCTGTTAATCTCCCTTTTTTAAATTTTTCAATCAAGTCAGTAAAGTCAGTTAAGTTAACTAAGAATGGTTTTTTTTCTTCTGTTGAGTAATCCTCTTTAAACACTGTCAACCGTGTTGCACTTTTGCCAGCCCCTCTTTGGCCAAAAAGTATGAAAGAGTTTAGCGCTCTGGCTCTGTCAGTTATCGCTGAAAGGTAAGGCGGTCTTACTGCATATAAACTTATATCCGGCTCATTCTCAGCAGTGTAATGCTCGAAGGGATTGCTTTTAAGAGAAAATGTTTTAACTATAGCCACTGATAAATCCTTATCTTTACGTTTTAAACACTACTCTGTTAGAGATATCATAAAGTTATGATCTTCTCATGTGTTGTGCTTTTCAACAACTATTACGTAATTCTGCATTATATTAGATATTTTTACTTCTGTTTGCACTGCTTCTGTTCTTGGCTGTGATCTCAACTGTTGAACACAACACACTTATTGAACCCAGTCTTCAAATACT
>NZ_PTSN01000068.1:0-1708 GCF_002965865.1 Escherichia sp. MOD1-EC6098
ACTGCTCTTTAACAATTTATCAGACAATCTGTGTGGGCACTCGAAGATACGGATTCTTAACGTCGCAAGACGCTAAATGAATACCAAGTCTCAAGAGTGAACACGTAATTCATTACGAAGTTTAATTCTTTGAGCATCAAACTTTTAAATTGAAGAGTTTGATCATGGCTCAGATTGAACGCTGGCGGCAGGCCTAACACATGCAAGTCGAACGGTAACAGAAAGAAGCTTGCTTCTTTGCTGACGAGTGGCGGACGGGTGAGTAATGTCTGGGAAACTGCCCGATGGAGGGGGATAACTACTGGAAACGGTAGCTAATACCGCATAACGTCGCAAGACCAAAGAGGGGGACCTTCGGGCCTCTTGCCATCGGATGTGCCCAGATGGGATTAGCTAGTAGGCGGGGTAACGGCCCACCTAGGCGACGATCTCTAGCTGGTCTGAGAGGATGACCAGCCACACTGGAACTGAGACACGGTCCAGACTCCTACGGGAGGCAGCAGTGGGGAATATTGCACAATGGGCGCAAGCCTGATGCAGCCATGCCGCGTGTATGAAGAAGGCCTTCGGGTTGTAAAGTACTTTCAGCGGGGAGGAAGGGAGTAAAGTTAATACCTTTGCTCATTGACGTTACCCGCAGAAGAAGCACCGGCTAACTCCGTGCCAGCAGCCGCGGTAATACGGAGGGTGCAAGCGTTAATCGGAATTACTGGGCGTAAAGCGCACGCAGGCGGTTTGTTAAGTCAGATGTGAAATCCCCGGGCTCAACCTGGGAACTGCATCTGATACTGGCAAGCTTGAGTCTCGTAGAGGGGGGTAGAATTCCAGGTGTAGCGGTGAAATGCGTAGAGATCTGGAGGAATACCGGTGGCGAAGGCGGCCCCCTGGACGAAGACTGACGCTCAGGTGCGAAAGCGTGGGGAGCAAACAGGATTAGATACCCTGGTAGTCCACGCCGTAAACGATGTCGACTTGGAGGTTGTGCCCTTGAGGCGTGGCTTCCGGAGCTAACGCGTTAAGTCGACCGCCTGGGGAGTACGGCCGCAAGGTTAAAACTCAAATGAATTGACGGGGGCCCGCACAAGCGGTGGAGCATGTGGTTTAATTCGATGCAACGCGAAGAACCTTACCTGGTCTTGACATCCACAGAACATTCCAGAGATGGGATGGTGCCTTCGGGAACTGTGAGACAGGTGCTGCATGGCTGTCGTCAGCTCGTGTTGTGAAATGTTGGGTTAAGTCCCGCAACGAGCGCAACCCTTATCCTTTGTTGCCAGCGGTCCGGCCGGGAACTCAAAGGAGACTGCCAGTGATAAACTGGAGGAAGGTGGGGATGACGTCAAGTCATCATGGCCCTTACGACCAGGGCTACACACGTGCTACAATGGCGCATACAAAGAGAAGCGACCTCGCGAGAGCAAGCGGACCTCATAAAGTGCGTCGTAGTCCGGATTGGAGTCTGCAACTCGACTCCATGAAGTCGGAATCGCTAGTAATCGTGGATCAGAATGCCACGGTGAATACGTTCCCGGGCCTTGTACACACCGCCCGTCACACCATGGGAGTGGGTTGCAAAAGAAGTAGGTAGCTTAACCTTCGGGAGGGCGCTTACCACTTTGTGATTCATGACTGGGGTGAAGTCGTAACAAGGTAACCGTAGGGGAACCTGCGGTTGGATCACCTCCTTACCTTAAAGAAGCGTTCTTTG
>NZ_PTSN01000069.1:0-1647 GCF_002965865.1 Escherichia sp. MOD1-EC6098
AGAAAGGCGGACAGGTATCCGGTAAGCGGCAGGGTCGGAACAGGAGAGCGCACGAGGGAGCTTCCAGGGGGAAACGCCTGGTATCTTTATAGTCCTGTCGGGTTTCGCCACCTCTGACTTGAGCGTCTGTTTTTGTGATGCTCGTCAGGGGGGCGGAGCCTATGGAAAAACGGCTTTGCCGCGGCCTTTTTTGGTCGTGCTCTTTTGCCCACATGTTCTGTCCCGGTTATCCCCTGATTCTGTGGATAAGCTGTCCGCCGTTATGTGAGAGCCTCCACCGCTCGCCGCAGCCCCAGCGACCGAACGTAGTGAGCGAGTGGGCGAGGAAGCGGAATTTCCCCGCCAGTCTGATTTGAGCGCTTACGCGTCGGTGTTCCCTTCAGCCCATGTCCTGACGCGCCCTCCGGGCTTGTCTGTTGGCGAAAACGCTCACGGACAAGCCGCGACCGCTTTCGCCAGCGTCTTTATGGTTGTTCAACTCCAATGCCGTACTGCGCTTCAAAGTGCGTCTGTATGCTGTTCTGCAGTTCTTCCGCCAGTTCGTGCAGCCGTTCACACATGGTTGCCTGTTCGTCGGCATCGAGGGCATCCAGCTTTTCAAGCAGTGTCAGACTCTGGCTTTTGATGAATCGCGCCATGTTAAGTGCGGTTTGCTGCTGTTTGTTCACCTTCTGTCGTTCTCCGTTCTGTCTCTGTATTCAGCGTCATGTGATTATGCCGTGTTCCGTTCTTTGCCTGGACAGTGCGCGTTTTTCCGGTTGTTTTATGTTCATCCGTTCATCACATCGTGAGTGTCGGGGTAAAGCCCTGATCAGGTTTAATCGGATGAACGTGCGTGCGCGGTTATACGATTAAACCTCCTGTCCAGTCCCGTTCATGGGGTCGTGTTACCGGCAGATGTACGGCAGTTGTTGCGTCGCTCCTGTTTTGTGCCGTAAATCTTTTGCGGATGTGACGGGGTACAGTTGTACCCCCTGCCGTACTGTTGCCACCTGGACGACCGTATCCGGCTGCCTGTCACAGGACAGGATGTGTAATTGTAATACCGTCACACGTGACGCTATTACAATTACTCCCTGCTCAGGGTTTCACCCCGATACCCCGGCGTAACGCCATGACGGCCAGCGCAAATTTATTCGCTTTTTCTGAGGGTCCTGTAGCCCGAACCAGGACCGGATCCGCGCCTGAAATTCCCCTCTCCTCTGACCTGCATTTCCCACACCTGTCGCAAAACTGCGTTTTGCATGATTTATCTTTAGAATCAGTGTGTTAAAATTATTTCAGGTGGCAAAATTTACCTTTTTCCGCCATACGCAGCACCGCAACGGTGCCGGATTGTGGCTGGATCAGGCACTGTAACCGGCACTGTTACAGTGCTAATCCTTATTAATCATGGCGTTAATCAACAACAGGCACTGTAACGGTGCCTGTTATGGTGCTGGATTGTGGCTGGATTTTCCCTTTACGGTGCTGCTTACAGTGCCTGATTTTATGGGAGGAGTGCTGCTTACGGTGCTGCGGTGCTGGATCCAGCACTGTGAGGCAGGCACTGTAACGGTGCTGCTTCTGGCCACCAGGAGGAGCCGGAAAGACGACGCCGGAGGACGAAAACAGCCAAAAATAAGCCTCATGGACACCGGACACGCT
>NZ_PTSN01000006.1:0-215673 GCF_002965865.1 Escherichia sp. MOD1-EC6098
ACCTGATCCCGACTGACTGGAAAGACGATGCAGCCGGCCAGACCAACGACGGTGGCAGCAGTCAGGGCTTTGGCTACACGGCGCGGGCATTACTTGAACGCCGCGTCACATCCAACTGGTTTGTCGGTACGGCAATCGATATCCAGCAGGCGAAAGATTATGCGCCCAGTCATTTCCTGCTCTATGTGCGGTATTCCGCCGCCGGATGGCAGGGCGACATGGATTTACCGCTGCAGCCGCTGATACCTTACGCCGACTGGTAACGAGCTAGAATCAGAAGATTACGACGCGGAAATTAAGTCGAGCAAGCCAGCGTTGAGAATGCTCCTAACGCTGGCTTACTGATTATCACTAACAGGAGGGGAGCCAAAATTGCAGGGCGAAATTCAACCTGCACGTGATGTTTTAGAACATCACTTTATGACCATACTGCTCAAGAATGCCTTTCACGCGCTCCATGGTCTCTTTCTTCGGTGGTTTCACGCCATCGAGTTTGTACTCTTCGCCCATCGCCACCCATTTGTGTTTGCCCAGCTCATGGTAGGGGAGGAGTTCGATTTTTTCGACGTTACCCATATCACGGGTAAATTCACCAAGACGGTGGGCGGAATCGTCGTCGTCAGACCAGCCAGGTACTACGACATAACGGATCCAGACTTTCACATTTTTGTTCGCCAGATATTTGGCAAACTCCAGCGTTCGGTGGTTGGAAACGCCTACCAGATTTTGGTGGATCTCGTCGTTCATTTGTTTGAGATCAAGCATTACCAGGTCGGTTACTTCCAGCAGTTCATCAATCACCGGATCGTAACGACGAACAAAACCGTTGGTGTCCAGACAGGTATGAATGCCTTCTTTTTTGCAGGCGTGGAACCAGTCACGAACAAACTCAGCTTGCAGAATTGCTTCGCCGCCAGATGCGGTAACGCCGCCACCTGAAGCGTTCATAAAGTGGCGATAGGTCACCACCTCTTTCATTAAATCTTCAACGGTAACTTCTTTACCGCCATGCGTGTCCCAGGTGTCGCGGTTATGACAATACAGGCAGCGCATCAGGCAGCCCTGGAAAAAGGTGATAAAGCGAATACCCGGGCCGTCTACGGTTCCACAGGATTCAAAGGAGTGAATGCGACCAATAACTGACATTGCGGTGTTTCTCCAGATGTGGCCCATCTGAGGCCGTGTTGGTGCGCAGCTCGAAGGCTACGTCGAGTCTGTTTTGGCAGTCACCTTAAAGTATAGATAGCTGACAAAAAAGGCTCTCTTGCTAAAAAAGGCCCCACTTTCGTGGAGCCTTTATTGTACGCTTTTTACAGTACGATTTCAGTCAAATCTAATTACATAGATTGAGTGAAGGTACGAGTAATAACGTCCTGCTGCTGTTCTTTAGTCAGCGAGTTGAAACGTACTGCGTAGCCAGATACACGGATGGTCAACTGCGGATATTTTTCCGGGTTTTCCATTGCGTCGAGCAGCATTTCACGGTTCATCACGTTTACGTTCAGGTGCTGACCACCTTCGATGGACGCTTCGTGGTGGAAGTAACCATCCATCAGACCAGCCAGGTTGGTCTTACGAACTTCGTCGTCTTTACCCAGTGCGTTCGGAACGATAGAGAAGGTGTAAGAGATACCATCTTTAGCGTAAGCGAACGGCAGTTTAGCAACGGAAGTCAGAGAAGCTACAGCACCTTTCTGGTCACGACCGTGCATCGGGTTAGCACCCGGTCCGAACGGTGCGCCAGCACGACGACCGTCTGGGGTGTTACCGGTTTTCTTACCATACACAACGTTAGAAGTGATGGTCAGAACAGACTGAGTCGGGATAGCGTCACGGTAGGTGTGCAGTTTCTGAATTTTCTTCATGAAACGTTCTACCAGATCAACAGCCAGGTCATCTACACGCGGATCGTTGTTACCAAACTGCGGGTATTCGCCTTCGATTTCGAAGTCGATAGCCAGACCGTCTTCGTCACGAATCGGTTTAACTTTCGCATATTTGATTGCAGACAGGGAGTCAGCAGCAACGGACAGACCAGCGATACCACACGCCATGGTGCGGATAACGTCACGGTCGTGCAGCGCCATCAGAGCGGCTTCGTAGCTGTACTTGTCGTGCATGTAGTGGATGATGTTCAGTGCAGTGATGTACTGTTTAGCCAGCCAGTCCATGAAGTGATCCATGCGCTCCATCACTTCATCGTAGTTCAGGACGTCGCCTTTGATCGGTTCAGATTTCGGACCAACCTGCATTTTCAGTTTTTCGTCAACGCCGCCGTTGATTGCGTACAGCATGGTTTTCGCCAGGTTTGCACGCGCACCGAAGAACTGCATTTGTTTACCAACGATCATCGGGCTTACGCAGCAAGCGATAGCATAGTCATCGTTGTTGAAGTCCGGACGCATCAGGTCATCGTTCTCATACTGCAGAGAAGAGGTGTCGATGGACACTTTAGCGGCGAATTTCTTGAAGTTCAGCGGCAGTTTTTCAGACCACAGAATGGTCATGTTCGGTTCCGGAGACGGACCCATGGTGTACAGGGTGTTCAGGAAACGGAAGCTGTTTTTGGTAACCAGCGTACGACCGTCGAGACCCATACCACCGATAGATTCGGTTGCCCAAATCGGGTCACCAGAGAACAGTTCATCGTACTCCGGAGTACGCAGGAAGCGAACCATACGCAGTTTCATGACCAGGTGGTCAACCATTTCCTGCGCTTCTTGTTCGGTGATTTTACCAGCTTTCAGGTCACGTTCGATGTACACGTCCAGGAAGGTGGAGGTACGACCGAAGGACATTGCAGCACCGTTCTGAGACTTAACAGCAGCCAGGTAGCCGAAGTAAGTCCACTGGATAGCTTCCTGAGCATTGGTAGCCGGACCAGAGATGTCGTAGCCGTATTTAGCAGCCATTTCTTTCATCTGACCCAGAGCGCGGTGCTGTTCAGCGATTTCTTCGCGCAGACGAATGGTCTGTTCCAGGTTTACGCCGTTTTCCAGATCAGCCTGCAGAGAGGTGAACTGTGCCAGTTTATCTTTCATCAGGTAGTCGATACCGTACAGCGCAACGCGACGGTAGTCACCGATGATACGACCACGGCCATAAGCATCTGGCAGACCGGTCAGAACACCGGATTTACGGCAACGCAGGATGTCCGGAGTGTAAACGTCGAACACGCCCTGGTTGTGAGTTTTACGGTATTCAGTGAAGATTTTTTTGATCATCGGATCCAGTTCGCGGTTGTACGCTTTGCAGGAACCTTCGATCATTTTGATACCACCGAACGGGATAAGAGCACGTTTCAGCGGAGCTTCAGTCTGCAGACCAACGATTTTCTCAAGCTGCTTGTTGATGTAGCCAGCGTCGTGAGAGGTGATGGTGGAAGCAACAGCGGTGTCAAAGTCAACTGGCGCGTGAGTGCGGTTTTCCAGTTTAACGCCTTCCATTACTTTGTCCCACAGGGTAGTGGTCGCTTCAGTAGCGCCAGCCAGGAAGGACTCGTCACCCTCGTACGGAGTGTAGTTTTTCTGAATGAAGTCACGGACGTTTACTTCATTCTGCCAGTCACCTTTGGTAAAACCTTCCCAGGCTGTGGCTAACTTTTCATTAAGCTCGGACATGTAACACCTACCTTCTTAAGTGGATTTTTTATTTACTGCGTACTTCGACAGCCATTAATGGTTGTCGTTTTCACGCAGGTAAATGACCCAGTATGTCAACCCAACCAACAAACCACCGCCGATAATATTGCCGATCGTAACCGGAATCAGGTTATCAGTGATGAAGTTCATCACGGTCAGGTGAGAAAAATTTTCCGGTGCTGAACCGACAGCGGTCCAGAATTCCGGTGTAGCGAAGTCGCGGATTACAATACCCATCGGGATCATAAACATGTTTGCGATACTGTGCTCAAAACCGCTGGCAACAAACATCGCGACCGGCAGCACCATGATAAACGCTTTGTCCATCAGGCTGCGGCCAGAATAGCTCATCCATACCGCCAGGCATACCATCAGGTTAGCCAGGATACCGAGGCAGACGGCCTCAATAAAAGTATGGTGCACTTTGTGGTCGGCGGTTTGTAGGACGTTCAGCCCCCATTGACCATTGGCGGTCATATACTCGCCGGAAAGCCACATTAAAAGTACAAATAACAACGCGCCGACCAGGTTGCCAAAATAGACATTCAGCCAGTTTTTCGCCAACTGGCCCCAGGTGATACGCCCACTCGCCTTGGCAACAACAATCAACACGGTAGAAGTAAAGAGATCGGCACCGCAGACAACACAAAGAATCAGCCCCAGAGAGAAGCAAATGCCGCCAACCAGTTTTGCCATGCCGAAGGGCATTGTGCCTGTGCCAGTGGTTGCTGTGATATAGAAGACGAATGCGATTGAGATGAAAACACCGGCGGTAATCGCCAGATAGAAAGTCTTAAGCGGATGTTTCGTTGCTTTATAGACACCTGCCTCTTCGGCCACTTTGGCCATTGCTGCAGGAAGTAAAAGATCAAAAGGGTTGTCAGCTTTCACACTAACTCTCTCTTTATTAAGTCGGCGACGAGATACTAACAAAGCATTATAGATGAGAAATTGATATAGATCATATCTCGCCTGGCTTATAGGCCCGTAAGTCGCATGGTTTTTATGCAAATACGGAGTAAGTATTTGATTATCCAAATAAAAATAAATTTTAAAAATTAACAAATGAGTTGAATTTTTTCCGCATCCTCCGCTAAAACAGTTAATTAAAAGGGGGGCATCAGGCAAATAAAGTAACAATATCGATCGTATTTATTAAATATAAATTACCGATATTTAACTTTATAATTACAATTATTTTATTAATGCAAATATATGTAAAGCGGGGCATTAAAAAAACGCCCCGTAATATAACTCAGACTAATCATTAAGCCTACATTGCGTAGGCTATTTGATTTTATTTTGTCCAGAATGCCGCTTTGGCGTGTTGCAGTTTTTCGTAAGCTTTCAGCAGTGACTGATGTGCGGCAAACGCATGTAGATCGTTGTCTACCGGTTGCAGGCCATAAAACGCGGCTTCGCCACTCATGGCTGCGCTGGCAGCTTCTACCGCATCAGCACCGTACATGCGAACAAACGCGTTCAGATATTGCAGTGGCTGACGATCTTCTTCCTGAGCAAGCAGCAGTAAGGTTTGCAGGCAGCGATAATAGTTCGCGCGCTCCGGGCTGAACACCGATGAGTTAAACTCCATCGTCCATTCGGTCCAGACCAGAGCCTGTTCCAGGTCGCCACCAGCCAGAGCCAGCATGGCTTTCAGTTCACCGATACGCAGGGTATACCAGCCGTTGTCCGACCCCGTTGCCAGACCCAGCAGCTCACGTACGCGGGTAAAATCGTCAAAACCTTCTTCATCCAGTTGCTCGATGAGGTTCAGGTAATCTTCTTTTTCCCATTCACTGCCTGGCAGCGACAGAATCGTTTCTCGTAAATGGCTGCCCATACTGTTATTCGCCATCCACAAATCTTCTGCCGGATAAATATCGGACATGCCCGGCACGATAATACGGCAAGCGTAGACACCCAGATGCTCATAATCAGCAATATAAACGTCTTTACCTTCCTTATTGAAGATAGCCATCAGCGTGGCGAACTCTTCTTCAGTGGTGCCGGAGAAATTCCAGTCGACAAACGGATAATCGGCATCCTGCTTGAACAGATCCCAGGAGATCAAACCGCTGGAATCAATAAAGTGCGTTTCGAGGTTGGTATGTTCAGCTACTTCTTCATCGTCGAAGGTTGGCGGAGTAAATACATCCAGGTCCTTCAAACTGCGGCCCTGCAGCAGTTCAGTCACGGTACGTTCCAGTGCAACGCCAAAATCAGGATGTGCGCCGAAAGAGGCAAAGCAAGTGCCGTTAGCCGGGTTGAACAGTACCACGCAGATCACCGGATACTGACCGCCAAGCGAACCATCATAAGCAAAGATTGGGAAACCTTCCGCTTCCAGCGTTTCGATGGCTTCAACCACCGCCGGATAACGTGCCAGCACATCAGCCGGGATCTCTGGCAGGCTGATGCTTTCAGCGATGATGCGGTTTTTCACATAGCGTTCAAAAACTTCGGATAATCCCTGGACGCGCGCTTCGTTGCGGGTATTACCAGCGGACATACCGTTGGAAACATACAGGTTACCGATAATATTCATCGGAATATAAACGGTTTGATTGTCGGACTGGCGAGTAAACGGCAGGCCGCAAATACCGCGATCTTCATTACCGGATTGCAGATCAATCAGCATACTGCCGGTCAGTTCATTCTCCGGGTCGTAAAATGCCCTCAGACGGTCATCAAGCAGGCCTTCCGGCACATCGTCGTTTTCGGTCAGTGGGAACCATTTTTCGTTGGGATAATGCACGAACGGGCCGTTGGCGATGGTTTCGCCCAGCCAGAAATCAGCAAAAAAGTAGTTAGTAGAGAGACGCTCGAAATATTCACCGAGGGCAGAAGCCAGCGCCGCCTTTTTGGTTGCGCCTTTACCGTTGGTAAAACATAGCGCGCACTCTTTATCGCGGATGTGTACAGACCAGACGTTAGGCACCGGATTCAGCCAGGAAGCTTCTTCAATTTGAAAACCGAGGTCGGAGAGTTTTTGCTGGAAGCGAGCGATGGAATCTTCCAGAGCGGCATCTTTGCCGGGGATAAATGTTTGTGTCATGAAAATCACTTTAGTCGTACGGAAAGCGCGCAATAATACGGGTTTTATCTCAAAGGCGCTATCACCGCCGCCATGCCGATGAACTGTTGACTATGCTTTTAGTGGATAAACCACGATAAGAGCATAAAAATGAAGGCGTTCGATCTCCACCGTATGGCATTCGATAAAGTGCCTTTTGATTTCCTTGGCGAAGTTGCCCTACGCAGTCTCTATACCTTTGTGTTGGTCTTTCTGTTCCTCAAAATGACCGGAAGACGCGGCGTGCGGCAAATGTCGCTGTTTGAAGTGTTAATCATTTTGACACTAGGGTCGGCGGCTGGGGATGTGGCATTTTATGACGATGTGCCGATGATCCCGGTACTTATTGTCTTTATTACTCTGGCGTTGTTATATCGCCTGGTGATGTGGTCGATGGCGCACAGTGAAAAACTGGAAGATCTGTTGGAGGGTAAGCCGGTTGTCATTATTGAAGATGGTGAGCTGGCCTGGTCGAAACTTAATAACTCCAACATGACGGAATTTGAGTTTTTTATGGAGCTACGGTTGCGTGGTGTGGAACAACTGGGACAGGTTCGTCTGGCTATTCTTGAAACCAACGGGCAAATCAGCGTCTATTTCTTTGAAGATGAAAAGGTGAAACCGGGATTACTTATTTTACCCAGTGATTGTACTCAGCGTTATAAAGTGGTGCCGGAGTCGGCGGACTACGCCTGTATCCGTTGCAGTGAAATCATTCATATGGAAGCAGGTGAAAAACAATTATGTCCCCGCTGTGCAAATCCAGAATGGACGAAGGCAAGTCGGGTAAAACGGGTGACCTGACAGCAAAAACAGCGGCTTTTTGACTAGAATCCGAGATATTCTGTTGTGTGACGCGGGCCACATTTTTACCCGCAACAGTTTTACCCATTGCGACGCGCGTCACTGAATGATAAAACCGATAGTCACAGGAATAACGTATTACCCAGGGTCGCAATCGATTACCGTGGGTCAATAACAACGCAACGTGGTGAGGGGAAATGGCTCAAATCTTCAATTTTAGTTCTGGTCCGGCAATGCTACCGGCAGAGGTGCTTAAACAGGCTCAACAGGAACTGCGCGACTGGAACGGTCTTGGTACGTCGGTGATGGAAGTGAGCCACCGCGGCAAAGAATTCATTCAGGTTGCAGAGGAAGCCGAGAAGGATTTTCGCGATCTTCTTAACGTCCCCTCCAACTATAAAGTATTGTTCTGCCATGGTGGCGGTCGGGGTCAGTTTGCGGCTGTACCGCTGAATATTCTCGGTGATAAAACCACTGCAGATTATGTTGATGCCGGCTACTGGGCGGCAAGCGCCATCAAAGAAGCGAAAAAATACTGCACGCCAAATGTGTTTGACGCCAAAGTGACTGTTGATGGTTTGCGCGCGGTTAAGCCAATGCGTGAATGGCAACTCTCTGATAATGCTGCTTATATGCATTATTGCCCGAATGAAACTATCGATGGTATTGCCATCGATGAAACGCCAGACTTTGGTAAAGATGTGGTAGTCGCTGCCGATTTCTCTTCAACGATTCTTTCCCGCCCGATTGATGTCAGCCGCTACGGCGTGATTTACGCTGGCGCGCAGAAAAATATCGGCCCGGCTGGCCTGACGATCGTCATCGTTCGCGAAGACTTACTGGGTAAAGCGAATATCGCATGCCCGTCGATTCTGGATTACTCCATCCTTAACGATAACGATTCCATGTTTAATACGCCGCCGACCTTTGCCTGGTACTTATCTGGCCTGGTCTTCAAATGGCTGAAAGCGAACGGCGGTGTGGCTGCAATGGACAACATCAATCAGCAAAAAGCAGAACTGCTGTATGGCGTAATAGATAACAGCGATTTCTATCGTAATGATGTCGCAAAAGATAACCGTTCGCGGATGAATGTGCCGTTCCAGTTGGCGGACAGTGCGCTTGACAAGTTGTTCCTCGAAGAGTCTTTCGCTGCGGGCCTTCATGCGTTGAAAGGTCACCGTGTGGTCGGCGGAATGCGCGCGTCTATTTATAATGCCATGCCGCTGGAAGGTGTTAAAGCGCTGACAGACTTCATGGTTGAGTTCGAACGCCGTCACGGCTAATGCCGAAATTTTGCTTAATCCCCCACAGCCAGACTGTGGGGTTTTTATTTCTGTTGTAGAGAGTTGAGTTCATGGAATCCCTGACGTTACAACCCATCGCCCGTGTTGATGGCACCATTAATCTGCCCGGTTCCAAGAGCGTTTCTAACCGCGCTTTATTGCTGGCGGCATTAGCACACGGCAAAACCGTATTAACCAATCTGCTGGATAGCGACGATGTTCGCCATATGCTGAATGCACTGCAGGCGTTGGGGGTGAGCTATACGCTTTCTGCTGATCGTACGCGTTGCGAAATTATCGGTAACGGCGGTCCATTACACGCAGAAAGTGCGCTGGAGTTATTTCTCGGTAATGCGGGGACAGCGATGCGTCCTCTGGCGGCGGCACTTTGTCTGGGAAGCAATAATATTGTCCTGACCGGTGAACCGCGTATGAAAGAACGCCCGATCGGTCATCTGGTCGATGCGCTGCGCCAGGGCGGGGCAAAAATCGCTTACCTGGAACAAGAAAATTATCCACCGTTGCGTTTACAGGGTGGTTTTACTGGCGGCAATGTCGAAGTTGATGGCTCTGTTTCCAGTCAGTTCCTCACCGCACTATTAATGACCGCACCGCTTGCGCCGGAAGATACGGTTATTCGGATTAAAGGTGATCTGGTTTCTAAACCTTATATCGATATCACGCTCAACCTGATGAAGACGTTTGGTGTTGAGATTGAAAATAAGCAATATCAACAATTTGTAGTAAAAGGCGGTCAATCTTATCAGTCACCGGGCCACTATTTAGTGGAAGGGGATGCATCCTCGGCGTCTTACTTTCTCGCTGCAGCAGCGATTAAAGGCGGTACGGTAAAAGTGACTGGCATTGGACGCAACAGTATGCAGGGTGATATTCGCTTTGCTGACGTACTGGAAAAAATGGGGGCGACCATTAGCTGGGGCGATGATTATATTGCCTGCACGCGTGGTGAACTGAACGCTATCGACATGGATATGAACCATATTCCCGATGCGGCGATGACTATCGCTACGACGGCGCTATTTGCTAAAGGCACTACCACGCTGCGCAATATTTATAACTGGCGCGTTAAAGAGACGGATCGTCTGTTTGCGATGGCGACCGAATTACGTAAGGTCGGCGCAGAAGTGGAAGAGGGATATGATTTCATTCGCATTACGCCGCCAGAAAAACTGAAATTTGCCGGGATCGCCACTTATAACGATCACCGAATGGCAATGTGTTTCTCGCTGGTAGCATTGTCAGATACGCCGGTGACGATTCTTGATCCTAAATGTACGGCTAAAACATTCCCGGATTACTTCGAGCAACTGGAACGTATTAGCCAACCAGCCTGAACGAATATCAGGCAATAAATAGACAGATCTTTCTTTATCAAAACGTCGGTTTATTGTCGGCGTTTTTTTTCGGACATTGTGAGCCATTCGTATTAATGGTAGCGTTAGTTGTCAATGTAACTTGTTGATACATAATATTTATGTATGATTAATCAACGGATGATTCACATGAAGAATACTAAATTACTGCTGGCGATTGCGACCTCTGCAGCATTACTGACAGGGTGTCAGAATACGCACGGTATTAATACCGATCTGGCTATCAGCTCCGGTTTAAATGCCTATAAAGCCGTAACGTTAAGCGATGCCGATGCAAAAGCGATTGCCAATCAGGGTTGTGTCGAAATGGACAGCGGCAACAAAGTCGCTAGCAAATCCAGCAAGTACGGTAAACGTCTGGCAAAAATCGCCAAAGCATTGGGTAGCAATATTAACGGTACGCCGGTCAACTATAAGGTATATATGACCAGCGACGTTAACGCATGGGCGATGGCAAACGGCTGTGTTCGTGTCTACAGTGGCCTGATGGACATGATGAACGACAATGAAATTGAAGGCGTTCTGGGCCATGAATTGGGGCACGTTGCATTGGGTCACTCGCTGGCTGAAATGAAAGCCTCTTATGCGATCGTTGCCGCACGTGATGCGATTTCCGCAACCAGCGGTGTGGCTTCTCAGCTTTCCCGTTCACAATTAGGCGATATCGCAGAAGGCGCTATCAATGCTAAGTACTCCCGCGATAAAGAGTCCGAAGCAGATGATTTCTCCTTTGATCTGCTGAAGAAACGTGGCATCAACACCCAGGGACTGGTCGGTAGCTTTGAAAAACTGGCCAGCCTGGATGGCGGTCGTACCCAGTCTATGTTTGACTCTCATCCACCATCAACAGAGCGTGCACAACACATCCGTGACCGTATCGCCTCTGGTAAGTAAATCATTGTCATCTTTCGGGCTGGTCTTTCGCCAGCCCGCTATAATTGCGCAATAAATCCCCATCTGAATACAGACAAAACTGGTTTTTGCACACAACGTTAACGATTTGTGGCGCTGGCGCGTATAATGCGCGCGGTTATGTTAACGGTACGCCTGTTTTAAGGAGATAAAGATGACGGCAATTGCCCCGGTTATTACCATTGATGGCCCAAGCGGTGCAGGGAAAGGCACTTTGTGTAAGGCTATGGCGGAAGCGTTGCAATGGCATCTGCTGGACTCGGGTGCAATTTATCGCGTACTGGCACTGGCGGCATTACATCACCATGTTGATGTGGCGTCGGAAGATGCTCTGGTGCCACTGGCATCCCACCTGGATGTACGTTTTGTATCGACCAACGGCAATCTGGAAGTGATCCTCGAAGGGGAAGATGTCAGTGGTGAAATTCGCACCCAGGAAGTGGCGAATGCCGCTTCACAAGTCGCGGCATTTCCCCGTGTTCGCGAAGCATTATTGCGTCGCCAACGCGCATTTCGCGAATTACCTGGCCTGATTGCCGATGGCCGCGATATGGGAACGGTGGTATTCCCTGATGCACCAGTGAAAATTTTCCTTGACGCCTCCTCAGAAGAACGTGCACATCGCCGCATGCTACAGTTGCAGGAGAAGGGCTTTAGTGTTAACTTTGAGCGCCTTTTGGCCGAGATCAAAGAACGCGACGACCGCGATCGTAATCGCGCGGTAGCGCCGTTGGTTCCGGCAGCCGATGCTTTAGTGTTGGATTCCACCACCTTAAGCATTGAGCAAGTGATTGAAAAAGCGTTACACTACGCGCGCCAAAAATTGGCTCTCGCATAAGCGACCGAATTTGCAGTACCCCCGCTGCAATGGAATGACAGCGGGTATGTTAAACAACCCCATCCGGCACGGAGCCAGGTGGACGTTAAATATAAACCTGAAGATTAAACATGACTGAATCTTTTGCTCAACTCTTTGAAGAGTCCTTAAAAGAAATCGAAACCCGCCCGGGTTCTATCGTTCGTGGCGTTGTTGTTGCTATCGACAAAGATGTAGTACTGGTTGACGCTGGTCTGAAATCTGAGTCTGCCATCCCGGCTGAGCAGTTCAAAAACGCCCAGGGCGAGCTGGAAATCCAGGTAGGTGACGAAGTTGACGTTGCTCTGGACGCAGTAGAAGACGGCTTCGGTGAAACTCTGCTGTCCCGTGAGAAAGCTAAACGTCACGAAGCCTGGATCACGCTGGAAAAAGCTTACGAAGATGCTGAAACTGTTACCGGTGTTATCAACGGCAAAGTTAAGGGCGGCTTCACTGTTGAGCTGAACGGTATTCGTGCGTTCCTGCCAGGTTCTCTGGTAGATGTTCGTCCGGTGCGTGACACTCTGCACCTGGAAGGCAAAGCGCTTGAATTCAAAGTAATCAAGCTGGATCAGAAGCGCAACAACGTTGTTGTTTCTCGTCGTGCCGTTATCGAATCCGAAAACAGCGCAGAGCGCGATCAACTGCTGGAAAACCTGCAGGAAGGCATGGAAGTTAAAGGTATCGTTAAGAACCTCACTGACTACGGTGCATTCGTTGATCTGGGCGGCGTTGACGGCCTGCTGCACATCACTGACATGGCCTGGAAACGCGTTAAGCATCCGAGCGAAATCGTCAACGTGGGCGACGAAATCACTGTTAAAGTGCTGAAGTTCGACCGCGAACGTACCCGTGTATCCTTGGGCCTGAAACAACTGGGCGAAGATCCGTGGGTAGCTATCGCTAAACGTTATCCGGAAGGTACTAAACTGACTGGTCGCGTAACCAACCTGACCGACTACGGCTGCTTCGTTGAAATCGAAGAAGGCGTTGAAGGCCTGGTACACGTTTCCGAAATGGATTGGACCAACAAAAACATCCACCCGTCCAAAGTTGTTAACGTTGGCGATGTAGTGGAAGTTATGGTTCTGGATATCGACGAAGAACGTCGTCGTATCTCCCTGGGTCTGAAACAGTGCAAAGCTAACCCGTGGCAGCAGTTCGCGGAAACCCACAACAAGGGTGACCGTGTTGAAGGTAAAATCAAGTCTATCACTGACTTCGGTATCTTCATCGGCCTGGACGGCGGCATCGATGGCCTGGTTCACCTGTCTGACATCTCCTGGAACGTTGCAGGCGAAGAAGCAGTTCGTGAATACAAAAAAGGCGACGAAATCGCTGCAGTTGTTCTGCAGGTTGACGCAGAACGTGAACGTATCTCCCTGGGCGTTAAGCAGCTCGCAGAAGATCCGTTCAACAACTGGGTTGCTCTGAACAAGAAAGGCGCTATCGTAACCGGTAAAGTAACTGCAGTTGACGCTAAAGGCGCAACCGTAGAACTGGCTGACGGCGTTGAAGGTTACCTGCGTGCTTCTGAAGCATCCCGTGACCGCGTTGAAGATGCTACCCTGGTTCTGAGCGTTGGCGACGAAGTTGAAGCTAAATTCACCGGCGTTGATCGTAAAAACCGCGCAATCAGCCTGTCTGTTCGTGCGAAAGACGAAGCTGACGAGAAAGATGCAATCGCAACTGTTAACAAACAGGAAGATGCAAACTTCTCCAACAACGCAATGGCTGAAGCTTTCAAAGCAGCTAAAGGCGAGTAATTCTCTGACTCTTCGGGATTTTTATTCCGAAGTTTGTTGAGTTTACTTGACAGATTGCAGGTTTCGTCCTGTAATCAAGCACTAAGGGCGGCTACGGCCGCCCTTAATCAATGCAGCAACAGCAGCCGCTAAATTTGCCTTTAAGGAACCGGAGGAATCATGACCAAGTCAGAATTGATAGAAAGACTTGCCACCCAGCAATCGCACATTCCCGCCAAGACGGTTGAAGATGCAGTAAAAGAGATGCTGGAGCATATGGCCTCGACTCTTGCGCAGGGCGAGCGTATTGAAATCCGCGGTTTCGGCAGTTTCTCTTTGCACTACCGCGCACCTCGTACCGGACGTAATCCGAAAACTGGCGATAAAGTAGAACTGGAAGGAAAATACGTTCCTCACTTTAAACCAGGTAAAGAACTGCGCGATCGCGCCAATATTTACGGTTGAGTTTTTACACAAACTTGAACGCGAAAAAAGCACCTGTCGGGTGCTTTTTTCATTTCTGTAATCTGAATCTGGAAGATGTCTCGCAGAGTTGTGTACAGTTTTCATCTTCCTGTTAAATTCTTCTGAACGCGCCTCGGGCAAAGCAAAACACCCACCAGACAACTGCCGAACAAAGTTGCACACTTTCCAAAACAGGGAGGGGTGCATGAAAGTAACGACGATCAGCGTATGCGTAATTTGTGGGATTTTTCCACTGCTGGTATTACCGCAACTACCCGGGACGTTAGCCACTGCAGTTCTTACAACTTTCGCCTGCGTACTGGCATTTATTCCTGTTAAAGCTGTTCGTTATTTCACGCTGATATTGCTGTTTTTTCTTTGGGGCGTACTGGCGGCGAAGCAAGTTATGTGGGTAGGAGAAGCCTTAGCTGGTGCGACGCAGGATGCAATCGTCGAGATTACTGCCACTGATGGCATGACCACTCATTACGCTCAAATTACCCACTTACAAGGCCGACGTCTTTTCCCTGCGCCAGGCATCGTGCTGTATGGCGAATATCTGCCGCAAGCAGTTTGTGCCGGACAACAATGGTCAATGAAACTCAACGTTCGTGCGGTTCACGGCCAGCTTAATGATGGCGGCTTTGACAGCCAGCGTTATGCCATTGCCCAGCATCAGCCGCTCACCGGGCGCTTTCTGAAGGCAAGCGTCATTGAAGCGAGTTGTAGTCTGCGAGCGCAATATCTGGCCTCTTTACAAACGTCTCTGCAACCCTATCCGTGGAAAACGGTCATTCTTGGTTTAGGTATGGGTGAACGGTTATCTGTACCCAGAGAAATCAAAAATATTATGCGCAATACCGGTACAGCGCATTTAATGGCGATATCGGGATTACACATTGCTTTTGTGGCATTACTGGCGGCAGGGCTTATTCGCAGTGGGCAAATTTTCCTTCCTGGGCGTTGGATCCATTGGCAGATACCATTAATTGGCGGAATTTGCAGTGCTGCTTTTTATGCATGGTTGACTGGTATGCAACCTCCCGCATTGCGTACCGTAGTGGCGCTTGCAACGTGGGGAATGCTTAAGTTAAGTGGTCGACAATGGAGTGGCTGGGATGTGTGGATATGCTGCCTTGCAGTAATATTGCTGATGGACCCTGTTGCCATTCTCTCGCAAAGCTTGTGGCTCTCTGCCGCCGCGGTGGCGGCGCTTATTTTTTGGTATCAGTGGTTTCCCTGTCCGGTATGGTCGCTGCCACCTGCAGTGCGTGCGATGGTTTCTCTCATCCATCTGCAACTGGGAATAACGCTCCTGTTAATGCCTGTACAAATCGTCATATTTCATGGCATTAGCCTGACCTCGTTTATAGCAAATCTATTTGCCATTCCTTTAGTGACATTTATTACTGTTCCGTTGACGCTTGCCGCGATGATCGTGCATTTAAGCGGACCATTAATTGTGGAGCAAGGATTATGGTTGCTTGCCGACAGGTCTTTGGCTTTACTTTTCTGGGGGTTAAAGAGTTTGCCGGAAGGATGGATCAACATTGCTGAACGTTGGCAATGGCTATCATTTTCTCCCTGGTTATTGTTGATAGTATGGCGACTAAACGTATGGCGAACACTGCCAGTGGTGTGTGTGGCTGGAGGCATTATGATGTGCTGGCCGCTGTGGCAAAAACCACAGCCCGACGAGTGGCAGGTGTATATGCTTGATGTCGGCCAGGGACTGGCAATGGTGATTGCGAGAAATGGCAAAGCGATTCTCTATGATACGGGACTTGCCTGGCCGGAGGGCGACAGCGGGCAACAAATTATTATCCCCTGGCTACGCTGGCATAACCTTGAACCGGAAGGCGTCATTCTTAGCCATGAACATCTGGATCATCGGGGAGGACTGGACTCGATATTACGTACCTGGCCGACGTTATGGGTCAGAAGCCCTTTAAATGGGGAGCATCATCAGCCCTGTGTGCGTGGCGAAGCGTGGCAGTGGCAAGGATTACGTTTTAGTGTGCACTGGCCTTTACAAGGTAGCAACGATAAAGGAAATAACCATTCCTGTGTGGTTAAGGTTGATGACGGAATGTATAGCATTCTTTTAACTGGTGATATTGAAGCACTAGCTGAACAAAAAATGCTAAGTCGTTACTGGCAGCATGTGCAGGCGACATTACTTCAGGTGCCCCATCACGGTAGTAATACCTCATCATCATTGCCATTAATTCAGCGTGTGAATGGAAAAGTGGCACTGGCATCGGCATCGCGCTATAACGCGTGGCGACTACCCTCCAGTAAAGTTAAAAGACGTTATCAACTTCAGGGATATCAATGGGTTGACACCCCTCATCAGGGGCAAATAACCGTCGATTTTTCAGCGCAAGGTTGGCTGGTACGCAGCCTAAGGGAGCAAATTTTACCTCGTTGGTATCATCAGTGGTTTGGCGTGCCAGTGGATAACGGGTAGAATATGCGGCTATTTCAACAAATGCTGGTTTTTTGAATGCATAACGACAAAGATCTCTCTACGTGGCAGACATTCCGCCGACTGTGGCCAACCATTGCGCCTTTTAAAGCGGGTCTGATCGTGGCGGGCATAGCGTTAATCCTCAACGCGGCCAGCGATACCTTCATGTTATCGCTCCTTAAGCCACTTCTTGATGATGGCTTTGGTAAAACAGATCGCTCCGTGCTGATGTGGATGCCGCTGGTGGTTATTGGGCTGATGATTTTACGTGGTATCACCAGTTATATCTCCAGCTACTGTATCTCCTGGGTATCTGGCAAAGTGGTAATGACCATGCGTCGTCGCCTGTTTGGTCATATGATGGGAATGCCGGTTTCATTTTTTGATAAACAGTCAACCGGGACTCTGCTTTCACGTATTACTTACGATTCTGAACAGGTTGCTTCGTCATCTTCCGGCGCACTGATTACTGTTGTACGTGAAGGTGCGTCCATCATTGGTTTGTTCGCCATGATGTTCTATTACAGTTGGCAGTTATCGATCATTTTGATTGTGCTGGCACCCATTGTCTCGATTGCAATTCGTATCGTATCGAAGCGTTTTCGCAGCATCAGTAAAAACATGCAAAACACGATGGGGCAGGTGACCACCAGTGCGGAACAGATGCTGAAAGGCCACAAAGAAGTGCTGATTTTTGGTGGCCAGGAAGTGGAAACGAAGCGTTTTGATAAGGTCAGCAACAAAATGCGTTTGCAGGGGATGAAGATGGTGTCCGCCTCGTCCATCTCTGACCCGATCATTCAATTGATCGCTTCTTTGGCGCTGGCGTTTGTTCTGTATGCGGCGAGCTTCCCAAGTGTGATGGATAGCCTGACAGCCGGTACGATTACCGTTGTTTTCTCTTCAATGATTGCACTGATGCGTCCGCTGAAATCGCTGACCAACGTTAACGCCCAGTTCCAACGTGGTATGGCGGCCTGTCAGACGCTGTTCACCATTCTGGATAGTGAACAGGAGAAAGACGAAGGTAAGCGTGAGATTGAGCGTGCTACCGGCGATGTGGAATTCCGTAATGTTACCTTCACCTATCCAGGGCGTGAAGTTCCCGCTTTGCGTAACATCAACCTGAAAATCCCGGCAGGGAAAACAGTTGCTCTGGTTGGACGTTCTGGTTCGGGTAAATCGACCATCGCGAGTTTAATCACTCGCTTCTACGATATCGATGAAGGCGAGATCCTGATGGATGGTCACGATCTACGCGAGTATACCCTGGCGTCATTGCGTAATCAGGTTGCGCTGGTGTCGCAGAATGTCCATCTGTTTAACGATACGGTTGCCAACAACATTGCTTACGCACGTACTGACCAGTACAGCCGTGAGCAAATTGAAGAAGCGGCGCGTATGGCTTATGCCATGGACTTTATCAATAAGATGGATAACGGTCTCGATACGGTAATTGGCGAAAACGGTGTACTGCTTTCTGGCGGTCAGCGTCAGCGTATTGCTATTGCTCGTGCTTTGTTGCGTGACAGCCCGATTCTGATTCTGGACGAAGCCACCTCGGCACTGGATACTGAATCTGAACGTGCAATTCAGGCGGCGCTGGATGAGTTGCAGAAAAACCGTACTTCACTGGTGATAGCCCACCGTTTGTCTACCATTGAAAAGGCAGACGAAATTGTGGTCGTCGAGGACGGGGTCATTGTGGAACGCGGTACGCACAACGATTTGCTTGAACACCGTGGTGTCTACGCGCAACTTCACAAAATGCAGTTTGGCCAATGATTGAAAAAATCTGGTCTGGTGAATCGCCTTTGTGGCGGCTGTTGCTGCCACTCTCCTGGCTGTATGGCCTGGTGAGTGGTGCAATCCGTCTTTGCTACAAATTAAAATTGAAACGCGCATGGCGCGCGCCAGTGCCAGTTGTGGTGGTCGGTAACCTCACCGCAGGTGGCAATGGAAAAACCCCGGTCGTTGTCTGGCTGGTGGAACAACTGCAAAAACGCGGTGTTCGCGTTGGTGTGGTGTCAAGGGGGTATGGCGGTAAGGCCGAGTCGTATCCGTTGTTACTGTCGGCAGATACCACCACGGCACAGGCGGGTGATGAACCGGTGCTTATTTATCAGCGCACTGGTGCGCCTGTTGCGGTTTCTCCCGAACGTTCTGATGCAGTAAAAGTGATTCTGGCGCAGCATCCTGATGTACAACTCATCGTGACTGACGACGGTCTACAGCATTATCGCCTGGCGCGAGATGTAGAAATTGTCGTCATCGATGGTGTGCGTCGCTTTGGTAATGGCTGGTGGTTGCCCGCGGGGCCAATGCGTGAGCGAGCGGGGCGCTTAAAATCGGTTGATGCGGTAATCGTCAACGGCGGTGTACCGCACAATGGTGAAATCCCAATGCATCTGCTGCCGGGTCAGGCTGTGAATTTGCGTACTGGTACGCGTTGTGATGTTGCACAACTTGAACATGTGGTAGCAATGGCGGGGATTGGTCACCCGCCGCGCTTTTTTGCCACGCTGAAGATGTGCGGTGTTCAACCAGAAAAATGTGTTCCGCTGGCCGATCATCAGTCTTTGAATCATGCGGATGTCAGCGCACTGTTAAGTGCCGGGCAAACGCTGATCATGACTGAAAAAGATGCGGTGAAATGCCGGGCCTTTGCAGAAGAAAATTGGTGGTATTTGCCCGTTGACGCACAGCTTTCGGGCGATGAACCAGAGAAACTGCTTGCGCAACTTTCCTCGCTGGCTTCTGGCAACTAATTCCGCCGCGGCAGCGTTCAATAGATGGAGCCATGATGACGCTGCCGTATATTTCCCTTGCCGATGCGCGTAATCTTCACCTTGCCGCGCAAGGCCTGTTAAACAAATCCCGCCGTCGTGCGTCGCCAGAAGATATCCTGTCAACTATCTCCCGTATCTCCCTGCTACAAATAGACACTATCAATATCGTTGCCCGCAGCCCTTATCTGGTACTTTTTAGTCGCCTTGGTAATTATTCTCCGCAGTGGCTGGATGAGTCACTGACACGTGGCGAATTAATGGAGTACTGGGCGCATGAAGCCTGCTTTATGCCGCGTAGCGATTTTCGTCTTATTCGCCACCGAATGCTGGCACCTGAAAAAATGGGCTGGAAATACAAAGACGCCTGGATGCAGGAACATGTAGCAGAAATTGAACAGTTAATTCAGCACATACAAGATAACGGACCGGTACGTTCAGCCGATTTTGAACATCCCCGAAAAGGGGCAAGCGGTTGGTGGGAGTGGAAGCCCCATAAACGGCATCTGGAAGGCTTATTTACTGCCGGAAAAGTCATGGTAGTTGAACGGCGCAACTTCCAGCGAGTTTATGATCTAACCCATCGCGTCATGCCTCACTGGGATGATGAGCGTGATCTCGTTTCGCAAACAGAAGCAGAAATCGCCATGCTGGATAACAGCGCGCGTTGCCTGGGAATATTCCGCGAACAGTGGCTGGCGGATTATTATCGTTTGAAACGTCCTGCACTGTCGGCCTGGCGTGATCTATGTGCTGAACAGCAACAAATTATCCCCATAAATGTGGAGAGATTAGGACAACTCTGGCTGCATGCTGACTTGTTGCCTCTTCTCGAAACAGCTCTCGCGGGGAAACTAACCGCGACGCATAGCACTGTACTGTCACCTTTTGACCCTGTCGTCTGGGATCGTAAACGTGCAGAGCAACTTTTTGATTTTAGCTACCGGCTGGAATGCTACACGCCAGCGCCGAAACGCCAGTATGGCTATTTCGTTCTGCCGTTACTACATCGTGGGCAATTAGTCGGGCGAATGGATGCCAAAATACATCGCCAGGCGGGCATTCTTGAAGTTATCTCCCTCTGGTTACAGGATGGCATCAAACCGACAGCTTCTCTTCAAAAAGGGTTACGCCAGGCGATTACCGATTTTGCTAGCTGGCAGCAGGCGACGCGAGTGACATTAGGGCGCTGCCCACCCGATCTTTTTACCGATTGCCGCACTGGCTGGGAAATAGCCCCCTACGCATAAATGATTATGATAAGATTTATGCATTCATAACCCGATCCATCTGGAGGAACTATGGATCATCGTCTGCTTGAAATCGTTGCCTGCCCGGTTTGCAACGGCAAACTTTGGTATAACCAGGAAAAACAAGAACTGATTTGCAAACTGGATAACCTGGCTTTCCCGCTGCGCGATGGCATTCCAGTTCTGCTGGAAACGGAAGCCCGTGTACTGACTGCCGATGAGAGTAAATCATGAGTTTTGTGGTCATTATTCCCGCGCGCTACGCTTCTACGCGTCTGCCCGGTAAACCGCTGGTCGATATTAACGGCAAGCCCATGATCGTTCATGTCCTTGAGCGCGCCCGCGAATCAGGTGCCGATCGCATCATCGTGGCAACCGATCATGACGATGTCGCCCGCGTCGTTGAAGCTGCGGGTGGTGAAGTATGCATGACGCGCGCCGATCATCAATCAGGCACTGAGCGTCTGGCGGAAGTTGTCGAAAAATGCGCGTTCAGTGACGATACGGTGATTGTTAATGTGCAGGGGGATGAACCCATGATCCCTGCAACAATCATTCGTCAGGTTGCCGATAATCTCGCCCAGCGTGAAGTGGGAATGGCTACCCTGGCTGTACCTATCCACAATGCGGAAGAAGTCTTTAATCCGAATGCGGTTAAAGTGGTTCTTGATGCTGAAGGTTATGCGCTTTACTTTTCACGTGCCACCATTCCGTGGGATCGTGACCGTTTTGCAAAAAGTCTGGAAACCGTTGGTGATAACTTCCTGCGGCATCTCGGTATTTATGGCTACCGTGCAGGTTTTATCCGCCGTTATGTTAACTGGCAGCCAAGCCCGTTAGAACACATCGAAATGTTAGAGCAGCTTCGCGTACTGTGGTACGGCGAAAAAATCCATGTTGCTGTCGCCCGGGAAGTTCCTGGTACAGGTGTGGATACCCCTGAAGATCTCGAGCGCGTTCGCGCTGAAATGCGCTAAGTTAATTTCACGACACTCCACCCGATTTTCGGGGGAGTGTCGTACCGTTACGATTTTCCTCATTTTTCTTTTCAACAATTGATCTCATTCAGGTGACATCTTTTACATTGGCGCTCATTATGAAGGCAGTAGCTTTTATGAGGGTAATCTGAATGGAACAGCTGCGTGCCGAATTAAGCCATTTACTGGGTGAAAAACTCAGTCGTATTGAGTGTGTCAATGAAAAAGCGAATACGGCGTTGTGGGCTTTGTATGACAGCCAGGGAAACCCAATGCCGCTGTTGGCAAGAAGCTTTAGTACGCCAGGGCAAGCACGACAGTTGGCATGGAAAACCACCATGCTGGCGCGCAGCGGGACTATCCGTATGCCAACTATTTATGGTGTGATGACACATGAAGAACACCCAGGCCCCGATGTCCTGTTACTGGAGCGGATGCGTGGTGTTTCTGTGGAAGCACCTGCACGTACACCGGAACGTTGGGAGCATCTGAAAGAGCAAATTGTTGAAGCTCTGTTGGCCTGGCACCGACAGGACAGTCGCGGTTGCGTTGGCGCAGTGGATAATACCCAGGAAAATTTCTGGCCCTCCTGGTATCGGCAACATATTGAAGTGTTATGGACCACGCTCAATCAGTTCAATAACACCGGTTTAACCATGCAGGATAAGCGGATTCTGTTCCGCACCCGCGAATGTCTTCCAGCATTATTTGAAGGATTTAACGACAATTGTGTGCTGATTCACGGCAATTTCTGTTTGCGTAGCATGTTGAAAGATTCGCGCAGCGATCAACTACTGGCGATGGTCGGGCCGGGATTAATGCTTTGGGCACCGCGAGAGTATGAACTGTTCCGACTAATGGATAATACGCTGGCAGAAGATTTACTCTGGAGTTACCTGCAACGCGCGCCAGTGGCGGAGTCGTTCATCTGGCGACGTTGGCTATATGTGTTATGGGATGAAGTTGCGCAACTGGTCAATACCGGACGGTTTAGTCGGAGCAACTTCGATCTGGCATCAAAATCACTCTTGCCGTGGCTCGCCTGATGAACCTTTTAACCACTGCCAGATGCGGCCAAGCGTTTCATAACCGGCCCGGTCGCTATGCATCAACCAGACCGGAGACGGGATTGCCCGTTCCCACGGGTTAAGCGGTGAATCGATCGCCAGTTGATTGGCGGGGGCAGGTAGCGGATTTAACCCTGCATGTTGAAAAAAGATCATCGCGCGCGGCAAATGAGACGCAGAGGTCACCAACAGGAAAGGGGCGTCACCAATTGCCTGTTTCACTGCTGTGGCTTCTTCTTCGGTATCTTTCGGTAAATCCAGCGTAATAATCTGCTCGCGTGGGACACCCAGCGATTGCGCCACTCTGGCCCCCACTTCTGCTGTACTCACCGTATTGGTTTTTGCCACACCCCCCGTGAAGATTAACTTTGATCCCGGATTTTCACGCCACAAACGCACGCCTTCATTCAGGCGTGGCAGACTGTTATTGATTAAATTTGAACTTGGCGCCCACTGCGGGTTCCAGGTATAGCCGCCGCCCAGCACCACTATATAGTCCACTTTTTGTACATTGTTCCATGTCGGATAGGTGCTTTCGATGGGGCGCAGCAGACGATCTGCTACCGGTTGCAAACTTAATAACAAAAGTGCCAGCCATCCTACGCTAATAAATATCTTCCCGGTTTTTTGAAAACGACTAAACCACAGCAGCACCAGGCCAGCACCAATAATCAGCAACATCAGCGGAAGTGGCAGCAGCATACCGCCAATCACTTTTTTCAGTGTAAAAAGCATCCTTTCTGGTTCCTTTTTTAACCATATAGCGAGGGATCGGCAGTGATATTACACCAGACGGGTTCATTCTCGCCTCGGCTGTGACAAAATAGCGCCTTTATCAGAAAACGTCTTAGCCAACCGGTGGAGAAAGCAATGCAGGATCGCAATTTTGATGATATTGCGGAAAAGTTTTCCCGTAACATTTACGGCACCACCAAAGGACAGCTTCGACAGGCTATTCTGTGGCAGGATCTCGATCGTGTGCTGGCGGAAATAGGCTCGCAAAAATTGCGAGTGCTGGATGCTGGCGGTGGTGAAGGGCAGACGGCGATCAAAATGGCCGGGCGTGGGCATCAGGTCATTTTATGCGATCTTTCTGCGCAGATGATCGATCGCGCAAAGCAGGCGGCAGAAGCAAAAGGTGTGAGCGGCAACATGCAATTTATACATTGCGCTGCTCAGGATGTTGCTTCGCATTTGGAAACGCCCGTTGATCTGATATTGTTCCATGCGGTGCTGGAGTGGGTCGCTGACCCCCGTAGCGTGTTACAGACTCTGTGGTCAGTGTTGCGCCCAGGAGGCATGTTGTCGTTAATGTTCTACAATGCGCACGGTTTGCTGATGCACAACATGGTTGCAGGGAATTTTGATTACGTGCAGGCGGGAATGCCGAAAAAGAAAAAACGGACGCTTTCGCCAGACTCTCCGCGCGATCCGGCGCAGGTATATCAGTGGCTGGAAGAAGCTGGCTGGCAAATTACCGGCAAGACCGGCGTTCGCGTGTTTCATGATTATCTGCGTGAAAAGCACCAACAGCGCGATTGCTACGAAGCATTACTTGAATTAGAAACGCGTTATTGCCGTCAGGAACCTTACATTAGCCTGGGGCGTTATATTCATGTCACCGCGCGCAAACCGCAGAGCAAGGATAAAGTATGAGTGAATTTTCCCAGACAGTCCCCGAACTGGTTGCTTGGGCCAGAAAAAACGACTTCTCCATCTCGCTGCCGGTAGACCGTCTCTCTTTTCTGCTGGCGGTGGCCACGCTGAACGGCGAGCGTCTGGACGGCGAGATGAGTGAAGGTGAGCTGGTGGATGCATTCCGCCACGTGAGTGATGCGTTTGAGCAAACCAGCGAAACCATCGGCGTGCGCGCCAACAACGCGATCAACGATATGGTGCGTCAACGTCTGCTGAACCGCTTTACAAGCGAACAGGCGGAAGGGAACGCCATTTACCGTCTGACGCCGCTCGGCATCGGCATTACTGATTACTACATCCGTCAGCGCGAGTTTTCTACGCTGCGTCTTTCTATGCAATTGTCGATCGTTGCAGGCGAACTGAAGCGTGCGGCGGATGCGGCAGAAGAGGGCGGCGATGAGTTTCACTGGCACCGTAACGTCTATGCGCCGCTGAAATACTCGGTAGCAGAAATTTTCGACAGTATCGACCTGACGCAACGTCTGATGGACGAACAGCAGCAACAGGTGAAAGACGATAT
Organism: Escherichia sp. MOD1-EC6098; assembly: GCF_002965865.1. NCBI lineage: Bacteria > Pseudomonadati > Pseudomonadota > Gammaproteobacteria > Enterobacterales > Enterobacteriaceae > Escherichia > Escherichia sp. MOD1-EC6098. The sequence continues at coordinate 24,948 of NZ_PTSN01000006.1, forward strand.
CGCCCAGTTACTGAATAAAGACTGGCGGGCGGCGATCTCAAGCTGTGAAATGTTGCTTTCGGAAACCTCTGGTACGCTGCGTGAATTGCAAGATACGCTGGAAGCGGCGGGCGACAAATTACAGGCTAACCTGTTGCGCATCCAGGATGCGACCATGACCCATGACGATCTGCATTTTGTCGATCGTCTGGTGTACGACCTGCAAAGCAAACTCGACCGTATTATCAGTTGGGGTCAGCAATCTATCGATTTATGGATCGGTTATGATCGCCACGTACATAAATTTATCCGTACTGCGATCGATATGGATAAAAACCGTGTCTTTGCCCAGCGATTACGTCAGTCGGTACAAACCTATTTTGATGACCCGTGGGCGCTGACTTACGCCAATGCCGATCGTCTGCTGGATATGCGTGACGAAGAGATGGCACTGCGTGACGAAGAAGTGACCGGGGAACTTCCGCCAGATTTAGAGTACGAAGAGTTTAACGAGATCCGCGAACAACTGGCGGCAATCATCGAAGAGCAGCTCGCCGTCTATAAAACCAGACAAGTACCGCTGGATCTTGGTCTGGTGGTACGCGAATATCTGGCGCAGTATCCGCGTGCGCGTCACTTTGATGTTGCGCGCATTGTTATTGATCAGGCGGTACGCCTCGGCGTAGCGCAAGCAGACTTCACCGGACTGCCAGCGAAATGGCAGCCGATTAATGATTACGGAGCCAAGGTACAGGCGCATGTCATCGACAAATATTGAACAAGTGATGCCGGTTAAGCTGGCGCAAGCGCTGGCGAATCCGTTATTTCCGGCGCTGGATAGCGCCTTACGTTCAGGTCGCCATATCGGTCTTGACGAACTGGACAACCATGCATTCCTGATGGATTTTCAGGAATACCTGGAAGAGTTTTACGCGCGTTATAACGTTGAGCTTATTCGCGCGCCGGAAGGTTTCTTCTATTTGCGTCCACGTTCCACCACGTTGATCCCTCGTTCCGTGTTGTCCGAACTGGATATGATGGTTGGGAAAATCCTCTGTTATCTCTATCTCAGCCCGGAACGGCTGGCGAACGAGGGGATCTTTACTCAGCAGGAACTGTATGACGAACTGCTCACCCTGGCTGACGAAGCGAAACTGCTGAAACTGGTAAACAACCGTTCTACCGGTTCAGACGTTGACCGCCAGAAGTTGCAGGAAAAAGTACGTTCTTCGCTAAATCGTCTGCGTCGTTTGGGCATGGTGTGGTTTATGGGCCACGACAGCAGCAAGTTCCGCATTACCGAATCGGTGTTCCGTTTTGGTGCGGATGTGCGTGCTGGTGACGATCCGCGCGAAGCCCAACGTCGCCTGATTCGCGATGGTGAAGCAATGTCTCTGGAAAATCACCTGCAACTCAACGACGAAACCGAAGAGAATCAGCCAGATAGCGGAGAGGAAGAATAATGATTGAACGCGGTAAATTTCGCTCACTGACGCTGATTAACTGGAACGGCTTTTTTGCCCGTACCTTTGACCTCGATGAGCTGGTCACAACGCTTTCCGGCGGTAACGGTGCAGGTAAATCCACCACTATGGCGGCGTTTGTTACGGCGCTTATTCCTGACCTGACCCTGCTGCACTTCCGTAACACCACGGAAGCCGGGGCCACCAGTGGTTCGCGCGATAAAGGTTTGCACGGTAAGCTAAAAGCGGGCGTCTGTTATTCGATGCTCGACACCATCAACTCGCGCCATCAGCGCGTGGTGGTCGGTGTGCGTCTGCAACAGGTTGCCGGGCGCGATCGTAAAGTGGATATCAAACCGTTTGCGATTCAGGGGCTACCGATGTCGGTGCTGCCGACGCAACTGGTGACAGAAACCCTGAACGAACGCCAGGCGCGCGTGCTGCCGCTTAATGAGCTGAAAGAGAAGCTCGAAGCGATGGAAGGCGTGCAGTTTAAGCAGTTCAATTCCATCACCGATTACCATTCACTGATGTTCGATCTGGGCATCATTGCGCGTCGTCTGCGCTCGGCGTCTGATCGTAGTAAATTCTATCGTCTGATCGAAGCCTCACTGTACGGCGGTATTTCCAGTGCCATTACCCGTTCTCTGCGTGACTACCTGCTGCCAGAAAACAGCGGCGTGCGTAAAGCGTTCCAGGATATGGAAGCAGCGCTGCGTGAAAACCGCATGACGCTGGAAGCGATTCGTGTAACGCAGTCCGATCGCGACCTGTTTAAGCATTTGATCAGTGAAGCCACCAACTATGTGGCGGCGGACTATATGCGTCACGCCAACGAACGTCGCGTTCATCTGGATAAGGCACTAGAGTTTCGTCGTGAGCTACACACTTCTCGTCAGCAACTAGCGGCGGAGCAGTACAAACACGTCGATATGGCGCGTGAACTGGCAGAGCACAACGGTGCGGAAGGCGATCTGGAAGCAGATTATCAGGCAGCCAGCGATCACCTGAACCTCGTGCAAACCGCACTGCGTCAGCAGGAAAAGATCGAACGTTACGAAGCGGATCTCGATGAATTGCAGATCCGTCTCGAAGAGCAAAACGAAGTGGTGGCAGAGGCCATCGAACGTCAGGAAGAGAATGAAGCGCGCGCGGAAGCCGCCGAACTGGAAGTGGACGAGCTGAAAAACCAGCTTGCTGACTACCAGCAGGCACTGGACGTCCAGCAAACGCGCGCGATCCAGTACAACCAGGCGATTACTGCACTTAACCGCGCTAAAGAACTGTGTCATCTGCCGGACTTAACTGCCGACAGCGCCGCCGAGTGGCTGGAAACCTTCCAGGCGAAAGAGCTGGAAGCCACCGAAAAAATGCTCTCTCTTGAGCAGAAAATGAGCATGGCACAAACCGCGCATAGCCAGTTTGAGCAGGCTTATCAGTTAGTCGCAGCCATTAACGGTCCGCTGGCGCGTAACGAAGCGTGGGATGTTGCTCGTGAACTGCTGCGCGAAGGGGTCGAACAACGTCACCTTGCAGAACAGGTTCAGCCGCTGCGGATGCGCTTAAGCGAACTGGAACAGCGCCTGCGTGAGCAACAGGAAGCCGAGCGCCTGCTGGCGGATTTCTGCAAACGCCAGGGCAAGAACTTTGATATCGATGAACTGGAAGCCCTGCATCAGGAACTGGAAGCACGCATTGCCTCCCTTTCTGACAGCGTGTCTAATGCCCGTGAAGAGCGCATGGCGCTGCGTCAGGAACAGGAACAACTGCAATCACGCATTCAGAGTCTGATGCAGCGTGCGCCGGTTTGGTTGGCTGCGCAAAACAGCCTCAATCAGTTGAGCGAGCAGTGCGGTGAAGAGTTCACCTCCAGTCAGGATGTCACTGAATACATGCAACAGTTGCTGGAGCGCGAGCGCGAGGCGATTGTTGAACGTGACGAAGTGGGCGCGCGCAAAAACGCCGTTGACGAAGAGATCGAGCGTTTAAGTCAGCCGGGGGGCTCTGAAGATCAGCGCCTGAATGCGCTGGCGGAACGTTTTGGCGGCGTGCTGTTGTCAGAAATTTATGACGACGTTAGCCTGGAAGATGCGCCGTACTTCTCGGCGCTGTATGGCCCCTCTCGTCACGCCATCGTAGTGCCCGATCTGTCGCAGATTGCCGAACAACTGGAAGGTTTAACCGATTGCCCGGAAGATCTCTATCTGATCGAAGGTGATCCGCAGTCATTCGATGACAGCGTGTTTAGCGTTGATGAACTGGAAAAAGCGGTGGTGGTGAAAATTGCCGACCGTCAGTGGCGTTATTCGCGCTTCCCTGAAGTGCCGTTGTTTGGTCGTGCGGCGCGCGAAAGCCGTATTGAAAGCCTTCATGCCGAACGTGAAGTGCTTTCCGAACGCTTCGCCACGCTCTCCTTTGATGTACAGAAAACTCAGCGCCTGCATCAGGCTTTCAGTCGCTTTATCGGCAGCCATCTGGCGGTGGCATTTGAGTCCGATCCGGAAGCTGAAATCCGTCAACTGAACAGCCGCCGCGTCGAACTGGAGCGGGCGTTGAGTAATCATGAAAATGATAACCAGCAGCAACGCATTCAGTTTGAGCAGGCGAAAGAGGGCGTGACAGCGCTTAACCGCATCCTGCCGCGCCTTAACCTGTTGGCTGACGATACGCTGGCAGATCGCGTCGATGAAATCCGCGAACGTCTGGATGAAGCCCAGGAAGCGGCGCGTTTTGTTCAGCAGTTCGGTAATCAACTGGCGAAACTGGAGCCGATCGTTTCAGTGTTGCAAAGCGATCCGGAACAGTTTGAACAGTTAAAAGAAGATTACGCATACTCCCAGCAGATGCAGCGCGATGCCCGTCAGCAGGCATTTGCCCTGACGGAAGTGGTGCAGCGTCGCGCACACTTTAGCTACTCCGACTCGGCAGAAATGCTCAGTGGTAACAGCGATCTCAACGAAAAATTGCGTGAACGTCTGGAACATGCGGAAGCAGAGCGTACCCGTGCTCGTGAAGCACTGCGTGGTCATGCTACACAGTTGAACCAGTACAATCAGGTGCTGGCATCGCTGAAAAGTTCTTACGACACTAAAAAAGAACTGCTTAACGATCTGCAACGCGAATTGCAGGATATCGGTGTGCGTGCCGATAGCGGCGCAGAAGAGCGCGCGCGTATTCGCCGTGACGAGCTACATGCGCAACTCAGTAATAACCGTTCCCGTCGCAACCAACTGGAAAAAGCGCTCACCTTCTGCGAAGCGGAGATGGACAACCTGACCCGTAAACTGCGCAAGCTGGAGCGTGATTATCACGAGATGCGCGAGCAGGTGGTGACCGCCAAAGCGGGCTGGTGCGCGGTAATGCGCATGGTGAAAGACAACGGCGTCGAACGCCGCTTGCACCGTCGCGAGCTGGCTTATCTTTCTGCTGATGATTTGCGTTCCATGTCGGATAAGGCGTTAGGTGCGCTGCGTCTGGCGGTAGCGGATAACGAACATCTACGCGACGTGCTGCGTATGTCGGAAGATCCAAAACGTCCGGAACGTAAAATCCAGTTCTTCGTGGCGGTTTACCAGCATCTGCGCGAACGAATCCGCCAGGATATTATTCGTACCGATGATCCGGTAGAAGCTATCGAGCAGATGGAGATCGAACTTAGCCGTCTGACCGAAGAATTAACCTCCCGTGAGCAGAAACTGGCGATCAGTTCCCGCAGTGTGTCGAACATTATTCGCAAAACCATTCAGCGCGAACAGAACCGTATCCGTATGCTCAACCAGGGCTTGCAGAACGTGTCGTTCGGCCAGGTGAACAGCGTACGTCTGAACGTGAATGTGCGTGAAACGCACGCCATGTTGCTGGATGTGCTTTCTGAACAGCATGAACAACATCAGGATTTGTTTAACAGCAACCGTCTGACCTTCTCGGAAGCGCTGGCGAAACTGTATCAGCGCCTTAACCCGCAAATTGATATGGGGCAGCGCACGCCGCAGACCATTGGTGAAGAGCTGCTGGATTATCGCAACTACCTGGAGATGGAAGTTGAAGTTAACCGTGGTTCCGATGGATGGCTGCGTGCGGAGTCAGGCGCGTTGTCAACGGGTGAGGCCATCGGTACAGGGATGTCGATTCTGGTGATGGTGGTACAGAGCTGGGAAGATGAATCCCGTCGTCTGCGCGGTAAAGATATTTCTCCTTGTCGTCTGCTGTTCCTCGATGAAGCAGCGCGCCTGGATGCCCGTTCTATCGCCACGTTGTTTGAATTGTGTGAACGTTTGCAAATGCAGCTCATCATCGCGGCACCAGAAAATATTAGTCCGGAAAAAGGCACCACCTACAAACTGGTGCGTAAGGTATTCCAGAATACCGAACACGTACATGTGGTTGGTTTGCGTGGCTTTGCGCCGCAGCTTCCTGAAACGCTTCCAGGAACTGACGAAGCGTCTTCCCAGGCAAGTTAAGATTAAGGCGGCAGCGATGTCGCCTTTTTTTTCGAAAACTCCGTTTCTGCACTAAAAAAATGCCGCATTACGGTGCGCTTTTCTTTAAACTTCTTTACATTAGGTTGTGTAAAAACGTATCGACGTTTATATACTGAAGGTAAGCCTGATAAGTAACAGGCTTGCTCGTCATACTTTCGTGAGTATTGGCGTTGTACAGGCAAGTAGAGAAAAGCAGCCTGGCTATTCAAAGTATGATAAAAACAGGGGGCAAGGGATGTTGCTTAACATGATGTGTGGTCGTCGGCTTTCGGCAATAAGTTTTTGTCTGGCCGTAACATTCGCTCCACTGTTCAGTGTGCAGGCTGATGAGCCTGAAGTAATCCCTGGCGACAGCCCGGTGGCTGTCAGCGAACAGGGAGATGTACTGCCGCAAGCGCAAGCGACGGCAATTATGGCGGGGATCCAACCGCTACCAGAGGGTGCGGCGGAAAACGCTCGCACACAAATCGAATCTCAATTACCCGCAGGTTATAAGCTGGTTTATCTTAACCAGCTTCAACTGCTGTATGCCGCACGTGATATGCAGCCGATGTGGGAAAACCGTGATGCGGTTAAAGCTTTCCAGCAGCAACTGGCGGAAGTGGCGATTGCCGGTTTTCAGCCGCAGTTTAATAAATGGGTAGAGTTACTGACTGACCCAGGTGTTAACGGTCTGGCACGTGACGTAGTGTTGTCGGATGCAATGCTGGGTTACCTTCATTTCGTTGCTAACATTCCGGTCAAAGGCACGCGCTGGCTATACAGCAGTAAACCTTATGCGCTCTCAACACCACCGCTCTCGGTCATTAACCAATGGCAGGTGGCGCTAAATAATGGCCAATTGCCAACGTTTGTTGCAGGACTGGCACCGCAGCATCCGCAATATGCCGCGATGCATGAATCTTTACTGACCTTGCTCAGTGATACCAAACCGTGGCCACAACTAACCGGTAAAGCAACGTTGCGTCCTGGCCAGTGGAGTAATGACGTACCAGCACTGCGCGAAATATTGCAGCGCACAGGTATGCTCGATGGTGGGCCGAAAATTACGCTGCCTGGCGATGAAACACCCGCTGATGCAGTCGTTAGCCCATCTGCCGTTGCCGTCGAAACTGCGGAAAAGCAAACAAAGTTTCTTAGTAAACCTAAGCCAACTGTACGTGCCGCCTACGATAATGAGCTTGTTGAAGCGGTTAAACGTTTTCAGGCATGGCAAGGATTGGGGGCAGATGGTGCTATTGGTCCAGCCACACGTGATTGGCTCAATGTGACACCTGCACAGCGTGCAGGTGTGTTGGCGCTCAACATCCAGCGTTTACGTTTGCTGCCTGCGGAGCTTTCTACCGGCATCATGGTCAATATACCGGCCTATTCTTTGGTCTATTACCAGAACGGTAATCAGGTGCTGGACTCGCGGGTGATTGTCGGCCGTCCTGACCGCAAAACACCAATGATGAGCAGTGCCTTAAACAATGTGGTAGTGAATCCGCCGTGGAACGTACCGCCGACGCTGGCACGCAAAGATATTCTGCCGAAAGTGCGTAATGATCCGGGCTATCTGGAAAGCCATGGCTATACGGTGATGCGTGGCTGGAACAGCAAGGAAGCAATTGACCCGTGGCAGGTTGACTGGTCGACGATTACCGCGTCGAATTTACCGTTCCGCTTTCAGCAAGCTCCAGGCCCACGAAATTCGCTAGGACGGTATAAATTTAATATGCCGAGTTCAGACGCTATCTACTTACATGACACGCCTAATCACAATCTGTTCAAGCGTGATACGCGTGCGTTGAGCTCTGGCTGTGTGAGGGTGAATAAGGCATCCGATCTGGCAAACATGCTGTTGCAGGATGCAGGCTGGAATGACAAGCGTATTTCCGATGCTCTGAAGCAGGGAGATACCCGTTACGTCAATATCCGTCAGTCTATCCCGGTTAATCTCTACTACCTGACAGCATTTGTCGGCGCAGATGGGCGTACTCAATATCGTACAGATATTTACAATTATGATCTGCCTGCGCGATCCAGCTCGCAAATTGTATCGAAAGCGGAACAATTAATCAGGTAAATGAAGTAGTTCGGGGAAATCAGTTGTCGTAATAATTGGCATGATTGGGGGCTATTCCTTGTAGCCCCCATCACTGCTGGGGTTGAGTCACCTTGACGTTAGCTTTATGGGCGGTTAAGGTGCACTCTTGTGCGCCAGAAGTGCATATAAACGATAACATTGACCTGTAGACTTGATTACCATGGACAAATTCGACGCTAATCGCCGCAAACTACTGGCGCTTGGTGGTGTTGCACTTGGTGCTGCCATCTTGCCGACCCCTGCGTTTGCGACACTCTCCACCCCACGCCCGCGTATTTTGACACTCAACAATCTCCATACTGGAGAGTCAATTAAAGCGGAGTTTTTCGATGGCAGAGGCTATATTCAGGAAGAATTGGCAAAACTAAACCATTTTTTCCGCGATTTCCGCGCGAACAAAATAAAGTCCATCGATCCAGGATTATTCGACCAGTTGTATCGCCTGCAAGGCCTGTTAGGTACTCGCAAGCCGGTACAGTTAATTTCTGGTTACCGTTCTATCGACACCAATAATGAATTACGCGCACACAGCCGTGGAGTAGCGAAGAAAAGCTATCACACCAAAGGCCAGGCGATGGATTTCCATATTGAAGGCGTCGCGTTAAGCAATATTCGCAAAGCCGCGTTATCTATGCGCGCAGGTGGTGTAGGATATTACCCACGTAGTAACTTTGTGCATATTGATACCGGACCTGCACGGCACTGGTAGCAATCGCTTAACGAAACAGGGGCAGTATGAATTATCGTATTATTCCGGTCACTGCATTCTCCCAGAACTGCTCATTGATCTGGTGTGAACAAACTCGCCTGGCAGCACTGGTTGATCCTGGCGGTGATGCGGAAAAAATTAAACAGGAAGTTGATGCCAGCGGCCTGACGCTGATGCAGATCCTACTGACACATGGCCATCTGGATCACGTTGGTGCAGCGGCGGAACTGGCAAAACATTACGGCGTGCCAGTACTTGGTCCGGAAAAGGAAGATGAGTTCTGGCTGCAAGGCTTGCCTGCGCAAAGCCGCATGTTTGGCCTGGATGAGTGTCAGCCACTGACGCCGGATCGTTGGCTGAATGAAGGCGACACGATCAGCATAGGGAATGTGACTTTACAGGTGTTACATTGCCCAGGGCATACACCGGGTCATGTGGTCTTTTTTGATAATCAGTCAAAACTGCTGATTTCTGGCGACGTCATTTTCAAAGGTGGAGTAGGGCGCAGTGACTTCCCACGTGGCGACCATAATCAACTGATCTCCTCTATCAAAGATAAACTGCTGCCGCTTGGCGATGATGTGACGTTTATTCCAGGGCACGGGCCGTTATCCACCCTCGGCTATGAACGGTTGCATAACCCCTTCCTGCAAGACGAAATTCCCGTCTGGTAAAGGCGCATAAAAAAGCCCGCTTTCACAGCGGGCTTCATTGGTTTTAATGCTTACAGTACAGCCACAATCGCTTCGCACAGCGGAGCCATGTTGTCTGGCGTCATCCCGGCTACGTTCACACGACCGGAAGCCACAGCATACACGCCAAACTCTTCACGCAGACGCAGTACCTGTTCTTTAGTCAGACCGCTAAAAGAGAACATGCCGTTTTGTTTGATAATGAAACTGAAGTCGCGGTTTGCGCCTTTTTCCTGCAGCGTATTAACGAACAATTGACGCATACGCTGAATACGCTGACGCATATCAGTCAGCTCTTGTTCCCAGATAGCACGTAACGCATCATTACTCAGGATAGTGGCAACAACCGAAGCTCCGTGCGCGGGTGGGTTAGAATAGTTCGCACGAATCGCCGCTTTCATCTGGCTGAATGCGCGATCCACGGTTTCACTGTCCGCAGCAACCAGCGTACATGCGCCTACACGCTCGTTGTACAGACCAAAGTTTTTAGAGTAGGAACTGGCGACGATCAGTTCTTTATGCAGAGCTGCGAAAACGCGCAGACCTTCAGCATCTTCTTCCAGACCGCGAGCAAAACCCTGGTAAGCAAAGTCAAACAGCGGTAACCAGCCTTTCTCAACGGAAAGCTGCGCCAGCGTTTGCCATTGCTCCAGTGTAGGATCAATGCCGGTTGGGTTATGGCAGCAACCGTGGAACAGCACCACGTCGCCAGCCTGGGCTTCGTTCAGACTGTTAATCAGGGCGTCGAAGTCCAGAGTATGTTTTTCCGCGTCGTAATAAGCGTATTCACGTACTTCCAGACCTGCAGAGTTAAAGACGCTCTTATGGTTCGGCCAGCTAGGGTTGCTCACCCACACACGCTTAACGTCGGTATTTTTTGCCAGGAAATCGGCAGCCACGCGTAACGCACCAGTACCACCAGGGGTCTGAGCTGTGCGGGCGCGTTTGTCGTTGATTAGGGCGCTACCTTTACCAAACAGCAGTTCCTGGGTGCAACGACCAAATTCAGGAATACCGTCAATGCCGAGGTAGTTTTTGGTGGTTTCATTTTCGAGCAGATACTGTTCAGCCTTTTTAACGCTGGTCAGTACCGGGGTTTTGCCCGTCTCATCTTTATAGACACCAATCCCGAGGTTAATTTTGCCGGGACGTTCATCGGCACGAAACAGATCGGCCAGGCCCAGAATCGGGTCGGCAGGAGCGGCGGTAATGTTCTCAAACATGACGAGGTTCCATTATGGTTACAGAAGGGAAGTCCGCTATCAGGGTAACGGGAGATTTACAAAATTCCAACTATTACTGATGAAAACACCGGCTGTTTTTGCAAGACGTGAGATTGCTCTGGAAGGCATAAAAAAAACAGGACCAAAGTCCTGTTTTTTCGGCATTTAACAAAGAGGTCTGCTATTAGAACTGGTAAACGATACCCACAGCAACTGTGTCGTCAGAACCTACGCCCAGTTTGTTGTCAGAATCGATCTGGTTGATGATGTAGTCAACATAGGTAGACATGTTTTTGTTGAAGTAGTAGGTTGCGCCCACTTCAACATAGTTCACCAGATCAACATCACCGATACCACCTTCTACGTCTTTCGCTTTAGATTTGGTGTAAGCGATGGACGGACGCAGACCGAAGTCAAACTGGTATTGTGCAACTAACAGGATATCTTGCGTTTTGTTAGCAAAGCCGCCGGTGATCGGCGTAGCGTTACGGGTTTCACCGTAGTTTGCTGCCAGGTAGATGTTGTTCGCATCGTACTTCAGGCCGGTAGCCCACTGTTCAGCTTTTTTACCCTGGCCGAGAGGCTGGGCTTCCTGCAAGTTTGTACGGTCAGCAGCACCATAAGCACCAACGATACCAAAGCCTTCGAATTCGTAGCTGATGGAGCCGCCAACACCGTCGCCGTTAGAACGACGTGCGGTGTCGCGTTCGTTTTTACCCAGGTACTGAACAGCGAAGTTCAGGCCGTCAACCAGACCAAAGAAGTTGGAGTTACGGTAAGTTGCAACGCCGCCAACACGACCAACGAAGAAGTCATCGCTGTATGCAGTGTCACCACCAAATTCCGGCAGCATATCGGTGTAACCCAGTGCGTCATAAACCACACCATAGTTACGACCGTAATCGATTGAGCCAGCATCAGCAAATTTCAGACCAGCGAACGCCAGACGGGTTTTGTTGCCATTTTGGGCATCAGAACCCTCAGAGTTGTTACCCTGGAAGTTGTATTCCCACTGACCGTAACCGGTCAGATCAGAATTGATTTGAGTTTCCCCTTTAAAACCAAGACGGGCATAGGTCATATCGCCATTGCCACCGTAACTGTTTTCACCGTTACCCTTGGAAAAATAGTGCAGACCGACAGCTTTACCGTACAGATCTACTTTGTTGCCATCTTTGTTATAGATTTCTGCAGCGTTTGCAGTTCCTGCTACTAACAGAGCAGGGACGATCACTGCCAGAATGTTGCGCTTCATCATTATTTATTACCCTCATGGTTTTTTTTATGACACCTGCCACTGCCGTCAATAAGTTTCGTCAATAAATATTTACGGAGCTATTGATGAAAGTTTGGTGTCTTTATGTATCTGCAGGCATCTTTCCATTCAAACTAACGTTTCGCTACCGTGAAAGTGCTACAAATATAAAGATATAGTTACAAAAAGAAAAAATGTGTAACCAAGTATTGATTTTAAGGAACTTTGTGAACACCGTCATATTTCCACCAGGATTTAATGATATTTATGGCGGATCTTATATATGTATATGATTTACTTATATTAAATCTAACTAAACAGAAATTTTCTTTCTGATGATTTCTCTCTGTGACTTCTCTCTAATACACTTTCAGCCATCCAGAAAGCCAATAATAAGTATAAAAATTGTGCTATCAGATAAGAAATGACTAATCCTCAATAAGGCTATGGGTTATTTTTTGTTCGCAAATGTTGCAGAGAAACATTCCGTAACAGGAAGATTGCTTTGGCAGGGTTGCAATTAGATTGATTGACTTAACAAACAGATAACTTGACAGAAGGGGATAAAAAAGAGCCAGCGGGTGCTGGCTCTCGGAAAAGTTAAATTAGAAACTGGCGTTACGTGGAGTGCGTGGGAACGGAATTACGTCACGCACGTTTTGAACGCCAGTCACGTAGGCGATCAGGCGTTCAAAACCAAGACCGAAACCGGAATGTGGAACAGTACCGTAGCGACGCAGATCGCGATACCACCAGTAATCTTCTTTATTCAGGCCCATCTCCAGCATACGTTCGTCCAGAACGTCCAGACGCTCTTCACGCTGGGAACCACCAATGATCTCACCGATACCCGGAGCCAGAACGTCCATTGCTGCAACGGTTTTACCGTCTTCGTTAAGGCGCATGTAGAACGCTTTAATGTCTTTCGGATAGTTTTTCACGACTACCGGCGCTTTAAAGTGTTCTTCTGCCAGGTAACGTTCATGCTCGGAAGAGAGATCCACACCCCAGTAAACCGGGTTTTCAAATTTCTTACCGCAGTTTTCGAGGATGGTTACCGCGTCGGTATAATCCACCTGCGCGAAGTCTGCCTCAATGAAACGCTCCAGACGTGAAACTGCATCTTTATCCACGCGTTCAGCGAAGAATTTCATATCGTCAGCACGTTCTTCGAGAACCGCTTTAAAGACGTATTTCAGCATGGCTTCTGCCAGGCCGGCGATATCGTTCAGGTTAGCAAACGCGACTTCCGGCTCCAGCATCCAGAATTCCGCCAGGTGACGGCTGGTGTTGGAGTTTTCTGCACGGAAAGTCGGGCCGAAGGTATAAATTTTAGACAGCGCACAGGCATAAGTCTCGCCGTTTAACTGGCCTGATACGGTCAGGAACGACTCTTTACCGAAGAAATCTTTGTCGAAATCAACTTTGCCCTGATCGTTACGCGGCAGGTTTTCCAGATCCAGTGTTGAAACACGGAACATTTCGCCAGCGCCTTCGGTATCGGATGCGGTGATCAGCGGTGTAGAAACCCAGAAGAAACCTTGTTCGTTAAAGAATCGATGCAGTGCCTGCGCCAGCGTGTGGCGAACGCGCGCAACGGCACCAATCAGGTTGGTACGTGGACGCAGGTGAGCGACTTCACGCAGATACTCAATGCTGTGGCGTTTTGCTGCCATCGGGTAAGTGTCTGGATCTTCAACCCAACCAGCGACTTCAACATTGCTGGCCTGAATTTCAAATTGTTGCCCCTGGCCCGGCGACGCCACGACTTTACCCGTCACAATGACCGAGCAACCGGTGGTCAGACGCAGTACGTCTTCATTGTAATTGGGCAGAGAATTATTGATGACAGCCTGTACAGGATCAAAGCAGGAACCGTCATAAACGGCGAGGAAGGAGATGCCAGCTTTTGAATCTCGGCGGGTACGTACCCATCCGCGCACGGTGACTTCGCTGTCAACGGCTACGCGGCCCTGGAGTACGTCGGCTACAGGCACAACGCTCATAATATTCTCTCTGTTAATAGTCGGAAAAAATAAACACTTGTCCACCCGTGAAATGGGGGGATACCTATGTTACCTGGCATCCGCAATCAGACAAGCAGAATTCGCAGATGCAGCGAAAGATTTCGGAATTAAAGGTAAAAAAGGGAGCCGTTATGGCTCCCTGATGATATTAACTGGCTTTTTTAATGTGCGGAAGGTCGAACGCTTTACGAAGTGCGCGAACAAACGCCTTGTCGTGGCAGATTGTTTTGCCAGGACTGTCAGAAAGTTTCGCCACAGGTTTACCGTTACACTCCACCAGCTTAATCACAATATTCAGTGGCTTGACTTGGGGGATATCGCAGGTCAGGCGTGTACCTATACCAAAACTTAATTGCACACGGGAAGAGAAGTGGCGATAAAGCTCGACCGCTTTGCGTAAATCCAGATTGTCAGAGAAAACCAGCGTTTTGCTCTGAGGGTTGATTCCCAGCGTCTCATAATGCGCGATGGCTTTTTCGCCCCATTCTACCGGGTCGCCAGAGTCATGACGCAGCCCCTGATAGCGGCTGGCAAATTCCACGCCGAAATCACGCAAGAATGCGTCCATAGTAATGCAATCGGTTAACGCAATTCCCAGTTGATCGGGATATTCATTGAGCCATGCGGCAAGTGCAGCACGTTGGCTGTTGGCAAGATCCGGGCTGATTTGTTGATGCGCCTGGAACCATTCGTGAGCCTGAGTTCCCATTGGCGTGAGGGAAAGCCGACGCGCCAGATCGTAGTTACTGGTGCCAACGAACCAGGATTCTTGTTGCAAACGTTGAACGATGGTTTCCTGGACTTCGCGGGAAAAACGTCGGCGGGTGCCGAAATCCATCAGATGGAAGCGCGACATATCGAGATCGGCAGTTAACGCCGAGAAGTCGACTAATTTGCTTTCCAGCGTATCAAGGGCTTGCGCAACGTCGGCCTGCGGTGAGCGGTGGCGATGTACCAGTTCACTGATGACCGCCAGCAAAGGAACTTCCCAGAGGATGACTTCACGCCACGGACCGCTTAAACGAATATCCAGCTTGCCGTTATCGTTGGTGACGGTGACCTGTTCCGGGTTAAAGCGGAACTCGCGCAACCAGTTGAGGTAGTCGGCCTTAAAAAAAGGCAGGGCAGAGAGCCATTGATATTCATCATCCTGCAGGCGCAGACGCTGCATCGCCTGGACCTGTTCACGAATAGCATCGGCATAAATACCCAGCAGATCGTCACCTCGGCAACGAAACTCCGCCGCGACATGCACATCATAATAGTGATGAAACACGGCTTGCTGCATATGCAACTTATAAGCATCTGTATCCAGCAGCGAGTGCAGAACAGGAGAAGCGAATTGTGTCATAGGTGCGCAGTAGCGTCCTCGTACGGGAGCGTTTAGTACAATAAACATCTTCAGGAACTGCTGGAGTATACCTTGTTTCGCAATTTATTGAACCCCGATCACACCATATGCCACGTTTATGGTCGATGGCGTTGCGCTCTGTATGTTATAAAAATGTAGCAATAAAAGCGTTTGTACCTGAAAAGATGAAGATTCTGCGTAGCGAGATTTATACAACAGGAATAGACTGAACACCTGACTCTATAAAAGATGCTAAAGGTTATTTATGACTCAACAGCCACAAGCCAAATACCGTCACGATTATCGTGCGCCGGATTACCAGATTACTGATATTGACTTGACCTTTGACCTGGACGCGCAAAAGACGGTGGTTACCGCGATCAGCCAGGCTGTCCGTCATGGTGCATCAGATGCTCCACTTCGTCTTGACGGCGAAGATCTTAAACTGGTCTCTATTCATATTAATGATGAGCCGTGGTCCGCCTGGAAAGAAGAAGAGGGCGCACTGGTCATCAGTAATTTACCGGAGCGTTTTACGCTCAAGATCGTTAATGAAATTAGCCCTGCGTCCAACACTGCACTGGAAGGGCTTTACCAGTCAGGCGATGCGCTTTGCACCCAGTGTGAAGCCGAAGGTTTCCGCCACATTACGTACTATCTCGATCGCCCGGACGTGCTGGCGCGTTTTACGACTAAAATTATTGCCGATAAAACCAAATACCCGTTCCTGCTTTCTAACGGTAACCGCGTTGCGCAAGGTGAGTTGGAAAACGGACGTCACTGGGTACAGTGGCAGGACCCGTTCCCGAAACCGTGCTATCTGTTTGCGCTGGTGGCAGGCGATTTTGATGTGCTACGCGACACCTTCACCACGCGTTCTGGCCGCGAAGTGGCGCTGGAGTTGTATGTCGATCGCGGCAACCTTGACCGCGCGCCGTGGGCGATGACCTCGCTGAAAAATTCCATGAAGTGGGATGAAGAGCGCTTTGGTCTGGAGTATGACCTTGATATTTATATGATCGTTGCCGTGGACTTCTTCAACATGGGCGCAATGGAGAATAAAGGTCTTAACATCTTTAACTCCAAATATGTACTGGCGCGCACCGACACCGCTACCGACAAAGATTACCTCGACATTGAACGCGTTATTGGCCATGAATATTTCCACAACTGGACCGGTAACCGTGTGACTTGCCGCGACTGGTTCCAGCTTAGCCTGAAAGAAGGTTTAACCGTGTTCCGCGATCAGGAGTTCAGCTCTGACCTGGGTTCCCGTGCCGTTAATCGCATCAACAATGTGCGCACCATGCGCGGGTTGCAGTTTGCGGAAGACGCCAGCCCAATGGCTCACCCAATCCGCCCGGACATGGTCATTGAGATGAATAACTTCTATACCCTGACCGTTTATGAGAAGGGCGCAGAAGTGATTCGAATGATCCACACCCTGCTGGGCGAAGAAAATTTCCAGAAAGGGATGCAGCTCTATTTCGAGCGTCATGATGGCAGTGCGGCAACCTGTGACGATTTCGTCCAGGCGATGGAAGATGCGTCAAATGTCGATCTCTCTCATTTCCGCCGTTGGTACAGCCAGTCCGGCACGCCGATTGTGACTGTTAAAGACGACTACGATCCAGAAACTGAGCAGTACACCCTGACCATCAGTCAGCGCACGCCAGCTACGCCAGATCAGGCAGAAAAACTGCCGCTGCATATTCCGTTTGCTATTGAGTTGTATGACAACGAGGGCAAAGTAATCCCGTTGCAGAAGGACGGTCATCCGGTCAATTCAGTGCTGAATGTCACCCAGGCGGAACAGACTTTTGTTTTTGATAACGTCTACTTCCAGCCGGTGCCTGCGCTGCTGTGTGAATTTTCCGCGCCGGTGAAACTGGAATATAAATGGAGCGATCAGCAACTGACCTTCCTGATGCGTCATGCGCGCAATGATTTTTCCCGCTGGGATGCGGCGCAAAGTCTGCTGGCAACGTACATCAAACTGAATGTCGCCCGTCATCAACAAGGGCAGCCGTTATCGCTGCCAGCACATGTTGCAGATGCTTTCCGCGCTGTGCTGCTCGATGAGAAGATCGACCCGGCGCTGGCGGCAGAAATCCTGACACTGCCTTCTGTCAATGAAATGGCGGAACTATTCGATATCATCGATCCGATTGCCATTGCCGAAGTTCGCGAAGCACTCACCCGTACACTGGCGACTGAACTGGCGGATGAATTGTTGGCTATCTATAACGCCAATCACCAGAGTGAGTATCGTGTTGAACATGAAGACATTGCGAAACGTACTCTGCGTAATGCCTGCCTGCGCTTCCTCGCCTTTGGTGAAACGCATCTGGCTGACGTGTTAGTGAGTAAGCAGTTCCATAAAGCGAACAATATGACCGATTCGCTGGCGGCACTTTCGGCGGCGGTTGCTGCGCAGTTACCGTGCCGTGACGCGTTGATGCAGGAGTACGACGACAGGTGGCATCAGGACGGTCTGGTGATGGATAAATGGTTTATCCTGCAAGCCACCAGTCCAGCGGCGAATGTGCTGGAGACGGTGCGTGGCCTGTTACAGCATCGCTCATTCACCATGAGCAACCCGAACCGTATTCGTTCGTTGATTGGTGCGTTTGCAGGCAGCAACCTGGCAGCGTTCCATGCTGAAGATGGCAGTGGTTACCAGTTTCTGGTGGAAATGCTCACCGATCTGAACCGCCGTAATCCGCAGGTGGCTTCACGTTTGATTGAGCCGCTGATTCGCCTGAAACGTTACGATGCCAAACGTCAGGAGAAAATGCGTGCGGCGCTGGAACAATTGAAAGGGTTGGATAATCTCTCTGGCGATCTTTACGAGAAGATCACCAAAGCACTGGCTTAATACAAAAGTGCCTGATGCGACGCTGGCGCGTCTTATCAGGCCTACAAACCCGTTGGAATTGTTGGTTTTGTAGGCTGATAAGGCGTTCACGCCGCATCTGGCATGTTAACCATGACGCCGAATTGGTTGTTCAGAATGCCCTCGCTGCATCACCCGCTGTAACACTTCCGCTTCCAGTTCCGCTAACCGTACTGACCCTAATCGGCGCGGGCGAGGAATATCCACCGTCAAATCCAGGCCAATCTTTCCCTCTTCAATCAACAGCACCCGGTCAGCCATCGCTACCGCTTCGCTCACATCATGCGTCACCAGCAAGACGGTAAAGCCGTGCTCCTGCCAAAGTGACACAATTAAATCCTGCATCTCCAGTCGCGTTAAGGCGTCCAGTGCGCCCAGCGGTTCATCGAGCAACAATAAACCCGGACGATGAATCAACGCTCTTGCCAGCGCCACACGCTGTTTCTGCCCGCCAGAAAGTGCGGCAGGCCATTCCCCGGCACGATTTTCCAGCCCTACCGCAGCCAGTGCCTGATGCGCCGCATCGCGCCATTGGCCTTTAAGACCTAACCCAACGTTATCAATCACCGATTTCCATGGCAGCAGACGCGCATCCTGAAACATCATCCGCGTATCATCCTGAATCTCGGCCAGCGGTGTTATACCCGCCAGTACATCACCTGCGGTTGGTGTTTCCAGCCCCGCCAGCAGACGCAGCAGAGTACTTTTACCGCCGCCGCTACGACCAACAACAGCCACAAACTGACCTGCCGGAATATGCAAATCCAGTTGATTCAGCACGATATTTTCTGCGTAATGTTTGCTCACCGCATTAAGTAGCAGTGGTGTACCCTGGTTCAGACGGGCAGTATTCATGCCGTGGCCTCCTTCAGATGATAAGCCGGGTTCCAGCGCAACCAGAGACGCTCTAGCAATTGGGCGCTAATGTCAGCAAGTTTGCCGAGCAGGGCGTAGAGAATAATGGCGACGACGACGACATCCGTTTGCAGAAACTCCCGCGCATTCATCGCCAGATAACCAATGCCAGAATTGGCAGAGATGGTTTCGGCAACAATCAGCGTCAGCCACATCAGGCCCAACGCAAAACGCACGCCGACCATAATTGAGGGCAGGGCACCAGGCAGGATCACATGCACAAACAGCGGCAAGCCGGATAAGCCATAGCTACGCGCCATCTCCACCAGCCCGCGATCGATATTACGGATGCCGTGCCAGGTATTGATATAAATGGGGAACAGCGTGCCGAGCGCTACCAGGAAAATTTTTGCAGACTCATCAATGCCAAACCACAAAATCACCAGCGGGATCAGCGCCAGATGCGGCACGTTGCGCAACATTTGAATTGAGCTGTCCAGCAACCGTTCTCCCCAGCGCGACAGGCCGCTAATCAATCCCAGAATCAACCCCAGCGATCCGCCAATCGAAAAACCAATCAGCGCCCGCCAGGAGCTGATCGCCAGATGCTGCCACAGCTCACCGCTGGCCGAGAGCGTCCAGAACGCGGCCACCACTCCTTCCGGAGAGGGCAAAATACGCGTCGACAGCCAGCCAACCGAGGAGGCCAGTTGCCACACCGCCACGATGCCCACCGGTAAAAACCAGGGGGCAACGCGCAATAACCACTTCTTCACTGGCGTTGCCATCATTTTCTTCCTTAGCTTTGCGCGACATTACGTGGGATGAACTCATTCGCTACCGCTTCGCCTTGCAGGTTCAATGGCTGTGGTTGGGGAATCTGTGGAATGGCAACATCCAGATGTGGGAACAGTAATTCGCCAACCCGATACGCTTCTTCCAGATGTGGATATCCTGAGAGGACAAAACTGTCGATGCCAAGCGCGGCGTATTCGTTGATTCGTGCGGCGACTGTCGGACCATCGCCTACCAGCGCCGTCCCCGCACCGCCGCGTACCAGACCAACGCCTGCCCATAAATTGGGGCTGATCTCCAGGTTGTCGCGCTTGCCGTTATGCAACGCAGCCATTCGCTGTTGTCCCACGGAATCCGTGCGGGCAAATGCAGCCTGTGCTCTGGCGATGGTGTCATCATCAAGATGGGAGATTAACCGTTCTGCGGCCTGCCACGCTTCGTCGTTGGTTTCGCGGACAATCACATGGAGGCGAATACCGAAACGAATTTTGCGACCATGTGCGGCCGCTTTTGCCCGCACTTGCTCGATCTTCTCTTTTACCAGTGCTGGCGGCTCGCCCCAGGTGAGATAAAGATCAACTTGTTCTGCGGCCAGATCCTGGGCGACGTCTGACGATCCGCCAAAGTAAAGCGGAGGATACGGTTGTTGAATCGGTGCAAAGAGTAGTTTTGCCCCGCGCACATGAATATGCTTACCGTTGAAATCGACAGTTTCTCCCTGCAATAAACGTCGCCAGACCTGAGTAAATTCCGCCGAGGCTGCGTAACGCTCGCTGTGGTCGAGGAACACGCCGTCTCCCGCCAGTTCTTGTGGATCGCTGCCTGTTACCAGGTTAAACAACGCACGGCCATTCGACAGACGGTCGAGCGTGGCGGCCTGGCGGGCGGCAACGGTAGGTGACGTTACACCAGGGCGCAGGGCGACAAGAAACTTCAGCCTTTGCGTAACCGGGATCATCGACGCCGCCACCAGCCACGCATCTTCGCAGGAAGGGCCCGTAGGGATCAGCACGCCGGTATAGCCAAGACGATCCGCCGCTTGCGCGATCTGTTGCAGATAACCGTGATCAACCGGACGAGACTCTGTTTCCGTTCCCAGATAATGACCGTCACCGTGCGTAGGTAAAAACCAGAATATATTCAGACTCATAATTGTTTTCCTTCCAGTTGAGTGGGGTGCCAGATGCGCTGGCGAATATCGACTTTTTTCGGCAGCAGATGATTTTCATAAAACAGGTCGGCAGTATGTTGCTGTAAAGCGGCAACCTCGGCACTCACTGGTTTGATGGTGGTGGGAGGACGGTGGCCAAGATAAGAGGCTATTACCGGTGCCGGTAAGCCCATCGTTTTTGCCAGCAAGGTGATACTTTGCTCGCGCTGGCTGTGGGTTAACGCATCGGCCTGGCTAAAGGTCTCCAGTACGCCCTGAATAAAGGCACCGTTTTTTTCTGCATAGGGGCGGGCCGCCAGATAAAACGACCCGGTCTGATTCAGACCAGTACCATCTTTTAATACCCGCACACCACCCTGTAATAATGCAGCAGAGTAGTAAGGATCCCAGATGGCCCAGGCATCTACGTTACCTTGCTGGAAGGCCGCGCGGGCATCAGCAGGTGTCAGGTAAGTGGGCTGGATATCGGTGAATTTAAGCCCGGCCTGTTGCAGTGCGCGTAGTAACAGGTTGTGCGAACTGGAACCTTTCTGAAATGCGACTTTGTGGCCCTTCAGTTCAGCCACGGTTTTTATGGGACTGTTTTCTGGCACCAGAATGACTTCGGCTTTTGGTTTTGGCGGCTCGACACCGACGTATACCAAATCCGCACCAGCAACTTGGGCAAAGATAGGTGGAATGTCGCCCGTGCTGCCAAGATCAATACTGCCGATGTTGAGTGCTTCCAGCATCTGTGGACCCGCAGGAAATTCCACCCATGAAATTTTTGTTTGCGGATAGCGTTTTTCCAGGAGTTGATGGCTTTTTGCCAGCACCATGCTGATGCTGCCTTTCTGATAACCTATCCGTAACGCTTCAGGCGAAGACTCCGCAGCAACCGCGAGCGTAGTGACGCTAAGTAATCCCGCCAGCGCCAGTTTAAATATGTTACGCATGGGCGTTTCCTCGTAGAGAGAAAAGATCAGGAACCTGGACATCACGACGGTGCAACGCCTGCCAGAAGGCTTCGAGTGCGACATCAAGACGGGATTGCAGATTCGGCGTGAATTGCGGTTTATGCTGGAAATCAATCACCTGCGAGTCATCGGCAAACACACCGTGCAGGATCTCCTGCGCTTTTAAAGCGCTTAGTACCGGTTTGAGTGCGTAATCGACCGCCAATAGATGAGCCACTGTGCCGCCTGTTGCCAGTGGTAAAACCACTTTGCCTTGCAGTGCGCGTTCAGGTAGCAGGTCGAGAAGGGTTTTTAACGCCCCGGAATAAGCCGCTTTGTAGACGGGGGTCGCGACAATCAGCCCGTCAGCCTCTTGCAGTTGTGCAGTGAAAGTTTTCAGAGCCGGGCTGTCGAAACGTGCATAGAGCAAATCTTCCGGGGCGAAGTTTTGCAGATTCCAGTGATAAACCTCCACATCCAGGCTATTCAGCTTTTCTCGCGCATATTCCAGTAAGGAACTGGAGCGAGAAGGAAAGCGAGGACTTCCAGCCAGGGTAATGACACGCATACTCTCTCCTTATAACTAATTGTTCTTATTTCGTTAACATTGATAACAATTGGGTCAGTCTGACAGAGGGAGCTGGTGAGTCGAAATGATTTATCTGGTGAAGGAAAGCCAAAAAAAGCATAAAAAAGGCGCAATAAGAAAACGTTTGCTATTTATTGCCGCAGGTCAATTCCCTTTTTGGCTGAACTCGCACATAATACGCCCCCGGTTTGCACACCGGGAATCCAGGAGAGTTCATGTACTACCCCTTCGTTCGTAAAGCCCTTTTCCAGCTCGATCCTGAGCGCGCTCATGAATTTACTTTTCAGCAATTACGCCGCATTACCGGAACGCCGTTTGAAGCACTTGTTCGGCAGAACGTTCCAGCGAAACCGGTTAACTGCATGGGACTGACCTTTAAAAACCCGCTTGGTCTGGCTGCCGGTCTTGATAAAGACGGGGAGTGTATTGACGCTTTAGGTGCAATGGGATTTGGATCGATCGAGATCGGTACTGTCACCCCGCGTCCACAGCCAGGAAACGATAAGCCTCGTCTCTTTCGCCTGGTGGATGCGGAAGGTTTGATCAACCGTATGGGCTTTAATAACCTCGGCGTTGATAATCTCGTAGAGAACGTTAAAAAAGCCCATTATGACGGTGTTCTGGGAATTAACATCGGCAAAAATAAAGATACGCCGGTAGAGCAGGGTAAAGATGACTATCTGATTTGTATGGAAAAAATCTACGCCTATGCGGGATATATTGCCATCAATATTTCATCGCCAAACACCCCAGGATTACGCACTTTACAATATGGCGAAGCACTGGATGATTTATTAACTGCAATTAAAAATAAGCAAAATGATTTACAGGCGATCCACCATAAATATGTGCCAATTGCAGTGAAGATCGCGCCGGATCTTTCTGAAGAGGAGTTGATCCAGGTGGCCGATAGTTTGGTTCGCCATAATATTGATGGTGTTATTGCGACTAATACCACCCTCGATCGTTCTTTAGTTCAGGGAATGAAAAATTGCGAGCAAACCGGTGGATTAAGTGGTCGCCCGTTACAATTAAAGAGTACAGAAATTATTCGCCGCTTGTCGCAGGAATTAAACGGCCGTTTACCAATCATTGGTGTTGGTGGTATTGACTCGGTCATCGCCGCCCGTGAGAAGATTGCTGTGGGTGCATCACTGGTGCAAATTTATTCTGGTTTTATTTTTAAAGGCCCGCCGCTGATTAAAGAAATCATTACCCATATCTAATTATTTCTTTCATTTTCTCTTTATAAGATAATCAGGGCTTTATTTTCAGCCCTGGTTGTTTTATATTCATTCCTGTTACTTATTTAGATATTTTGTACTTTTCTTGTTGAGGTTATTAAGCAAAGCGACAATGGAATGTGTTGCGGTAGATTTATAGGGTAGAGGAGAGGCATATGCGAATTAAACCAGATGATAACTGGCGTTGGTATTACGATGAAGAGCATGATCGAATGATGCTTGATTTAGCCAATGGTATGCTATTTCGCTCACGTTTTGCTCGTAAAATGCTGACACCGGATGCTTTTTCTCCTGCGGGATTTTGCGTTGATGACGCCGCGCTCTATTTCACGTTTGAAGAAAAATGCCGCGACCTTAACTTATCAAAAGAACAAAAAGCCGAACTGGTGCTTAATGCGCTGGTGGCGATTCGTTACCTCAAACCGCAAATGCCGAAAAGCTGGCATTTTGTTTCTCATGGCGAAATGTGGGCACCAGTATCGGGTGATGCAGCCTGTGTCTGGTTAAGCGACACCAATGAGCAAGTCAATTTACTGGTTATTGAATCTGGCGAAAATGCTGCACTGTGCCTGCTGGCACAGCCTTGCGTCGTCATCGCCGGGCGCGCCATGCAACTGGGTGACGCTATCAAAATTATGAATGACAGGCTGAGACCGCACGTGAGTTATGACAGCGTCAGCCTTGAACAAGCCGTTTAACCTTTCAGTTTCAATGCACTCTTCGGCACACAACTACAGCAAAGAATTGTTCCGTCGTCGCTCATAGCTGATTTTTTCAGCGGGGTGACTTCGCCTTCCAGAAGCTGGATACGACAACTTCCGCAGATGCCAGCACGGCAAGAATAGGGAATACGAATCCCTTGATTTTCTAATTGTTCCAGTAATACCTGTTGGTTATTACCGCGAAATGCCTGCCCTTGCCAGTCGATATCTACATTTGCGTCCGCTTGTTGTGTCGCTGGGAAAGTGTCGTCCGCTGCGGCTGCGCCGTAGGCTTTTGCCGGTGCCGTTGCCAGAATTTCCACTTCATCGCCAACACGAATAACACCGCTGTTGCGGGCAATCAGGTTCTGACCGAAATCGACATCGCCGTTATCCTGGGCAGTACGGAAAGATTGCAACGTTTTTAATGGTTCGCCAGCCGGATGCTTTTGCCCTTTTTCCGGGCTAACGGTGGTGAAAATACAACGGCTACATGGCTTCACCACATCGAACACCACATCGCCAATACGAATCACTTTCCAGGTGTCTTCTTCCCACGCAGGCACGCCAGAAACAACCAGATTGGGGCGGAATTGTTCCATTCTGACGCTTGCCGGACAGCGTTGCTGTACATCACGTAATGAGGATTCATTCGCGAGTAGATACGGATAGCCATCAGCGAATGACAGGGGTACAGTGTTGTGGCGTTTTACGCGCCGCGTCATCTGCGGCCCCACCCAGCGCAACTGCACTTCGCGGGAGAAAAATCCACTTAACCATGTGTTGATCGTGGCTGGAGCAATACGTGCAGTAAAATGGTTGCCCCACACTTCCGTTGGTGCGTCCTGTACGGCGAAATCGGCAAAGCGTACCCACGCGCTGCTGCCATCGGGCGCAGTGAGATGCAGACCGTCATGAACGGGAGAGGGGGTAAAGCGCACCATCTGTGGAAACTGACGGGCGGTAATAAATGTGCCGTCGGGTTCTGTCAGCATAAAAATTCGATCGAAGGCCAGCCCGCTGATATCTGCAAGAGCGTGTGTCAGACCAATGCCGCGCATGGATTTAACAGGATGAATAAAAAGCCGGGTTAATGTCGCCACGGAGCGGTCCTCAAATGAAAATAAGCCCTCAACTTTATGACATGACGCACTTATTAGCTATAATGCGCAACAATTTTCTTAGAGCCTATACCAATAGGCTATTTTATTTGTCAGTTCGGCCCTGGGCTGCGCCCGAAATCATTAGGTACTACGTGTACGCACCGGTTTCTCCGCGCTGCCCATATCCTGACTGACTGCAACAATTACGCCTACTGCGGTAGGCTCTTAGAGTAAAAGTGACGATATGAATTCTCTGTTTGCCAGTACGGCCCGTGGGCTGGAAGAGCTGTTAAAAACTGAACTGGAAAACCTGGGGGCCGTTGAATGCCAGGTGGTTCAGGGTGGGGTCCATTTCAAGGGCGACACGCGGCTTGTTTACCAGAGCCTGATGTGGAGCCGCCTGGCCTCGCGTATTATGTTGCCGCTGAGCGAGTGCAAGGTTTACAGCGATTTAGACCTCTATCTCGGTGTTCAGGCGATCAACTGGACAGAGATGTTTAATCCAGGCGCGACCTTCGCTGTTCACTTCAGCGGCTTGAATGACACCATCCGTAACAGCCAGTATGGCGCGATGAAAGTGAAAGATGCCATCGTTGATGCTTTCACGCGTAAGAATCTGCCGCGTCCGAATGTTGATCGCGATACGCCGGATATCCGCGTTAACGTCTGGCTGAATAAAGAAACCGCCAGCATTGCTCTCGACTTAAGCGGTGACGGTTTACATCTGCGTGGCTATCGCGATCGTGCGGGTATTGCGCCAATCAAAGAAACCCTGGCGGCGGCTATTGTAATGCGTTCCGGCTGGCAGCCGGGAACACCACTGCTCGATCCGATGTGTGGTTCCGGTACGTTGCTGATTGAAGCGGCGATGCTGGCGACCGATCGCGCACCGGGCTTGCACCGTGGGCGTTGGGGATTTAGCGGCTGGGCGCAGCACGACGAAGCCATCTGGCAGGAAGTAAAAGCTGAAGCACAGACCCGTGCCCGTAAAGGTCTGGCGGAATACAGCTCTCATTTTTACGGTTCCGACAGCGATGCGCGGGTGATTCAACGCGCACGCACTAACGCCCGCCTCGCCGGTATTGGCGAACTGATTACTTTTGAAGTGAAAGATGTCGCGCAACTGACCAATCCGCTGCCAAAAGGGCCGTACGGTACAGTACTGAGCAACCCGCCATATGGTGAACGTCTGGACAGCGAACCGGCGCTGATTGCGCTACATAGCCTGCTGGGTCGAACCATGAAAAACCAGTTTGGTGGCTGGAATCTCTCTTTATTCAGCGCTTCGCCGGATCTGTTAAGTTGCCTGCAACTGCGCGCAGACAAACAGTACAAAGCGAAAAACGGACCGCTGGACTGCGTGCAGAAAAATTACCACGTTGCCGAAAGTACTCCGGACAGCAAACCAGCGATGGTGGCGGAAGATTACGCTAACCGTCTGCGTAAAAACCTGAAAAAGTTCGAGAAGTGGGCACGCCAGGAAGGGATTGAATGTTATCGCCTGTATGACGCCGATTTGCCGGAATACAACGTTGCCGTTGACCGCTATGCTGACTGGGTGGTGGTGCAGGAGTATGCGCCGCCGAAAACGATTGATGCGCACAAAGCGCGTCAGCGCCTGTTCGATATTATCGCCGCGACCATTTCGGTATTGGGGATTGCGCCAAACAAACTGGTGCTGAAAACCCGTGAACGGCAGAAGGGTAAAAATCAGTATCAGAAACTGGGCGAAAAAGGCGAGTTTCTTGAAGTCACTGAATACAACGCTCACTTATGGGTGAATCTGACGGATTACCTCGATACTGGTCTGTTCCTCGATCACCGCATCGCACGCCGTATGCTCGGTCAAATGAGCAAAGGCAAAGATTTCCTCAACCTCTTCTCCTATACCGGTAGCGCCACCGTGCATGCGGGATTAGGCGGCGCACGCAGCACCACTACGGTGGATATGTCGCGTACGTATCTGGAGTGGGCAGAACGCAACCTGCGTCTGAATGGCTTAACTGGCCGTGCGCATCGACTGATTCAGGCCGATTGCCTGGCGTGGCTGCGTGAGGCTAATGAGCAGTTCGATCTAATCTTTATCGATCCGCCAACCTTCTCTAACTCAAAACGAATGGAAGATGCGTTTGATGTTCAGCGCGATCATCTGGCGCTGATGAAAGATCTGAAGCGTCTGCTGCGCGCAGGGGGGACGATTATGTTCTCAAACAACAAACGCGGTTTTCGTATGGATCTCGACGGACTGGCAAAACTGGGGCTGAAAGCACAAGAAATTACGCAAAAAACACTTTCCCAGGATTTTGCCCGTAACCGCCAGATCCACAACTGCTGGCTGATTACCGCAGCCTGAAAGGAATAGTAATGTCATTAATCAGTATGCATGGCGCATGGCTGTCGTTCAGCGACGCGCCACTTCTCGATAATGCAGAGCTGCATATCGAAGATAACGAACGTGTTTGTCTGGTGGGCCGTAATGGCGCGGGCAAATCGACGTTAATGAAGATCCTCAACCGTGAACAGGGGCTGGATGACGGTCGCATTATTTACGAGCAAGATTTAATCGTTGCTCGTCTGCAACAAGATCCGCCGCGTAACGTTGAGGGAAGCGTTTATGATTTCGTCGCTGAAGGTATTGAAGAACAAGCGGAATACCTGAAACGCTACCACGATATTTCACGCCTGGTGATGAATGACCCGAGCGAGAAAAATCTTAACGAACTGGCGAAAGTTCAGGAACAGCTTGATCACCATAACCTGTGGCAACTGGAAAACCGCATCAACGAAGTACTGGCACAATTGGGATTAGATCCCAATGCTGCGCTGTCGTCGCTTTCTGGCGGTTGGTTGCGTAAAGCGGCATTAGGACGTGCGCTGGTTAGCAATCCGCGCGTGTTACTGCTCGACGAACCGACCAACCATCTGGATATCGAAACTATCGACTGGTTGGAAGGTTTCCTCAAAACATTCAACGGGACGATAATTTTCATCTCCCACGATCGTTCATTTATTCGCAATATGGCGACGCGTATTGTCGACCTCGATCGCGGTAAGCTGGTGACCTATCCTGGGAATTACGACCAGTATTTACTGGAAAAAGAAGAAGCTCTGCGCGTTGAAGAACTACAAAATGCTGAGTTTGATCGCAAACTGGCACAGGAAGAGGTGTGGATCCGTCAGGGGATCAAAGCGCGTCGTACCCGTAATGAAGGTCGTGTACGTGCCCTGAAAGCGATGCGTCGTGAACGTAGCCAGCGCCGCGAGGTAATGGGCACAGCGAAGATGCAGGTCGAAGAGGCCAGCCGCTCCGGTAAAATCGTCTTTGAAATAGAAGATGTTTGCTATCAGGTTGAGGGCAAACAACTGGTGAAAGATTTTTCCGCTCAGGTGCAACGTGGCGACAAAATTGCGTTGATTGGCCCGAATGGTTGCGGAAAAACCACGTTGTTAAAACTGATGCTGGGGCAACTTCAGCCAGACAGCGGGCGCATCCATGTCGGGACGAAACTGGAGGTGGCTTATTTCGATCAGCATCGTGCGGAACTCGATCCCGATAAAACGGTGATGGATAACCTGGCAGAAGGTAAGCAAGAGGTGATGGTTAACGGTAAACCACGCCACGTGCTGGGCTATTTGCAGGACTTCCTGTTCCATCCGAAACGGGCGATGACGCCGGTACGTGCACTTTCTGGTGGGGAGCGTAACCGTCTGCTGCTGGCGCGTCTGTTCCTCAAACCAAGTAACTTACTGATCCTTGATGAACCGACCAACGACCTTGACGTCGAAACGCTGGAACTGCTTGAAGAACTCATCGACAGCTACCAGGGCACGGTGTTGCTGGTGAGCCACGATCGTCAGTTTGTCGATAACACCGTAACAGAATGCTGGATCTTTGAAGGTGAAGGTAAAATCGGTCGTTATGTTGGCGGTTATCACGACGCTCGCGGTCAGCAAGAACAGTATGTGGCGCTTAAGCAACCAGCGGTGAAGAAAACCGAAGAAGTGCCTGTGCCAAAAGCAGAAGCTGTAAAACGCAGCACGAGCAAACTAAGCTATAAACTGCAGCGCGAACTGGAACAGCTCCCGCAATTACTTGAAGAGCTGGAAGCAAAGCTGGAAGCCTTACAGGCACAGGTGGCAGATGCCTCCTTCTTCAGTCAGTCTCATGAACATACGCAAAAAGTGCTTGCCGATCTGGCTGCTGCTGAGCAGGAGCTGGAACAAGCTTTTGAGCGTTGGGAGTATCTTGAAGCGTTGAAAAATGGTGGCTGATCGCAAAACAGTTGTTTGATATAGAGGCTGATGACAAAGATAAATTGCCTGATGCGCTACGCTTATCAGGCATGAGGGAAACCTCAATTTATTGGATTTGTACAATTTATCATGCCGGAAAAGGCGCTCGCGCCGCATCCGGCATGATAAACGAATACGTTGTCAGCAATCTGTAAAATAGCGCATCATTAAGGAGTACCAATGTGCGAACATCATCATGCCGCGAAGCATATTTTGTGCCCGCAGTGTGACATGCTGGTGGCGTTACCCCACCTTGAGCATGGTCAGAAAGCGGCATGTCCCCGGTGTGGCACGACGTTAACTGTTGCGTGGGATGCCCCACGTCAGCGCCCCACAGCATACGCGTTGGCTGCACTGTTTATGCTGTTGCTGTCCAACCTGTTTCCTTTTGTGAAAATGAACGTCGCCGGGGTAACCAGCGAAATTACGTTGCTGGAAATTCCTGGTGTGTTGTTTTCCGAAAACTATGCCAGCCTTGGCACTTTCTTTCTGTTATTTGTGCAACTGGTTCCTGCGTTTTGCCTGATAACTATTTTGTTATTGGTCAACCGCGCGGAATTGCCAGTTCGCCTGAAAGAGCACTTAGGACGGGTGCTTTTTCAACTTAAAACCTGGGGAATGGCGGAGATTTTCCTCGCTGGTGTACTGGTGAGTTTCGTTAAACTGATGGCTTATGGCAGCATTGGCGTAGGCAGCAGTTTTATTCCCTGGTGTTTGTTCTGCGTGCTTCAGTTGCGTGCCTTTCAGTGTGTCGATCGCCGTTGGTTATGGGATGATATTGCTCCTATGCCTGCGCTGAATCAGCCGCTGAAACCGGGGGGGACAGGTATTAACCAGGGGCTGCGCTCCTGTTCTTGTTGCACAGCAATCCTTCCTGCCGATGAACCGGTGTGCCCACGCTGTAGCACCAAAGGGTATGTTCGACGTAAAAACAGTCTGCAATGGACGCTGGCGTTGCTCGTTACGTCGATCATGCTGTATCTCCCTGCCAATATCTTGCCCATCATGGTGACCGATTTTTTAGGTTCAAAGATGCCGTCGACTATTCTCGCCGGGGTGATCTTGCTGTGGAGCGAAGGTTCTTATCCGGTCGCTGCGGTTATCTTTTTGGCCAGTATCATGGTTCCGACCTTAAAAATGATCGCCATTGGCTGGTTGTGCTGGGATGCCAAAGGACACGGCAAGCGTGACAGCGAAAGAATGCATTTGATTTACGAAGTTGTTGAGTTTGTAGGTCGCTGGTCAATGATTGACGTTTTCGTGATTGCGGTGCTCTCGGCGCTGGTGCGTATGGGAGGTTTAATGAGTATTTATCCGGCAATGGGTGCATTAATGTTTGCTTTAGTCGTCATTATGACAATGTTTTCTGCGATGACGTTTGACCCGCGTTTGTCGTGGGATCGTCAACCTGAACCAGAGCATGAGGAGTCCTGACAGTATGGAATCTAATAATGGGGAAGCCAAAATCCAGAAAGTGAAGAACTGGTCTCCCGTGTGGATATTTCCTATCGTCACGGCGCTTATAGGAGCGTGGGTTCTTTTTTATCATTACAGCCATCAGGGGCCGGAAGTGACCCTGATCACCGCGAATGCGGAAGGGATAGAAGGTGGCAAGACCACTATTAAAAGCCGTAGTGTTGATGTCGGAGTGGTTGAAAGCGCCACACTGGCTGATGATTTGACGCACGTTGAAATCAAAGCGCGTTTGAACGCAGGTATGGAAAAACTGCTGCATAAAGATACCGTTTTTTGGGTAGTAAAACCGCAGATTGGTCGCGAGGGCATTAGCGGCCTGGGGACTCTGCTGTCAGGGGTTTATATTGAGCTGCAGCCTGGGGCGAAAGGGGGCAAGCAGATGAGATACGATTTGCTTGATTCACCACCGCTGGCTCCGCCGGATGCGAAAGGGATTCGGGTGATACTTGACAGTAAAAAAGCCGGGCAACTTTCTCCGGGGGATCCGGTGTTATTCCGCGGCTTTCGGGTTGGCTCGGTGGAAACCAGCACGTTTGATACCCAAAAACGTAATATTAGTTACCAGCTCTTTGTTAACGCGCCTTACGACCGACTGGTGACCAGCAATGTTCGCTTCTGGAAGGACAGTGGCATTGCGGTTGATCTCACGTCAGCGGGAATGCGCGTGGAGATGGGGTCGTTGACAACGCTACTCAGCGGCGGCGTCAGCTTTGACGTGCCTGAAGGGCTGGATTTAGGGCAGCCTGTTGCACCGAAAACAGCATTCGTTTTGTATGACGATCAGAAGAGCATTCAGGATTCGCTGTACACCGATCACATTGATTATCTGATGTTCTTTAAAGATTCGGTACGCGGCCTGCAGCCTGGCGCACCAGTGGAATTCCGTGGTATTCGCCTGGGTACAGTCAGTAAGGTGCCTTTCTTTGCGCCGAATATGCGTCAGACATTTAATGATGATTACCGTATTCCGGTACTCATTCGCATTGAACCGGAACGACTGAAAATGCAGCTTGGCGAAAATGCGGATGTCGTTAAGCATCTCGGAGAGTTGTTGAAGCGTGGTTTACGTGGATCGCTGAAAACCGGAAATCTGGTTACTGGCGCACTCTATGTTGATCTCGATTTCTACCCGAATACGCCAGCGATAACTGGGATCCGAGAGTTTAATGGTTATCAGATTATCCCGACCGTTAGCGGCGGCCTGGCGCAAATCCAGCAGCGACTGATGGAGGCGTTGGATAAGATCAACAAACTTCCGTTGAATCCGATGATTGAGCAGGCGACCAGCACGCTGTCGGAAAGCCAGCGCACGATGAAAAACCTGCAAACTACGCTGGATAGTATGAACAAGATTCTGGCCAGCCAGTCGATGCAGCAGTTGCCGACGGATATGCAGTCAACGTTGCGTGAGCTGAATCGCAGTATGCAGGGCTTCCAGCCTGGCTCCGCAGCTTACAACAAGATGGTGGCGGATATGCAGCGTCTTGATCAGGTCTTGCGTGAATTGCAACCAGTGCTGAAAACGCTCAATGAGAAGAGCAACGCGCTGGTATTTGAAGCGAAGGACAAAAAAGATCCAGAGCCGAAGAGGGCGAAACAATGAAAAAGTGGCTAGTGACGATCGCGGCACTGTGGCTGGCCGGATGCAGCTCCGGCGAAATCAATAAAAACTATTACCAGTTACCTGTTATGCAGAGCGGTACGCAAAGTACCGCCAGCCAGGGTAATCGCCTGTTATGGGTAGAGCAGGTCGCAGTTCCTGACTATCTGGCGGGGAATGGCGTGGTTTATCAAACCAGCGATGTGAAGTATGTGATTGCCAACAACAACCTGTGGGCCAGCCCACTAGATCAACAGTTGCGCAACACCCTGGTCGCCAACCTGAGTACGCAACTGCCCGGTTGGGTGGTTGCCTCCCAGCCTTTGGGAAGCGCCCAGGACACGCTCAACGTAACCGTAACTGAGTTTAACGGCCGCTATGATGGCAAGGTTATTGTCAGTGGCGAGTGGCTATTGAATCACCAGGGACAACTGATCAAACGGCCGTTCCGTCTGGAAGGGGTACAAAATCAGGATGGTTACGATGAAATGGTTAAAGTGCTGGCTAATGTCTGGAGTCAGGAAGCCGCTGCTATTGCGCAAGAGATAAAGCGTCTACCTTAATTATAAATATTTGTAAATATAACCGTCTCCGGCATGTTGCCAGAGGCGGTTTTTTTGTGCAATTCGCAGTAAAAAACTTGTTCCTCTTCACATTTTTTGTACAACCAACATGTCCGTGTGGCTCACAAATATGACAGTGGCGTGAATTTTGCGCATTGACGGCAGTTATGATTCGCGGTATTGCTTAACTGTGATTGCACATTTAGTAATCACTGTTTTCTTTTCCACCAGAAACCAGTATGAGGGAAACGAGGCATGAAGAGACAAAAACGAGATCGCCTGGAACGGGCACATCAACGTGGTTATCAGGCCGGCATCGCCGGACGCTCAAAAGAAATGTGTCCCTATCAGACGCTGAATCAAAGGTCAGAATGGCTGGGAGGCTGGCGAGAAGCCATGGCGGACAGGGTAGTTATGGCCTGATTCTGTCTCTTTAAAAAGAAACCTCCGCAATGCGGAGGTTTCGCCTTTTAATATGCAGCCTGATTTAAATCAGAATGCAGAAGTATCCTGGAACAGACCAACTTTCAGATCGCTGGCGGTGTAGATCAGACGACCATCAACCAGTACTTCGCCGTCTGCCAGACCCATGATCAAGCGACGGTTAACAATGCGTTTAAAGTGAATACGATAGGTCACTTTTTTTGCCGTAGGTAGAACCTGACCAGTGAATTTCACTTCGCCTACGCCCAGTGCGCGGCCTTTACCTTCGCCGCCCAGCCAGCCCAGGTAGAACCCTACCAACTGCCACATGGCATCCAGGCCCAGACATCCCGGCATTACCGGATCACCGATGAAGTGACAACCGAAGAACCACAGATCCGGGTTAATATCCAGTTCTGCTTCAACATACCCTTTGTCGAAGTTGCCACCGGTTTCGGTCATTTTGACCACCCGATCCATCATTAGCATGTTCGGCGCTGGCAATTGCGGGCCTTTTGCGCCAAACAGTTCACCGCGACCAGAGGCAAGAAGGTCTTCTTTTGTATAGGATTCGCGTTTATCTACCATGTTCTCTGTAAGCCTTATTTTATTGAAGCACGCAGGATAGCTAACACGTGTACGCTGAACAAGTCCGATCAGTTCGGAATAAACCAGTTCAGCCAACGTAATGGCCACGGAAAACGGTGACGACCTTCCTGTTGCGATGCTTGCGCAATACGCTCCTGTATGGTCTGCATCAACGTCGTCTGGCCTTCGCCATCCCACATCAGATTTAATAATAAAGGCAGTGCATCAGTGACATCGTCCACTGCCCAGATTGTGAATTTGCCTTCCTCAACCGCCTTCACCAGTTCGCTGTGAAGACTCAAATGGCGAACGTTAGCCGTAGGGATAATCACGCCTTGTTTACCACTTAACTCACGCTGTTGGCAGATAGCGAAGAAACCTTCAATTTTCTCATTTAAACCGCCGACTGGCTGGGCGCGGCCGAATTGATCCACCGAACCTGTGATAGCGATACTCTGATTCACCGGTACATCGGCAAGGGCGCTTATCAGGGCGCAGAGTTCAGCCATTGAGGCGCTATCGCCATCCACTTCGCTATATGACTGCTCAAAAGTCAGTGATGCCGAGAAAGGGATCTGTTGCTCGAGCTGCAGTTCCGACATCAGGAACGCCTGCATGATCATCATCCCTTTAGCGTGTATGTTGCCGCCAAGCTCGGCTTTGCGTTCGATATCGGTAAATTCGCCGTCGCCTATATGCACAACACAGCTAATACGAGAAGGTTCGCCA
Source organism: Escherichia sp. MOD1-EC6098 (assembly GCF_002965865.1). Classification (NCBI taxonomy): domain Bacteria; kingdom Pseudomonadati; phylum Pseudomonadota; class Gammaproteobacteria; order Enterobacterales; family Enterobacteriaceae; genus Escherichia; species Escherichia sp. MOD1-EC6098. Next base: position 60,178 of record NZ_PTSN01000006.1, read on the forward strand.
AAAGCGCGCGGATGGCCCGGAAATTCGATAACCGAAAGAGCGTTAATCTGCCCAACGCGTTCACCTTCGGTTTCGATCAGGATCTGCTCCTGAAGGATCTCATCCTGCATCCGTTCGGCAAGGAATCCTTCGCGCCATTCCCGCTGTTGTAGCATCAAGTTTAGCTGCTCGCCGGTAAAGCTATCGCCTTCGCATAAGGATGCGACTTCTTTACACTGGCGCAGGATCCACTGCGGTCCAAGCGGCAGAGTTTCTTGATCACCTGTGTAGCGGGTGGCTTCGCGGATAAGCACAGGCCAGGCATCGGCACTAGGCGCAGGTAACTGGTTATGTCGGGCGATAAACGTAACCCACCGACACCACTGGCTTACTGATCCCGCATCGACAATCTGGAGGGTATCTTCAAATTCACTATAAATAGCCTGCTCAGACAGTTCCGGCTCCATCTCCTGAAAATCAGCCAATGACTCGCGTTCACCGACCAGAATGACTTTAAGCTTCAGCGGTATTGAAGGAACAGAGACAGGGAGGGGGCGCGACTCATCAAACGCTACCCAGTCAAAACGTTCGCGCTTGACGATATTTTTCAGCCGCATCCACAGCAGAGGTTGTGCCAGCAGTGTACGCAAGGAGATGATTAAAATACCGCCATTTGCCTGATGCACCAGCCCTGGTTGCAAGGTAATGTCGCCATTAAACTGGCGAAGGCAGCCAAAGAGTTGTTCCGCTTCCACCCAGTCAGCAATGACGACTTGCGTTAGTGTTGCGAAATTATCATTTGCGCTAACGGCGTTACGTAAGCGAATGGTGTGGCCGGAAATCTCATAGTGACCGCCCATCAGTTGGCCTGCATCGCTTTGTAGCGTGCTTGCGGCATCGGCAATGAAATTCAGATACTCGGACTCTTCCGGGGCTTTCGCCAGCATAAAAGAGGATGATGCTCGGGCGTGCAGTAACTGTTCCAGCGCAAATTGCAGCCGCGGTTGAATGTCACTGAATAAAGGCTCGTTTTCGTCAATCAAATGTGGCTGTGCAAATACTTCCTGATAGCTTTCGGTATCAGGGACTAAGTCACGCCATGCAAGTTTCGTAATGGTCAAAGTTGATGTTTTTTAGTCTGTTGTCAAAGACGCGATTATACCGTAACCGACACTTCAGCACACGTGGAAAGCGCTGACAAAAGACCAGGCATTCACGCTAAAGCATCACAGGATGCGAGATTCTTTTCATCACACAGTTAAAAAACTGATATTCTGTAAAGAGTTACAGGGTAACATTGAGATCGCTATGAAATATCAACAACTTGAAAATCTGGAAAGCGGTTGGAAATGGAAGTATCTGGTGAAGAAACACCGTGAAGGGGAGTTAATCACCCGTTACCTGGAAGCCAGTGCCGCCCAGGAAGCCGTTGACGTGTTGCTATCGCTGGAAAATGAACCCGTGCATGTTAATGGCTGGATTGAAAAGCATATGAATCCGGAGCTGGTCAATCGCATGAAGCAGACCATTCGGGCCAGACGGAAACGCCATTTTAATGCGGAACATCAGTACACACGTAAGAAATCAATTGATCTGGAATTTATTGTCTGGCAACGGCTGGCAGGTCTTGCGCAGCGTCGCGGTAAAACGCTTTCCGAAACGATTGTCCAGCTAATTGAAGATGCAGAAAACAAAGAAAAATATGCGAATAAAATGTCTTCTTTGAAGCAGGATTTGCAGGCCTTGCTGGGTAAGGAATAACTTGCAAAGATTATTTACTTTACTGAAGACGAAAAAAACCCCGCGTGAAGCGGGGTTTTTTATCAGACGAGAACTTAAGCCTGCGGCTGAGTTACAACGTCTTTGATACCTTTAACTTCGATCTCTACGCGACGATCCGGAGCCAGGCAGTCGATCAGTGCAGCGCGCTGTTTCACGTTGTCACAGGTGTTGCCGGTAACCGGGTTGGATTCGCCCATACCACGTGCAGAGATTTTGTCAGACGGGATACCTTTAGAGATCAGGTAATCAACGACGGACTGAGCACGACGCTCGGACAGAGCCTGGTTGTAAGCGTCAGAACCGATGCGGTCAGTGTAACCCAGAACAACTACGGAACCGTCTTTCGGATCCAGGTTGCTCAGTTGGCTGTACAGCTGATCCAGAGCAGCCTGACCTTCCGGTTTCAGGGTTGCTTTGTTGAAGTTGAACAGAACGTCAGACTTCAGAGTGAAGTGCTTGGTCTGTACTTCCGGTGCCGGAGCTGGAGCCGGAGCAACTACTGGAGCTGCTTCGCCCTGACCGAAACGGTAGGAAACACCCAGGCTCAGCAGGCCGTTGTCCGGACGAGTGCCGATGGTGTGTGCGTCACCGATGTTGTTGGTCCACTGGTATTCCAGACGGGTAGCGATTTCAGGAGTGATCGCGTACTCAACACCACCTGCGAATACCGGGGAAACGCCGGTGTCGTGGTCTTTATAGGATGCGCCACCAGGTACGTTAGCCTTGGTGTCCGCACGCCATACCATACCACCCAGACGAGTGTAGATGTCCAGATCGTCAGTGATTGGGTAACCCAGTTTAGCGGTCAGTTGAACGCCCTGAGCTTTGTATGCGCCATTGATGTTGTCGCCTTTGTACGGCATACGACCTAACCAGTCGTAACCCATTTCAAAGCCAACATACGGGTTAACCTGGTAACCACCAAAAGCACCTGCACCCAGTTGGTTTTCGTGGGTCGGACCATTGTTAGGAATGAAACCAGTGTCATGGTACTGGGACCAGCCCAGTTTAGCACCAGTGTACCAGGTGTTATCTTTCGGAGCGGCCTGCGCTACGGTAGCGAAACCAGCCAGTGCCACTGCAATCGCGATAGCTGTCTTTTTCATTTTTTGCGCCTCGTTATCATCCAAAATACGCCATGAATATCTCCAACGAGATAACACGGTTAAATCCTTCACCGGGGATCTGCTCAATATTAACTCTACCGATATCTTCGGCTTATGCCGAGCACCCCTGGCGATGTAAAGTCTACAACGTAGTTGAAAACTTACAAGTGTGAACTCCGTCAGGCATATGAAAAAAAAGATTTGTATAAGGTACGTTTAACCTTTTTTGTTAACGATAATTTACAGCATAAAATCGCGGAAACCGCTTCAGACAAGCCTCCGCAGGGAAAATGAGCCATGAGTGAAATCATCAGCCGGACGGTAAAAAAAGTTCCAGGATTAATCCTAAATTTACTTAATGATACAAATTAGAGTGAATTTTTAACCCGGAAAGTTGTCTCGTGGCGTGAGAGGATGCGCTTACTGGACGCATAATGAACCCCATTGCGTTACCTTCATTGGCGGCATCCACAAGCTCAGCATGTTCTTCTTCTGTCAGATCATCTGCTAACCAACCGATCACCACGCTGTAATTTCCTGTGCGTAATGCGCGAACCATTGATTCCACTGTGTGGCAAGGGGAAAGCTGGTTGATCTGCATCACTTTCGTTAAAGGTAGTCCAGCAGCCTGAACCCATTCACGACTCAATTTTTGTTGTGGCGTTAACCATAACTGCCAACGCGATTGTTGGCCGAGTTGTTGTAATAATGGCAAAAGCAAGAGTTGCGTCATCATGGGCTGATCTTCGCGATAGACAACTTCACTAATTAGCCCAGCTGTAGTGTTTTCCGTAGAGACACGCGCGATTTTGCTTGTTGCGGATGAGAACAACGAAGAACGATGTGCATAGCCTGAAGTGTACATAATCAATCCAGCCCTGTGAGTTACTGTATGGATATACAGTACATCCGGTGACAACAAAGATCAACCCTATTTTCGGAAAGTGCCTCGCAAATTTTGTCGTTGGTGGCTGGAAAACATAAATTAATCTTGCCCCTTGAGAATAAGTTGCCTATTTTCGTATTTAACGGATCCGTTAATGTGAATCATTCTTTTATATTATGATTTTAAAAGGAATTTTATGAAAAGCCTCTCCTATAAGCGGATCTATAAGTCACAGAAATACCTGGCAACGTTGGGCACAATTGAATACCGATCATTGTTTGGTAGTTACAGTCTGACCGTTGACGACACGGTATTTGCGGTAGTTTCTGATGGTGAGTTGTATCTTCGGGCTTGTGAGCAAAGCGCACAATACTGTGTAAAACATCCGCCAGTCTGGCTGACATATAAAAAGTGTGGACGGTTCGTTACCCTCAATTACTATCGGGTTGATGAAAGTTTATGGCGAAATCAACTGAAGCTGGTACGTCTGTCAAAATATTCTCTCGACGCAGCGCTTAAAGAGAAAACTACACGTAATACCCGGGAAAGACTGAAAGATTTGCCCAATATGTCTTTTCATCTGGAAGCGATTCTCGGGGAAGTGGGGATTAAGGATGTACGGGCGTTACGTATACTTGGGGCGAAAATGTGTTGGTTGCGGCTGCGGCAGCAAAATAGTCTGGTGACAGAAAAGATCTTGTTTATGCTTGAAGGCGCAATTATCGGTATTCATGAAGCAGCGCTCCCGGTGGCACGCCGCCAGGAGCTTGCTGAATGGGCTGATTCTATTACGCCAAAGCAGGAGTTTCCTGTGGAACTTGAGTAATCCTGTGCTGCAGGCGGCCAATTTCTGGCAGTAATGCAATCAATAACCCGATTTGTTGTACAACCAGAGGTTCCTTGCTGTCTGCTCGCGGCTCAAGTTGCTGCATCCGTTGTTTCAGGTCTGCTAATGCCTGATTGACACGTTCTTCATCGGCAGGTTGATGATGTAGCGCGTCATCAACGTAGCAAACAGCATCATCAAGAAACGCCAGAATTTCAGGATTAGTTAACTGCTCACGGTGTGCGCCGAGGGCTGAGATGTAGCTGGTGAATGTATGGTTGAGACACAGTAACCGGAACGCGTCTTCGCGAATTTGCGGTGTAACGTTCGGTTCGCTGGACATATTCGACACTACTGAAGCCAGCTCTGCATCGCGGTTGTGGGCATCGCGGCGGGCAATACGATACGCCAGACGGTTATCACGTCCCTGATGATATTGCTCGAGAATGGCATCGAGATAGCGGCAGTTGGCCTCGGTCGCGCGCTCAAGCATCCTGGGCAGATTGCGGAAACGCCAGTCTGGCCAGATGTAACTTACCGCTGCCCATGCTATGGCACACCCGATTAGCGTATCGATTACGCGTGGCAGCGCCACTTCAAAACCCTCACCCAGCAGATTGAAGCACAGCAGCACCAACAGCGTAATGAACATCGTTGCATGAGCATATTGCACGTTACGGAAGGCGAAAAAGAGCACGCCGGTAATGACCAGGAGCACCAATTGCCCTTCCAGTGATGGAACAAACCACAGCACTGGAATACCAATCGCAATACCCACCAACGTACCAATAATCCTTAACTTCAGGCGGTGGCGCGTGGCGTTATAGTTTGGCTGGCAAACAAACAGGCTGGTCAGCAAGATCCAGTAACCGTGATGCATCCCGGTTATCTGAATGATGGCGTAGCCGACGCACAACACCAGTGACATCCTTACCGCGTGGCGGAAGAGGGCGGATTCCGGCGTAAAGTTACGGCTAAGGCGCAGCCAGATATCACTTAATCCGTGTGGGCTGTCGTCGGCAAGTTGGCTTTCAGTATCGTTATGCGGCATCGCCTGAGCTTGCTCTGATTCAATCGTCGCCAGTTGAGCATCAATGGCGCGTAAGTTTGTCAGCAGAAATCCCAACGTTTTTAGCAAATCAATCGGCGCACCGTTATCGCGCATCCGCTCAAGCGCTGCGTCAATGTGAGTGAAGGCGCGTTCAAAATGCGGGTCGTGTTGGTAAGGCTGACGCAGCAAAATACAGCGTGACAGTTGCTGGCAAGCTTGTCCCTGCATTGACATCAGCCGCTGGAAACGGAACAGCACGTCGCTGTGGCGAAAATGTTCCCGCAACGTTTGATATTGAATATGAGAAGAGCTGGCACGCTCGTGGATATCTTGCGCCACAAAGTAGTAATGTAATGTGCGACGCGTTCCCCGTTGACCACGATCGCCGCGTAAGCGAGTCAGCAATGAGAGCTTCGTCTGGTTCAGCGTCGCCATTAGTTGCCCGTTGGCGAGAGCCAGTTCGTAGAGCGGCGCCTGGCTTTCGTCTTCTATATCGGGATCGAACATGCGTGATTTCAGTTCCAGATAACGTGCCAGTTGTTCATAGCAACGCGCCAGATTGTCCTGCAATGGGCGGACAGGGAACAGCAGATGGCCGATAAGCGTCAGGATGTTGTACCAGACGGCTCCTGCAAGCAGATACATAGGCTGTTGATACCAGTGCTCATACAGAGATGTTCCCAGCATGGTGTAAATGGCTATCAACAACGCGCCAAAAGCGATAGTCGCGTAGCGTTGCCCCAGTCCGCCGAGCAAAATGAAGCCGCTGGTGGAGAGCGTTAAGCCAATGGCAAACAACCAGGGCCACGGGAACAACAGTTCTACCGAGGCCGAAGCGATAAAAAAGCAGAACAGCGTAATGATGAGGTTACGCAGACGTCCCGCCAGCCGGTCATCGAGATCGGTCAATGCCGCCGCAACCATTCCGAGTGTCAGCGGAATCGTCAGTTTTACATCACCCAGCCACCACGGAAACGCAGTAGTACCGCAAAGTGCGATAAAAATGCGGGCGTAATACAGCCAGGCGCTGTTCCAGGTATAGCGTTTGAGCAAAGGGCTTAGCATAAAGGCCATAAAATTAGATTATTCGAAACGGCGGCGCGCATTCGCTTCACGCGCAGCTTGAGCTGTTTCCACAGAAACTACGCGGCGACCTACCGGCCACAGTGCAATAGCGGCAATTTTAAAGTTCGCAATGCCGACAGGAATACCGATGATGGTGAGGCATTGCGCAATACCAGAAGCAATATGCATCAAGCATAACCACCAGCCGAAGAAAATCAGCCAGAAAATATTCAGTACGGTGCCGCCCGTGTTGAGCAACACATTTTTACCCGCCGGATTCAGTTCATCGACATGAATAGCTTCATTGCCGTAGGGCAACAACGAAAGTTTAGTGATTTCCCAGCAGGAACGAGTCAGCGGTAAGGTAAAAATCAGCACAATACTGACAAGGGTCGCTAACAACCAGGCCAGGGTAGTGGCGAATCCGCCCAGGACAAAGTTCAGAATGTTCAAAACGGTACGCATAAAACCTCGCTTTACTGTGGTTTTCAGTAATGGGCGGCAATTGTAACGTTTTTTTGGGCTGGAGCACGTTTTCTCTGACGGTTACACTGATAAGAAATAACATCGTGTGGATCTACAGAGACATGGAACTGAAAGCGACAACTCTTGGCAAGCGTCTGGCACAGCACCCTTACGATCGGGCGGTGATCCTCAATGCCGGGATAAAAGTTTCCGGCGATCGTCACGAATATCTCATTCCTTTCAATCAATTACTGGCGATTCACTGTAAGCGCGGTCTGGTGTGGGGCGAGCTGGAATTTGTGTTGCCTGATGAAAAAGTAGTGCGTCTGCACGGCACCGAATGGGCTGAGACACAGCGTTTTCACCATCATCTTGATGCTCACTGGCGGCGGTGGAGCGAGGAGATGAGCGAAATTGCGGCCGGCGTCTTACAGCAGCAACTCGATTTGATTGCCACGCGCACCGGCGACAATAAATGGCTGACGCGGGAGCAAACTTCTGGCGTACAGCAACAAATTCGCCAGGCTTTGTCGGCGTTACCGTTGCCGGTCAACCGGCTAGACGAATTCGATAACTGTCGTGAAGCGTGGCACAAATGTCAGGCCTGGCTGAAAGATATTGAAGGCAGTCGGTTGCAGCATAATCAGGCGTACACCGAAATCATGCTCAATAAGTATGCGGATTTTTTCCGTCAGGTTGAGTCTTCACCACTTAATCCGGCGCAGGCTCGTGCAGTTGTCAATGGCGAGCATTCGTTATTAGTACTTGCTGGCGCAGGAAGCGGAAAAACGTCCGTGCTGGTAGCGCGAGCCGGCTGGTTGCTGGCGCGCGGCGAAGCGTCTCCTGAGCAAATCTTATTGCTGGCGTTTGGCCGAAAAGCGGCTGAAGAGATGGATGAGCGTATTCGCGAACGGCTCCATACTGAAGACATTACCGCACGCACGTTTCATTCACTGGCGCTGCATATTATTCAGCAAGGTAGCAAAAAAGTACCGACAGTCAGCAACCTGGAAAATGATACTACTGCCCGTCATGAACTCTTTATTGCTGAGTGGCGCAAGCAATGCAGCGAGAAGAAAGCGCAGGCGAAGGGCTGGCGGCAATGGCTGACGGAAGAAATGCAGTGGTCAGTGCCAGAAGGTAACTTCTGGGATGATGAAAAATTGCAGCGTCGTCTCGCATCTCGCCTCGATCGCTGGGTAAACCTGATGCGGATGCACGGTGGTGCACAGGCTGAAATGATTGCCAGCGCGCCCGAGGAAATTCGTGACTTGTTCAGTAAACGCATCAAGTTGATGGCTCCCTTGTTGAAGGCGTGGAAAAGCGCACTGAAGGCAGAAAATGCCGTTGATTTTTCCGGTTTGATTCATCAGGCCATTGTAATCCTTGAGAAAGGCCGCTTTATCAGCCCGTGGAAACATATTCTGGTCGATGAGTTTCAGGATATCTCACCGCAGCGCGCCGCTTTGTTAGCGGCATTACGCAAGCAAAACAGTCAGACGACGTTGTTCGCCGTTGGCGATGATTGGCAGGCCATTTACCGCTTCAGCGGGGCGCAAATGTCGCTCACCACGGCTTTCCATGAAAACTTCGGTGAAGGCGATCGCTGTGATTTAGATACTACTTATCGTTTCAACAGCCGTATCGGGGAGGTGGCGAATCGCTTTATCCAGCAAAACCCCAGTCAACTGAAAAAGCCGCTAAACAGTTTAACCAATGGCGACAAAAAAGCCGTTACTCTGCTGGAAGAGAGCCAGCTTGATGCTTTGCTGGATAAACTGTCTGGTTATGCCAAACCGGAAGAGCGCATTCTGGTGCTGGCGCGTTACCATCATTTGAAACCCGTCAGTCTGGAAAAAGCGGCGACGCGCTGGCCGAAGTTGCAAATTGACTTTATGACGATTCATGCCAGCAAAGGGCAACAGGCGGATTACGTCATCATTGTTGGTTTGCAGGAGGGGAGTGATGGCTTCCCGGCTGCGGCGCGTGAGTCGATTATGGAAGAGGCGCTATTGCCGCCAGTGGAAGATTTCCCTGACGCCGAAGAACGGCGGTTAATGTACGTTGCGCTGACTCGTGCAAGGTATCGGGTATGGGCATTGTTCAACAAAGAGAATCCTTCTCCCTTTGTCGAAGTCCTGAAAAAACTGGATGTTCCGGTGACGAGAAAACCGTAAGAAACAGGTGGCATTTGCCACCTGTGCAATATTATTTCAGGCGTTCCGCGAGATAACGCTGATAATCCGGGATCAGAATATCCACGGCGTCGTTGAAATGCGGCGACTGGATGATGAAATCTGCCGTTGCTACGTTGGTAGCGACCGGAATGTTCCACACTGTCGCCAGACGTAGCAATGCTTTCACATCGGGATCGTGCGGCACGGCGTTTAACGGGTCCCAGAAGAAAATCAGCACATCAATTTTCCCTTCAGAAATTAATGCGCCGACCTGCTGGTCACCGCCCATTGGGCCACTTAGCATGGCATTAACGTTCATTCCTGTTGCGCGGGAAATTAAGTTACCCGTGGTGCCCGTTGCATAAAGCTCGTGCTGCTCCAGAAGCGGTTGATGCCGCTCCACCCAGCTCATCAGCGTTTGTTTGCAGTGATCGTGTGCCACCAGCGCAATATGTTTCCGCGCAGGTAAAGTGCGAGTCGTCAGTTCCATAATTTACATCCGTAGTTAGCTTTCCTACAGATTACTGTAAGCACTTACCGCTGCAAGATAAAGACCGAAAAAGCCTGCGCGCAGGCACAAAAATATCAGGAAGATGGTTGTTTTTCCGCCCATTGCAGGAAGGTATTTCGCGTTTGTGGATCAGCCAGCTTAAACCAATACTTCAGCCGTTGTTCAGTGAGCACCTGAGATTGCGGTGGAATCGCATCCAGTTCGGAAACGCCAGAAAGCAGTGTGCTGTCATCTGCCATCATGGTGGCAAATTGCGGAAGCGAGGCGCGCTTCGCAGATTTGTTATAGCGTTCAACCTCTCCTTCATAATCAATCGTTTTTGCGGTTGAGGTAATCGCCAGAATATCCAGCTTTACCGGGATCGGCGTCGCATCGCCATCTAACAATTCAAGGCGCGGAGTGGCATCAAAATGGGTCGCTTCCCGTTCATTCTCCAGACGGGGCAGGCGAAAATTCACCTGGCTGATAAGTTGGGTATTAAAACTGACGACCAGAGGTGGGGAGATATACAGACGTTCTTCATTACCAGAAAGGTTGATGGTTTTCTCGACGCGAAACACTAATTGATGCGGGCCGTTATCCAGTTCAATGCTGTCCGCGCCGCGCAGCAGAGAACTGGAAACTTTCTTGCCGTCGAGCACCAGAAGGTCAACGTCGCTGGACAGCCGCAGCGTGGTGGCAAAAACGGTCACCGGCAAACATAATACAATCAAGGTGGTCAAAATGCCGGTTTTCATAGATAGCTCCTGTCTAATGACCGCCCGAATAATAATGTATCAAAATTTTTCTTTAATCATACTTACTAACATATAGACATATTTCCATCTTTTGCTCTCATACATTCGTATTAGCTGCATGGTTGGTATGTCGGTATTGTCGTACACTTTGGTAAATAGTCTGGAGGAAATGATGAAAGAAACCGATATTGCAGCCATTTTAACGTCCACTCACACCATTGCGCTGGTAGGGGCAAGTGATAAACCTGACCGTCCAAGTTATCGCGTAATGAAATATCTGCTTGATCAGGGCTATCACGTCATTCCTGTCTCACCAAAAGTCGCCGGTAAAACGCTGCTGGGCCAGCAGGGTTACGGTACGCTGGCGGAAGTTCCGGAAAAAGTAGATATGGTAGATGTCTTCCGTAATTCAGAAGCTGCGTGGGATGTAGCGCAGGAAGCTATCGCCATCGGTGCGAAAACCTTATGGATGCAGCTAGGGGTGATTAATGAGCAAGCTGCGGTACTGGCGCGGGAAGCTGGGTTAAATGTGGTAATGGATCGTTGCCCGGCCATTGAGATCCCTCGTCTGGGGCTGGCTAAATAAAAAAATCCCCGGAAGGCAAAAACCTTCCGGGGATTTTATGGGGATTAGTTACGCAGACGCGGTGCCTGGAGTTGCTTGCGGATCGTCTGCGCCAGCTCATCCATTGACGGCTGCTCTGGATGTTCATCCTGCAATTCGCTACTTAGCTGGGCTTCAGCCAGGTAGGTATGAACCGGTAGGCCGTTGTCATCCTCCATCACCACGTGATACCACGGAGCGGCGCGAAGCTCATCGTTCACCGCCAGCTCATCAGGTGACGGTTCAGAGAGCGAATAAACCGGGTCGATATCCACGACCACTCCGAGATAACCTAACAGGGAATGGCGGACCTGCTGGCCGATACCGAATTTGCTGGCAATCATAGTCACCTCCCGGGAAATCTTCACCTTTGATATAAGGACAGAATTCCACATTTCAAGTTACATGACGCGACAGGCAAACCCTTTCAGATATAGCCCTTCCGGGTAGGTAGCGATCACCGGATGATCGGCTGCCTGACGGAACTGCTCTATAAATTGTATATCACGACCGGCATCAATTGCGGCATCAGCGATGATTTTCTGAAATAAATCGCTGGTCATCAGGCCAGAACAGGAAAAAGTCAGAAGAACACCGCCCTCATTCAATAACTGAATTGCCAGCATGTTGATGTCTTTATAGCCGCGGCACGCGCCCATTAGCTGACTTTTGTTCTCAACAAACTTCGGCGGGTCCATCACGATAACGTCAAATTTTTCACCGCGATCGCGGTAGGTGCGCAGTAATTTAAAGACGTCATCGCGCACAAACTCAGCTTTGCTCAAATCGAGTTTGTTTAGCTCAACGTTTTTCCGTGCGATATCCAGTGCTTCCTGTGAAGTATCGACACTGACCACCTGGCTACAACCGCCCATCAATGCCGATACTGCGAATCCACCGGTATAAGAGAAGCAGTTCAGCACGCGTTTATTTTCTACATAGCGGCGTGTTGCCAGGCGACTGTCACGCTGGTCCAGGTAGTAGCCCGTTTTGTGCCCGTGTTGAATGTCCACCAGTAGCTTCATGCCATGTTCTTCAATAGGCAGCAGGGCAGGTGGCAGCTCGCCGGTTACTGGCCCCTGGGTCAGCTCCATCCCCTCTTTTTTACGTACTGCCACGTCGCTACGATCGTAAATCGCGCATTCCGGATAGAGCGTTTGTAGGGCGCTGATTAATGCTGCGCGCTGATACTCCGCGCCTGCACTCAGCAGTTGCAGCACCAGAAAATTGCCGAAACGATCAATAGTAATACCCGGCAGGCCGTCAGACTCACCGGCGATTAAACGATAGCTATCGAGACCATCTTTTTTCGCCAGCCAGTCGCGCCACTTTTGCGCCTGTTGTAAGCGGCGGGTGAAAAAGGCAATGTCGATGGATTCTGACGGATCAAACGTCCAGACACGAGCGCGGATTTGCGACGCTGGCGAATAAGCGCCGCGTGCTAACCATTTTCCCTGATGATCAACAATATCGATGGTTTCACCGAGGCTGGCTTTACCTTCCATACGTGCGACGGCACCGGAAAAGACCCACGGATGGCGACGAAGTAATGATTTTTCGCGCCCTTTGGCTAACACTAAACGTACACTCATAATTTACTATTCTGTCGATGCAAAGAAATGGGCGTCATTGTCCGGAGTTTTCCATGGATTTGCAACGCGTCCATTAAGGATAAGGAGAGCGGTGATGTCGAAAGTATGCATAATTGCCTGGGTTTATGGGCGAGTTCAGGGGGTAGGGTTTCGTTATACCACTCAGTACGAAGCGAAAAGGCTAGGGTTAACCGGCTACGCAAAAAATCGTGATGATGGCAGCGTGGAAGTGGTTGCCTGTGGTGATGAAGGGCAGGTGGAAAAATTAATGCAGTGGTTAAAGAGCGGCGGTCCGCGTTCAGCCCGCGTGGAACGGGTGCTTAGCGAACCGCATCATCCTTCTGGCGAATTAACGGATTTTCGTATCCGTTAAATGCATTTCACGGGTTTCGGCAGGCCGGCAATTTTGGTGGCTTGCTTTGCCGGGCCTTTCGGGAACAGTCGGTACAGATAGCGGCTGTTACCTTTTTCTTCGCCAAACTTATTCGCCATCGCTTTTACCAGCATACGAATCGCCGGAGACGTATTAAATTCCAGGTAGAAGTCACGCACAAAGCGCACTACTTCCCAGTGTTCAGGCGACAGCGTAATCCCTTCCTTTTCGGCAATCACGGCTGCCAGAGGTTCGCTCCACAGGCTACTCTCTTTGAGATAGCCTTCGGTATCGGTCTCTATCTCTTTACCTTCGAAGATCAACATATTCATTTACTACCTTAGTCAGACTGGCTGCAGTGTAGCAAAAAACAAAGCCCCGCATAAAGCGAGGCTCTGTAAGTGGTATCGGGCGAGATTAATCGCGGCTGGCGAAGCCAAGAATGCTCAACAGGCTCACGAAGATGTTGTACAGCGACACATACAGACTCACCGTGGCACGAATGTAGTTCGTTTCACCGCCATGAATGATGTTGCTGGTTTCAAACAGAATCGCGCCAGAGGAGATCAGAATAAATACCGCACTGATTGCCAGATGCAGGGCAGGCAGTTGCAGGAAGATATTCGCTACCATTCCAATCAACACCACCACAATACCGGCCATCAGCATACCGCCGAGGAAAGACATGTCTTTGCGGGTGGTAAGCACATACGCAGAGCAGCAGAAGAACACTAATGCTGTGCCGCCCAGCGCCATAGCGATTACGTCGCCCATTCCGGCAGACAGGTAAGTGTTCAGAATCGGGCCGAGGATATAACCGAGAAAACCGGTAAAGGCGAACGCGGAGATAATCCCGGTTGGTTTGTTGGCGGTTTTATAGGTCAGGAACATCAGACCATACATCCCTACCAACGTCAGAATCAGGCCCGGAGATGGCAGCATCAGAACCGTACTGGCCGTCGCGGTAATTGCCGAAAAGGCCAGCGTCAGGCTCAGCAGAAAATAGGTATTACGCAGCACCTTATGGGTGCTAAGTAGTGATGTACGGTCATGTGAAGAACTAACTATACGATCCATGGAGTCACTCTCTATGACAGGTGTAATTAATAAAGCAGCATAATGATATTGCCGAAAGCTACCCAGAGGTTTTACCCATCTTTACGCATTTGATCTGGAACAGATTTAGCAAAGACGAGTTTAACCATTGGGAATGGTATAACGGCATGGTGATTTTGACAGGTAAAAGAAAAAGGGGTTAGCATTTAGCTAACCCCTTATCTTATTTGGCGGAAGCGCAGAGATTCGAACTCTGGAACCCTTTCGGGTCGCCGGTTTTCAAGACCGGTGCCTTCAACCGCTCGGCCACACTTCCGGAATGACGCGAACTATAAACATCCCGATGCGTCGTGTAAACCCCCAATTTGTTTGTTTGCCTGAAAAACAAACAAATTGGTGTTGTTTGCGTGAAATAACAGCAATTTGGGTGTTTCGTCGCCATAAAAACCACTCGTAATCTTCCTGCGTCAGGCTTTTAGGAAAATAAGATCCATTTTTATCGCTAAAAGATAAATCCACATACTTTGTATTGTTTTGTGCAAAACGTTCACTACGCTTTATTAACAATACTTTCTGGCGACGTGCGCCAGTGCAGAAGGATGAGCTTTCGTTTTCTGTCTCTCTCGTGAAGCGATAGTTTACCTTGCTACAGGGACGTCGCTTGCCGACCAAAAGCGCCCGGCACTTCAGTCGGTGTCGCAAGGAGAAGAGACGTGCGATATGAATAATGAGGAAACCTTTTACCAGGCTATGCGACGTCAGGGGGTTACCCGGCGGAGTTTTCTTAAATATTGCAGTCTGGCTGCCACCTCGCTGGGATTAGGCGCGGGGATGGCACCGAAGATTGCCTGGGCGCTGGAGAATAAACCGCGCATTCCGGTAGTGTGGATCCACGGTCTGGAATGTACCTGCTGCACCGAATCTTTTATCCGTTCTGCTCATCCGCTGGCGAAGGATGTCATTCTTTCCCTTATTTCTCTCGACTACGACGATACCTTAATGGCTGCCGCTGGTACTCAGGCGGAGGAAGTCTTTGAAGATATCATCACGCAATACAACGGCAAATATATCCTTGCAGTAGAAGGTAACCCGCCGCTGGGCGAGCAGGGGATGTTTTGTATCAGCAGCGGTCGGCCGTTTATTGAGAAACTCAAACGTGCCGCCGCGGGGGCCAGCGCAATTATTGCCTGGGGAACCTGCGCATCCTGGGGCTGCGTACAAGCCGCTCGCCCCAATCCGACGCAGGCAACGCCTATCGATAAAGTCATTACCGACAAACCAATCATTAAAGTCCCTGGTTGCCCGCCGATCCCGGATGTGATGAGCGCCATCATTACTTATATGGTGACGTTTGATCGCCTGCCAGATGTCGACAGAATGGGGCGTCCACTGATGTTCTACGGTCAACGTATCCACGATAAATGCTATCGCCGCGCCCACTTTGACGCTGGTGAGTTTGTCCAGAGTTGGGACGATGACGCCGCTCGCAAAGGTTACTGCCTGTACAAAATGGGGTGTAAAGGGCCAACCACCTATAACGCCTGCTCCTCAACCCGTTGGAATGATGGCGTCTCCTTCCCGATCCAGTCCGGTCACGGTTGCCTGGGCTGTTCTGAAAATGGTTTCTGGGATCGCGGCTCATTCTACAGCCGCGTGGTCGATATTCCGCAGATGGGAACGCACTCTACCGCCGATACCGTGGGCTTAACCGCGCTTGGCGTCGTGGCTGCGGCTGTTGGCGTACATGCAGTCGCCAGCGCGATTGACCAGCGCAGACGTCATAACCAGCAACCAGCAGAGACCGAACAACAGCCAGGCAACGAGGATAAACAGGCATGAGCACTCAGTACGAAACTCAGGGATACACCATCAATAATGCCGGACGTCGCCTGGTGGTCGACCCGATCACGCGTATCGAAGGTCATATGCGCTGTGAAGTGAATATTAACGATCAGAATGTGATCACCAATGCTGTCTCCTGCGGCACGATGTTTCGCGGGCTGGAGATCATTTTGCAAGGCCGTGATCCGCGTGATGCGTGGGCGTTCGTTGAACGTATCTGCGGCGTCTGCACCGGCGTACACGCCCTGGCTTCGGTTTACGCCATTGAAGATGCTATTGGCATCAAAGTGCCGGATAACGCCAATATCATTCGCAACATTATGCTGGCGACGCTCTGGTGCCACGACCATCTGGTGCACTTTTATCAGCTCGCCGGAATGGACTGGATCGACGTACTTAACGCGCTGCAAGCCGACCCGCGTAAAACTTCCGAACTGGCGCAAAGCCTCTCCTCGTGGCCGAAGTCTTCCCCAGGTTACTTCTTTGATGTGCAAAATCGACTGAAGAAATTTGTCGAAGGCGGGCAGTTAGGGATCTTCCGCAACGGCTACTGGGGGCACCCGCAGTACAAACTGCCACCAGAAGCCAACCTGATGGGCTTTGCTCACTATCTCGAAGCTCTCGATTTCCAGCGTGAGATCGTCAAAATCCACGCGGTCTTTGGCGGTAAAAACCCGCATCCCAACTGGATTGTCGGCGGGATGCCTTGTGCCATAAATATCGACGAAAGCGGTGCGGTCGGGGCGGTTAATATGGAGCGCCTGAACCTGGTGCAGTCGATCATTACCCGCACGGCGGACTTCATTAATAACGTGATGATCCCCGACGCCTTAGCCATCGGCCAGTTCAACAAACCGTGGAGTGAAATCGGCACTGGCCTTTCTGATAAATGCGTCCTCAGCTACGGTGCGTTCCCGGATATCGCTAACGACCTTGGCGAGAAAAGTCTGCTGATGCCTGGCGGTGCGGTGATCAATGGCGATTTCAAAAACGTACTGCCAGTGGATTTAGTTGATCCGCAGCAGGTGCAGGAATTTGTCGATCACGCCTGGTATCGTTATCCCGACGATCAGGTCGGGCGTCATCCGTTCGATGGTATCACCGACCCGTGGTACAACCCCGGCGACGTTAAAGGCAGCGATACAAACATTCAGCAACTGAATGAACAGGAGCGCTACTCGTGGATCAAAGCGCCACGCTGGCGCGGTCACGCGATGGAAGTAGGGCCGCTGGCTCGCACGTTAATCGCTTACCACAAAGGCGATGCTGCGACCGTTGAGTCGGTTGATCGGATGATGTCGGCGCTGAACCTGCCGCTTTCTGGCATCCAGTCGACGTTAGGCCGCATTCTGTGCCGCGCCCATGAAGCTCAGTGGGCTGCAAGTAAGTTACAGTACTTTTTCAACAAGTTAATGACCAACCTGAAAAACGGCAATCTTGCCACCGCCTCCACCGAAAAATGGGAGCCTGCGACCTGGCCGAAAGTGTGCCGTGGCGTCGGATTTACTGAAGCACCGCGTGGGGCTTTAGGTCACTGGGCCGCTATTCGCGATGGCAAAATCGATCTCTACCAGTGTGTGGTGCCGACCACCTGGAACGCCAGCCCGCGCGATCCCAAAGGGCAAATTGGTGCTTATGAAGCCGCGCTGATGAACACCAAAATGGCGATCCCCGAGCAACCGCTGGAGATCCTGCGTACCCTGCACAGCTTCGACCCGTGCCTCGCCTGTTCAACGCATGTGCTGGGTGACGACGGTAGCGAACTGATCTCCGTGCAGGTGCGCTAACAGCGAAGGAGAATCATCATGCAAGAGAAAAGCGACAACGTTATCAGCCACTATGTCTTTGAAGCGCCCGTGCGGATATGGCACTGGCTGACGGTGCTGTGCATGGCGGTATTGATGGTCACCGGCTACTTTATCGGCAAGCCGCTGCCTTCAGTCAGTGGTGAGGCGACGTATCTGTTCTATATGGGCTACATCAGGCTAATACACTTCAGCGCCGGGATGATTTTTACCGTCGTCTTGCTGATGCGGATCTACTGGGCGTTTGTCGGCAATCGCTACTCACGCGAGCTTTTCATCGTGCCGGTATGGCGCAAAAGCTGGTGGCTGGGCGTGTGGTACGAAATCCGCTGGTATCTGTTTCTGGCAAAACGCCCGAGCGCTGACATTGGCCATAACCCCATCGCGCAGGCTGCGATGTTCGGCTATTTCCTGATGTCTGTTTTTATGATCGTCACCGGTTTTGCGCTGTATAGCGAACACAGCCAGTACGCCATTTTTGCGCCGTTTCGTTATGTAGTGGAATTTTTCTACTGGACGGGCGGCAACTCGCTGGACATTCATAGCTGGCATCGGCTGGGCATGTGGTTGATTGGCGCATTTGTGATTGGTCATGTTTATATGGCGCTGCGTGAAGACATCATGTCCGACGACACGGTGATCTCCACGATGGTGAACGGCTACCGTAGCCACAAATTTGGAAAGATGAGCAGCGACAAGGAGCGTTCATGAGCGAGCAACGTGTAGTGGTAATGGGGTTGGGCAACCTGCTGTGGGCCGATGAAGGTTTCGGTGTGCGGGTGGCGGAACGGCTGTATGCCCATTATCACTGGCCCGAAAACGTGGAGATTGTCGATGGTGGTACTCAGGGGCTGAACCTGCTGGGGTATGTTGAAAACGCCAGCCATCTGTTGATTCTCGATGCTATTGATTACGGGCTGGAACCCGGAACACTACGAACATATGCCGGAGAGCGCATTCCGGCATATCTCAGTGCGAAGAAAATGAGCCTGCACCAGAACAGTTTCTCCGAAGTATTAGCGCTGGCAGATATCCGCGGACATCTGCCAACACATATTGCCCTCGTCGGGTTACAACCGGCAATGCTCGACGACTACGGCGGTAGCCTTAGCGAGCCTGCGCGGGAGCAACTGCCTGCAGCGGAACAGGCGGCGCTGGTGCAACTGTCGGCGTGGGGAGTTGTGCCACAACGGGCGGAGGAATCGCGTTGTCTCAATTATGGCTGTCTGTCGATGGAAAATTACGAAGGTGTTCGCTTGCGTCAGTATCGGATGACGCTGGAGGAGCAGGGATGATTAACGACTCACCTTTTAGTGCGTTGTGGCAACGTATGCTGGCGCGTGGCTGGACGCCGATCACTGAGCCTCGTCTCGATCAGTGGCTTATGCAAGCGCCGGATAGTGTGGTGCTGTTAAGCAGCGATCCGAAACGTACTCCTGAAGTCAGTGATAATCCGGTGATGGTCGCAGAGCTACTGCGTGAGTTTCCAGATTATGCATGGCAGGTGGCAATTGCCGATCTTGAGCAAAGTGAAGCCATCGGAGACAGATTTAGTGTTTTTCGTTTTCCAGCCACATTAGTGTTTACTGATGGTCATTATCGCGGCGTATTGAATGGCATTCACCCGTGGGCAGAGCTGATAAACCTGATGCGCGGCCTTGTCGAATCAAAACAGGAATGTGATTCATGAGTGAGACTTTTTTCCATCTGCTGGGGCCAGGAACGCAACCTGATGATGACAGTTTCAGTATGAATCCGCTGCCAATTACCTGTCAGGTGAATGATGAACCGAGCATGGCGGCACTGGAGCAGTGTGCTCATAGTCCACGGGTGATTACGCTGTTAAACGATCTACAGCATCAACTAACGCAACGCGTACCGCCATTAGGCGAGGTGCTGGCCGTCGATCTGTTAAATCTCAATGCTGATGATCGCCACTTTATCAATACGCTTCTCGGAGAAGGGGAAGTGTCAGTGCGCATCCAACATATTGACGGCAGTGAAAGTGAAATTCAGGAGGCGATCTTCTGCGGATTGTGGCGAGTACGCAGGCGTAGCGGTGAGCTGTTGCTGGAAGACCGGCTGGAGACAGGCTGCGCGCCGCTGCCGTTATGGCAGGCGGCAACGCATAATACGCTGCCGACAGATTCGCTGCTACCACCGCCCATTGATGGTCTGATGAACGGACTGCCGCTGGCTCATGAATTGCTGGCGTATGTGCGTAATCCTGAGGCGCAGCCACATAGTATTAACCTGACGCAGTTGCCTGTCAGCGAGGCTGACAGGTTATTTCTCTCGCGGCTGTGCGGGCCGGGTAATATCCAGATTCGCACTATTGGCTATGGCGAGAGCTATATCAACGCCACCGGTTTGCGACATGTCTGGCATTTACGCTGTATGGATACGTTAAAAGGCCCATTACTTGAGAGTTATGAAATCTGCCCGATACCGGAAGTTGTGCTGGCAGCGCCGGAAGATTTGGCGGACTCCGCGCAGCGGTTGGGCGAGGTGTGTCAGTGGCTTATAGAAAGCGCGCAACAGTGAAAATGGCGGCAAATATCGCTTTCAGTCCTATGAATATCGCAATCAGCGAATACAACCACCTACAAACTGTAAGGATAAAAAGGGAGATCTACTATTAAAGGGTTATTTCCCTCTCTTCGCCTACAGGAGTTCGCATGTGGGATGTTATTGATTTGTCGCGCTGGCAGTTTGCACTGACCGCGCTATACCACTTTTTGTTCGTGCCCCTTACCCTGGGGCTGATTTTTTTGCTGGCTATCATGGAAACCATTTACGTGGTCACCGGCAAAACAGTCTACCGCGATATGACGCGCTTCTGGGGTAAGCTCTTCGGTATCAACTTCGCTCTCGGCGTGGCTACTGGTCTCACCATGGAGTTTCAGTTTGGTACTAACTGGTCATTCTATTCCAACTATGTGGGCGACATTTTTGGCGCACCGTTGGCGATGGAAGCATTAATGGCCTTCTTCCTCGAATCCACCTTTGTCGGTCTGTTCTTCTTTGGCTGGCAACGGCTGAATAAATACCAGCACCTGCTGGTCACCTGGCTGGTGGCATTTGGTTCCAATATCTCCGCATTGTGGATTTTGAATGCCAATGGGTGGATGCAGTTTCCGACCGGCGCGCATTTCGATATCGACACCTTGCGTATGGAGATGACCAGTTTCAGCGATCTGGTCTTTAACCCCGTCAGCCAGGTGAAATTTGTCCATACGGTGATGGCTGGTTATGTGACCGGGGCGATGTTCATTATGGCGATCAGCGCCTGGTACTTACTGCGCGGACGGGAGCGTGATGTCGCTTTACGTTCGTTTGCTATCGGTTCGGTCTTTGGCACACTGGCGATAATCGGCGCGCTGCAACTTGGAGACAGTTCTGCTTATGAAGTCGCACGCGTTCAGCCGGTAAAACTGGCGGCAATGGAAGGGGAGTGGCAAACCGAACCGGCACCTGCGCCGTTCCATCTCATTGCCTGGCCGGAACAGGATCAAGAGCGTAACGCTTTTGCCATCAAAATCCCTGCGCTGTTAGGGATCCTCGCCACTCACTCATTAGATAAGCCTGTACCAGGGTTGAAAAATTTGATGGATGAAACTTATCCACGATTGCAACGCGGGCGTATGGCCTGGCTGCTGATGCAGGAGATTTCGCAAGGCAACCGCGAGCCGCATGTACTGCAAGCATTTCATGAGCTGGAAAACGATCTCGGTTATGGCATGTTGCTCTCCCGCTATGCGCCGGATATGAATCATGTCACACCTGCGCAGTATCAGGCGGCTATGCGCGGTGCTATTCCACAAGTTGCGCCGGTGTTCTGGAGTTTCCGCATCATGGTGGGCTGCGGTTCGCTGTTGTTACTGGTAATGCTGATTGCGCTCGTTCAGACGCTGCGCGGCAAAATCGACCAGCATCGTTGGGTGCTGAAAATGATGCTCTGGAGTTTGCCGCTGCCGTGGATTGCCATTGAAGCAGGGTGGTTTATGACCGAGTTTGGCCGTCAGCCGTGGGCGATTCAGGACATTTTGCCAACATACTCCGCGCACTCTGCCTTAACCACAGGACAACTGGCTTTTTCACTGATCATGATAGTAGGGCTTTACACCCTGTTCTTAATCGCTGAAGTCTACCTGATGCAGAAATATGCCCGTCTGGGGCCAAGCGCGATGCAGAGTGAACAACCGACGCAGCAGCAGGGGTAAAGGAGAGAATCATGTTTGATTATGAAACATTGCGCTTCATCTGGTGGCTACTGATTGGCGTGATTCTGGTGGTCTTTATGATCTCCGACGGATTTGACATGGGGATCGGTTGCCTGCTGCCGCTGGTGGCGCGTGATGATGATGAACGCCGGATAGTGATTAACAGTGTTGGCGCACACTGGGAAGGCAACCAGGTCTGGTTAATCCTCGCGGGAGGGGCATTATTTGCCGCCTGGCCCAGAGTTTACGCCGCTGCGTTTTCTGGATTTTATGTGGCGATGATCCTGGTGCTGTGCTCGCTGTTCTTCCGCCCGCTGGCCTTTGATTATCGCGGAAAAATCGCGGATGCACGCTGGCGTAAAATGTGGGATGCCGGGCTGGTCATCGGTAGTCTGATACCGCCGGTCGTCTTCGGTATCGCGTTTGGCAATTTGTTACTCGGCGTGCCGTTTGCTTTCACGCCGCAATTACGCGTGGAGTACCTCGGTAGCTTCTGGCAATTGCTGACGCCATTCCCTCTACTGTGCGGTTTGCTCAGTCTTGGAATGGTGATTTTGCAAGGGGGCGTCTGGCTGCAACTAAAAACAGTCGGTGCTATTCACCTGCGTTCGCAACTGGCGACCAAACGCGCGGCTCTGCTGGTGATGCTCTGCTTTTTGCTGGCGGGGTACTGGCTGTGGGTTGGTATTGATGGCTTCGTATTGCTCGCTCAGGATGTTAACGGTCCATCCAATCCGTTAATGAAACTGGTTGCGGTATTGCCTGGTGCCTGGATGAATAATTTTGTTGAATCGCCGGTATTGTGGATCTTCCCGCTGCTGGGTTTCTTCTGCCCGTTGCTGACGGTGATGGCGATTTATCGTGGTCGCCCCGGTTGGGGATTTCTGCTGGCGTCATTGATGCAATTTGGCGTGATTTTCACGGCAGGCATCACGCTGTTTCCATTTGTTATGCCTTCGAACATCAGCCCGATCTCCAGCCTGACGCTGTGGGATAGCACCTCCAGTCAACTGACGTTGAGCATTATGTTAGTAATTGTGCTGATATTTTTGCCTATTGTGTTGCTCTACACTGTGTGGAGCTACTACAAAATGTGGGGGCGTATGACAACTGAAACTCTCCGCCATCACGATCATGAGCTGTACTAAGGAGGGATGAACAATGTGGTATTTATTGTGGTTCGTCGGCATTTTGTTGATGTGTTCACTCTCCACCGTGGTGTTGGTGTGGCTGGAACCGCGTCTAAAAGGTTGATTTGACGCACAACGAACATAGGCCGGAGAAGAAGCGTCAGCGTCGTATCCGGCAATAATGCGAAACATGAAAAACGGAAACCTGGCGATGAAAGCGATATTGCTCCCCTTTTTTTCTCTTCTGCTTCCGTTAACACCACTACCTGCATACGCTCAGAGTGAGCCGGAACTGAAATTGGAGAGTGTGGTGATTGTCAGCCGTCATGGCGTGCGTGCCCCCACTAAATCTACGCAACTCATGCAGGAAATTACTCCAGACACATGGCCAGGCTGGCCGGTGAAACTGGGTTGGCTGACACCACGAGGCGGTGAGCTGATCTCTTATCTCGGACATTACCAACGCCAGCGTCTGGTGGCTGGCGGTTTGCTGGCAAAAAATGGCTGTCCGAAACCAGGTCAGGTGGCGATTATTGCTGATGTCGACGAACGCACCCGTAAAACAGGCGAAGCCTTTGCCGCCGGGCTGGCTCCCAATTGTGCAATAACCGTACATACCCGGTCAGACACCGCCAGTCCCGATCCGCTATTTAACCCGCTGAAAACCGGTGTCTGCCAACTGGATAAAGCGAACGTGACAGAAGCTATTCTTAACAGGGCAGGCGGCTCGATCACTAACTTTACTGATCATCGGCAAACGGCATTTCACGAACTGGAGCGGGTGCTTAATTTCCCGCAATCAAGTCTGTGCCTCAAACGAGAGAAACAAGACGAAAGTTGTTCATTGACGCAAGTATTGCCGTCTGAACTGAAAGTAAGTACCGATAACGTTTCATTAACCGGTGCGGTGAGTCTGGCATCAATGCTGACGGAGATATTTCTCCTGCAGCAGGCACAGGGAATGCCGGAGCCTGGTTGGGGACGAATTACTGATTCACACCAGTGGAACACCTTGCTGAGTCTGCATAATGCGCAGTTTTATCTGCTGCAACGTACCCCAGAAGTGGCCCGTAGCCGTGCCACGCCCCTGTTGGATTTGCTCCTGACGGCGCTGACGCCACATAATCCGCAAAGGCAGAGCTATGGTGTTACGCTACCGACTTCGCTGCTGTTTATTGCCGGGCATGATACTAACCTGGCGAATTTAGGTGGGGCACTGGGACTTAACTGGACGCTGCCGGGCCAACCGGATAACACCCCGCCGGGAGGTGAACTGGTATTTGAACGCTGGCGGCGGCTAAGTGATAACAGTCAGTGGATTCAGGTTTCGCTGGTATTCCAGACCTTGCAGCAGATGCGTGATAAAGCCCGTCTGTCGCTTGATACGCCGCCAGGGGAAGTGAAGTTGACGTTGGCCGAGTGTGAAGAAAGAAACGCGCAGGGCATGTGTTCACTGGCGGATTTTACGCAAATCGTGAATGAAGCGCGTATTCCGGCCTGCAGTTTATATCAGGATAAATAAACATTTGCCGCTGTTGGTCCACGCAGGCCATTAACGCGGCAAAACTCTACGCGTAACCCTGGTATAAGTACTTCTGCGTCGCGGGGGCTGAATGCGGAAATATGGACCTGGACTTCTTTACGACCGTCGGAGGGGATGATGAATCCTTTGCCGCTTTTGCGATCAAAGGTTTTGACAATTCCTGTCATTTTACGGGACAAACAAATTCCTTACTAAAAATACTGCGCTGCACTATACGGTTTTAAAAAAATAAAGCCAGCGATATTTAAGACCGCCGGACGGCTAAAATAAATTTGCTTAATTATGTGTATCATGCGTTAATAGCTGCGTCGGTTTGAAAGACAGACAGCATACAAAGTAGTTTACTAAAGCAGTTCTCATTATCAGGCATTATCCCCTTCTTTTGAGTCTCTCTCCTGAACACTAAGTAGTTTCTGTATTAAAGCCCTGTTTGCCGAAAGGCCCAAAATGAAGGAAGTAAAATATGTCTAATAAAATGACTGGTTTAGTAAAATGGTTTAACGCAGATAAAGGTTTTGGCTTTATCACTCCTGATGATGGCAGCAAGGACGTCTTCGTTCATTTCACCGCCATCCAGAGCAATGAATTCCGCACTCTGAATGAAAATCAGAAAGTCGAATTTTCTATTGAGCAGGGGCAACGTGGTCCCTCGGCAGCGAACGTTGTTGCGCTCTAAGGTTGCCGTTATTACTCAACATCTCCATTTCCGCTGTCCATGTTGTCATGGTTCACAGTACCGCACATCGGCATTCGATGTGACGGAGCGAAATCCTTTGGGAGCTAAGTGTATTTTCTGTAAATCGACGATGATCACCTTTGATAACGTTGCTTTACAAATACGCACAGACCATGCGCCACTGGATTTCACAAAATAATATCAGGCTCCCTCGCGGAGCCTTTTTTATATCTTCTGTTTGCACTCATCCCTGTATGCATATTGAGCGATAACCTACTGATTATTGAATCTTTCAGGCAGATAGCTTATAACTTTTGTTACCTGAACAGGGAACCAACACCTTACTGGCGTGTTGCTGCCTTTTAAGACCAGAAGAGGTTAACAGTGAATATTGAAGAGCTAAAAAAACAAGCCGAAACAGAAATCTCCGACTTTATTGCGCAAAAAATCACCGAGTTAAACAAGAGCACAGGGAAAGAAGTCTCTGAAATTCGCTTCACCGCGCGGGAGAAAATGACCGGGCTTGAAGGCTATGACGTCAAAATCCAAATAATGTGATTTTGTGGACATCACCCCAGCACGAGGTGATGTTCCGCTTGTCACTCTGTTAATGACCAATCATTGCCGCCCGTGGAATTAAGCGTCGGTACAATTCCTCTGGCACCGGGCTTTGCCATACACCTGCATACATCGCGTAACCAATCACCGCGAACATAATTCCCAATATCAGTAGTGTTATTAGCCAGCCAGATAACGCAAAAGCTTTTTTATTTATCGCGGGGTTTCGCAGCGAAAAAGTTAATGTTGAGGCGACCGGGCATGACTCGATGCAGGTCATACAGCCGGTACATTCCACCGTTCTAACCTGGATTAATTTATCGACAGGGATCCGTGACGGACAATTATTTGCGCATTTGCCGCAGTCGATACAACTTTCGGCATTGCGACGAATCTTAAACGGCGATAATAGCGAAACCAGTCCCATTAACGCGCCATACGGGCAGAGATAACGACACCAGGCATGGCGAATAAACAGGCTGGCAATCAGCAAAACGATCACGCTGATTAACGTCGCTGTCCCCATATGACGAAAGAAATCGAGCATTTTAACATCCATCACCACGCTGTAGGGCGATAGCATAAAATAGTGAATCGCCTGAGCGGGCATGAATAACGCGATATAGAGAAAAAAACTCAACAGCAGATATTTCGCCGCACGCAGAGGAATATCCAGCCAGAGAGGAAGGGCAAATTGCCGACCAAACAGTTTTTTCCCCAGATCGCCAATTAACTCAGATAGCGTACCAACCGGGCATAGCCACGAGCAAAAGGCTTTTTTCAGCAGCAAGCTGATAATGATAAAAGCGACCAGCAACAGCATCGCGGCGGCGTGCACGGAAGGTAACTGGCCTGTTTCAAGGCTGTATTTCAGATTCATCAGACCGGCAATAGGGAGCCAGCCTTCAATACCACCTGGCCTTGCGATAAAAGGCGTACTACCTGCCGTTTCGTAATAGCGCACCCAATACCAGAAGGTGATGGCAATATAAATATTGATTGCCAGCAGTAATAATTGCGTCGCTTTACGCCAGGTCGTGGCATTGCGCCAGTCATTCCACGGTAATTTACCGCCCGTTGTGCCTGGCCGCCGCTGCCAGCGGATTCTTTTTTTCTCAGCCATGATTTTGCCAGTCCATTAAGTTGCATGCTAAATGCTACTATTCTAAGTCTTCTTATCTGGCTGATATTGATTCAAATCGCGTTCAGGTCTTTCTTATTCAACCACTCTTCCAGAGCCGCGATACTGCGTGTAATTTCTTCGCGCGGCAGGAGAGCGGCTAATGGTTCCCGCTCAAGTTGCCCGCACAACTGGCTGGCACTGCGCATTCCCAGACTGGCGCAACTACTTTTTAGCTGGTGCGCAGCGCGTTTGATTTTCTCGCTGTCGTGTCTGGCGCGAGCAGTGTCTATTTCATCAAGAAGCGGCAGGGTATGTTGTTTAAATAATGTCAGCCATTCGTGGATCTTATCCGCTCCCATTAACTGTGCATCTTCATTGAGTTGCGATACATCCAGCGGCTGATCGTTATTTTTTTGCTGGTGGAGATAGTGCGCCAGTAACTGACCGAGCACTTCACGCGGCACCGGTTTAGGGATAATTCCGCGAAATAGAGAACTGGTACGCTGGCGCAACGTTTCGTCGATGACATGGGCGCTAAAGCCAATCAAAACCAGCGACGGATATTGCAGCGAAAGTTGCCTGGCAAGTGTAATGCCGTCGATATCCGGCAGATCAAAATCCACCAGCGCGGCAGCAAACGATTCACTATTTTGCAGCGTCTCTAAAGCCTGCGTGGCATTTCCAACGGCAGTGACCTGAGCACCACTGGCGTTCAGTATCTCGATGGTAATACGCTGCGTTAGCGGGTTATCTTCAATTAACAGCAAGCGTAAACCATCCAGATGCACCGCCTGATTGACTATTTTAGGTGCTGGCGCGGTGGCAACGCGTAACGGTAACCGTAAGCAAAAACAGCTTCCAACCCCCGGCGTGCTTGTGGCGATCAGTTCGCCGCCCATCGCCTGGGCCAGGCTGGTACTGATCGTCAACCCCAGTCCACTGCCGCCGCGTTTACCACTCACCTGAACAAATGGCTGGAAGATATCAGCCAGTTTCGCGGGATCAATACCACAGCCGCTGTCTTCCACTTCGACCAGCCATTGTTCGCCATCAGTGCGGCTACGCAGGACAATCTGCCCCTCGTCAGTGAAACGCAGGGCATTACTCAACAAATTGGTAATAACCTGGCGAATACGTCGCGGATCACCCATTAACGCGGTCGGTACATCGTCGGCAATTTCCGTTGCCAGTCGAATCGGACGACCTTTCACCCGCCCGCTCATTAATTGCAGGGTACTTTCCAGCAGCGGGCGCGGTTCATACGGTTCATCGCTGACCGAGACATTCTTGCCACCTGCTTCGATAGCCGAATAATCGAGAATATCGTTAAGGATGGTCAGCAATGATTCGCCAGAATCGGTAATTGCCCGCAAATCATCACGCTGGGCGTTAAGCGCCGGGTTATCCGCCAGCAGTTGAGCGGTGCCGAGAATGCCGTACAGCGGCGTGCGGATCTCATGGCTCATTGCCGCCAGAAACGCCGATTTTGCCTGACTGGCTTTTTCTGCTTCTGCCCGTGCCAGCCGGTGTTCTACTACCAGTTCCTGCAATTCGGCAGTGCGCGCTTTGACCTGCGCTGCCAGTTGTTCGCGGTGGCGATTAAGCGCATGAACACTACTGCGAAAAGCATCCATCAGCCGCCCGATGGTATCCAGCTCCCGCACGCCAGCGGTTTCCGGGAAAGGGGAGTCGATATCGCCGTCCAGCAGGCGTTGCAGTGCCTGCGTTTGTTCGGCAAGTGGGCGCGTGACTGAACGATAAACCACGCGCCAGAGGATCAGAATCAAAGAGCAAAGGGAAACGACGCCCAGGAGTAGCAGGCTGTATTGCCCTCGTTCACTGGCTTTTTCCAGATGAGTGAGTCCACTTTGGTTGCGTTGCTCAATAGTGTCAACCAGTTGGCTGACTTCGCTACTAAACTGTGCGAACTGGGCGATGTTATTTTGGGCGAGAGTTTGCAGACGATTGCTGATTTCATTGTCCTGCTGATAAAGCGCCAGTAAATCGCTATAACGATGAATGATTTCTAAGGATTGTGCCACCCGTGTGCGCACACCCGGATCTTCAATGCGTATTTGCCGACGTTGTAGAATTTTCACTGCATTATTGAGTTGATTTTCCAACGTTGGCGCATCTTTCTGGATCTGCTCCAGCCTCAGAGTCATCACCATTTGCTGCACCCGCAGGGCGCTGAGACGCAGTTCATTCATTTGGTTAACGTACTCAAGATCGATATCAATCAGCCGATCGAGCGCACTTTCGGCAGCCTGGTGTTGATGACGTTCGATCAAATCATAAATCCCGGCTTGAGTGGCTCCGGCAGAGGTCGCAGCGTTATTCGCCTGACCTTGCGCCATACGTGCGATCGCATCAGCGGCAGCGACAATTTGCTGACTGAGTTGTTGCTGTTGCTGGCGCAGTTGCAAACGCTGCCCCACCAGTTCGCCTTGCTGACGTAACGAACGGGAGATCTCCTGCTCCTGTTGTTCAATCGCAGAGGTGTCGAAACCTTGTTCCCGTAACGCTTGCAACAACGCGTTAATCTTCAGGCTTTGCGCGGTGAGCATTCGCCCCTGTGCCTGCCACATCTTTTCGTTATCGGCACTGGTCAGGTTCTGCGCGGCGAAAAGTTCCCAGGCGCTGGCTTCGCTCAACTGACGCGCCATATTCATGGTAGGAATCAATGCCTGAGTATTGGCTTTTTCTACCTGGCTGACAAAACGCAGGTTGTACCATCCCACCAGAGTACTGGTCAGGGTTAGCAACGCCATCAGGGCAAAGCCCATCCAGAGTCTTCGGGTCAGGGTTAAATTCACAGTTGGTGCACTTTAGGTGAAAAAGGTTGAGTCGCAAAGTGGAATGCATCTAGCATAAAGCCTTATTATTGATGAGGCTATCATGCGCATACTGCTTTTGTTACTTCTTCCCTTTTTCGTGTTAC
Organism: Escherichia sp. MOD1-EC6098; assembly: GCF_002965865.1. Lineage (NCBI taxonomy): Bacteria > Pseudomonadati > Pseudomonadota > Gammaproteobacteria > Enterobacterales > Enterobacteriaceae > Escherichia > Escherichia sp. MOD1-EC6098. Next base: position 90,229 of record NZ_PTSN01000006.1, read on the forward strand.
CCGTTTTTGCGGGCGATAACCTGTTGCGCTGGCATGATGCGCAACATTTTACGGAGCAGCCTGTTACATCACTTAAAGTCAAACGCTCATGGAAATTGTGTGCGCTCTATCCCAGTCTGAAGGATTCATACTGGTTATCGTTGAACTATGGTATGCAGAAAGCAGCCCGCCGCTATGGTGTGGATTTAAAAGTGCTGGAGGCCGGTGGCTACGGTCAGTTGGCTACTCAGCAGGCGCAAATTGAGCAGTGTAAACAATGGGGCGCAGAAGCGATTTTGCTCGGTAGCAGCACGACGTCATTTCCCGAATTGCAAAAGCAGGTAGAAAGTCTGCCAGTGATCGAGCTGGTGAATGCCATTGACGACTCACAGGTAACAAGCCGCGTTGGCGTGCCCTGGTTTCAGATGGGCTATCAGCCGGGGCGGTATCTGGTGCAATGGAGCAACGGAAAACCTCTCAATGTATTGTTGATGCCCGGCCCGGACAACGCCGGGGGTAGTAAGGAGATGGTAGCGGGGTTCCGCGCAGCCATTGCCGGAAGCCCGGTGCGTATTGTTGATATTGCGCTCGGAGATAACGATATTGAAATCCAGCGTAACCTGTTGCAGGAGATGCTGGAGCGTCATCCAGAAATCGACGTTGTTGCCGGAACGGCCATTGCCGCAGAGGCGGCGATGGGCGAAGGGCGCAACCTGAAAACGCCGCTCACCGTAGTGTCATTTTATCTTTCACACCAGGTTTATCGTGGCCTGAAGCGGGGAAGAGTGATTATGGCTGCCAGCGATCAAATGGTCTGGCAGGGGGAACTGGCTGTTGAGCAGGCTATCAGACAATTACAGGGACAATCGGTGTCTGATAATATCAGCCCACCGATTTTAATCCTGACGCCGAAAAATGCCGACCGTAAACATATTCGCCGCTCGCTGTCGCCAGGAGGATTTCGTCCGGTCTATTTTTATCAGCACACATCAGCGGCTAGGAAATAGCCCTCGCCATGTTGAGTCACCAGTAAATCCGCGCTGAGTTTATGGCGTAAACGACGAATTAACACATCGACGGTACGCAGGTCGGGGTTTTCCACCCGACGGGCAGAGAGCATACGCAGCAGACGTTCGCGACTGAGAATTTTGCCGGGATTGGTCACAAACGCCACCAACATTTCATACTCTGCGCGGGTCAGTTTAATCGGCTCGCCATCCAGCTCCAGCGTATGGCGCGACACATTTAGGCAATAACCAGCAAAGCAATAACAGTTGTCCTGAGTAAGTGGTTGCACCTGCCGCGCGAGGTCGATGCGCCAGAGCAGATTTTTCACCCGCACCACCAGTTCGCGCAATTCCAGCGGCTTGGTTACGTAATCGTCCGCGCCCATCTCCAGCCCGACAATGCGGTCAATCTGATCGCTGCGTCCGGTAACCAGAATAATGCCTACCGTCGAACGTTCCCGCAACGCGCGGGTTAACATCAGGCCATTTTCATCAGGTAAATTAATATCCAACAGAATTAAATCGACCGGCTGATTCTGCATAATTTCCCGCAGCCCGGCACCGCTCGCCGTAACGGAAACGGTATACCCCTCTTGGGTAAAGTAGGTTTGTAAGCGTGCCTGGGTAATCGGCTCATCTTCAACAATAACAATATGATGTGGCATCAGGGGGGATTACTCATTCTGTTCATATCTGTTCATATTTTGCCGTAAGCCGTTCATCCTGACCAGTGCCGCTGTTCATATTTGCTCATTAAGATCACTTCACTAAACCTTAATTTTACAGGGGCTATTATGCGGAAACTCTGGAATGCGCTACGCCGACCCAGTGCTCGTTGGTCGGTGCTGGCGCTGGTCGCTATTGGGATTGTAATTGGCATCGCGCTGATTGTGTTGCCTCACGTTGGGATCAAAGTCACCAGCACAACCGAATTTTGTGTCAGTTGCCACAGTATGCAACCGGTGTATGAAGAATATAAACACTCGGTGCATTTCCAGAACGCCTCTGGCGTGCGTGCCGAATGCCATGACTGCCATATTCCGCCGGATATTCCGGGCATGGTGAAGCGTAAACTGGAAGCGAGCAACGACATTTACCAAACCTTTATTGCCCACTCCATTGATACACCTGAGAAATTCGAAGCCAAACGAGCGGAACTTGCCGAGCGTGAATGGGCGCGAATGAAAGAAAACAACTCGGCAACCTGCCGTTCCTGTCATAACTACGATGCGATGGATCATGCGAAGCAGCATCCGGAAGCGGCGCGTCAGATGAAGGTGGCAGCGAAAGATAACCAATCCTGCATCGACTGTCATAAAGGTATTGCCCACCAGTTGCCGGATATGAGTAGCGGTTTCCGTAAGCAGTTCGACGAGCTGCGCGCCAGTGCTGATGACAGTGGAGACACGCTGTACTCCATTGATATCAAGCCGATTTATGCGGCGAAAGGCGATAAAGAGGCGTCTGGTTCTCTGCTGCCTGCCTCAGAAGTGAAAGTCCTTAAACGTGACGGCGACTGGCTGCAAATTGAAATTACCGGCTGGACGGAAAGTGCCGGACGTCAGCGTGTACTCACCCAGTTCCCAGGCAAACGCATCTTTGTTGCCTCGATTCGTGGTGATGTTCAGCAGCAGGTGAAAACGCTGGAGAAAACCACCGTGACCGATACCAATACCGAGTGGAGCAAGTTGCAGGCCACTGCGTGGATGAAGAAAGGCGACATGGTGAACAACATCAAACCAATCTGGGCTTATGCGGATTCGCTGTACAACGGCACCTGTAATCAGTGCCACGGCGCACCGGAAATCTCCCACTTTGACGCTAACGGTTGGATTGGCACGCTCAACGGCATGATTGGCTTTACCAGCCTCGATAAACGTGAAGAACGCACCTTGCTGAAATATCTGCAAATGAATGCGTCCGACACTGCAGGCAAGGTTCACGGCGATAAGAAGGAAGAAAAATAATGAAGAATAACGATCTCTTTCAGGCATCACGTCGGCGTTTTCTGGCGCAACTCGGCGGCTTAACTATCGCCGGGATGCTGGGGCCGTCACTGTTAACGCCGCGCCGTGTGAATGCGGCGCAAGCGGCTACTGAGGCGGTCACCTCGAAAGAGGGCATTCTGACCGGGTCGCACTGGGGGGCTATCCGCGCGACGGTGAAGGATGGTCGCTTTGTGGCGGCAAAACCGTTCGAACTGGATAAATATCCGTCGAAAATGATCGCCGGATTGCCGGATCACGTACACAACGCGGCGCGTATTCGTTACCCGATGGTACGCGTGGACTGGCTACGTAAGCGCCATCTGAGCGACACATCCCAGCGTGGCGATAACCGCTTCGTGCGCGTGAGCTGGGATGAAGCCCTCGACATGTTCTATGAAGAGCTGGAACGTGTGCAGAAAACGCACGGTCCGAGCGCCCTGTTGACTGCCAGCGGTTGGCAATCGACGGGGATGTTCCACAATGCTTCCGGTATGTTGGCGAAAGCCATTGCACTGCATGGCAATAGTGTCGGTACAGGTGGTGACTATTCTACCGGTGCTGCGCAGGTGATCCTGCCGCGTGTGGTTGGTTCGATGGAAGTGTATGAACAGCAAACCTCCTGGCCGCTGGTATTGCAGAACAGCAAAACCATTGTGCTGTGGGGCTCCGATTTGCTGAAAAACCAGCAGGCGAACTGGTGGTGCCCGGATCATGACGTTTATGAATATTACGAGCAGCTAAAAGCGAAAGTTGCTGCTGGTGAAATTGAAGTCATCAGCATCGATCCGATCGTGACGTCAACTCACGAGTATTTGGGGCGTGAGCATGTGAAGCACATTGCGATTAACCCGCAAACTGATGTGCCGCTGCAATTGGCGCTGGCGTATACGCTGTACAGCGAAAATCTGTACGACAAAAACTTCCTCACCAACTACTGCGTGGGCTTTGAGCAGTTCCTGCCGTATCTGCTGGGCGAGAAAGACGGTCAGCCGAAAGATGCCGTATGGGCTGAAAAACTGACTGGTATTGATGCCGAAACAATTCGTGCGCTGGCACGGCAGATGGCGGCGAACAGAACACAGATCATTGCTGGCTGGTGTGTACAGCGTATGCAGCACGGTGAACAGTGGGCGTGGATGGTTGTGGTTCTGGCAGCGATGCTGGGACAAATTGGCCTGCCGGGCGGTGGCTTTGGTTTTGGCTGGCACTATAACGGCGCAGGTACGCCGGGGCGTAAAGGCGTTATTCTGAGCGGTTTCTCCGGTTCAACGTCGATTCCGCCTGTTCACGACAACAGCGACTACAAAGGTTATAGCAGCACCATTCCGATTGCCCGTTTTGTCGATGCGATCCTCGAACCAGGGAAAGTGATCAACTGGAACGGTAAATCGGTAAAACTGCCGCCGCTGAAAATGTGTATTTTTGCCGGAACTAATCCATTCCATCGTCATCAGCAGATCAACCGTATTATCGAAGGCTGGCGTAAGCTGGAAACGGTTATCGCCATAGATAACCAGTGGACCTCAACCTGCCGTTTTGCCGATATCGTGCTACCTGCGACCACGCAGTTTGAGCGTAACGATCTCGACCAGTACGGCAACCACTCCAACCGTGGAATTATCGCTATGAAACAGGTGGTGCCGCCACAGTTTGAGGCGCGCAATGATTTTGATATTTTCCGCGAGCTGTGCCGTCGCTTTAATCGTGAAGAAGCCTTTACTGAAGGGCTGGATGAAATGGGCTGGCTGAAACGCATCTGGCAGGAAGGTGTACAACAGGGCAAAGGACGCGGCGTTCATCTACCAGCGTTTGATGACTTCTGGAATAACAAAGAGTACGTCGAGTTTGACCACCCGCAGATGTTTGTTCGCCACCAGGCATTCCGTGAAGATCCGGATCTCGAACCGCTGGGGACGCCGAGCGGCCTGATTGAGATCTATTCGAAAACCATCGCTGACATGAACTATGACGATTGTCAGGGGCATCCGATGTGGTTTGAGAAAATCGAACGCTCCCACGGTGGGCCAGGCTCGCAGAAATATCCGTTGCATTTGCAATCTGTGCATCCGGATTTTCGACTTCACTCGCAGTTATGTGAGTCGGAAACTCTGCGTCAGCAGTATACGGTGGCGGGTAAAGAGCCTGTCTTTATTAGCCCGCAGGATGCCAGTGCGCGCGGCATTCGTCACGGTGATGTGGTACGCGTCTTTAACGATCGCGGTCAGGTGTTAGCAGGGGCAGTCGTTTCTGACCGTTATGCACCCGGTGTGACGCGAATTCACGAAGGGGCATGGTACGATCCGGATAAAGACGGCGAGCCAGGGGCGCTGTGCAAATACGGTAACCCCAATGTGTTGACCATTGACATCGGCACCTCACAGTTAGCGCAGGCGACCAGTGCGCATACCACACTGGTGGAAATCGAAAAATACACAAGCACAGTGGATCAGGTGACGGCGTTTAGCGGCCCCATCGAAATGGTGGCGCAGTGCGAATATGTTCCGGCGTCGCAGGTGAAATCATGACTTCCTTGACGGCACAACAGACTGCCTGCGTCTACGCCTGGCTGGCGCAGTTGTTTTCCCGTGAACTGGACGATGAACAACTGACGCAAATCGCCAGTGCGGAGATGGCTGAATGGTTTTCTTTGCTGAAAAGCGAACCGCCGCTGGCTGCGGCGGTGGACGAGCTGGAGAAAAGCATTGCTGCCCTGGTGGTACGTAACGACGCCCGTCTGGAACTGGCCGCTGATTTTTGCGGCCTGTTTCTGATGACCGACAAGCAAGCGGCGCTGCCGTATGCATCGGCCTACAAACAGGACGAGCAAGAGATTAAACACTTGTTGGTTGAGGCGGGCATGGAAACCAGTAGCAACTTCAACGAACCGGCAGATCATCTGGCGATTTATCTTGAGTTGTTGAGCTATCTGCATTTTTCACTGGGGGAAGGGAAAGTTACCACACAAAAAATCAACAGCTTACGGCAAAAAACGCTGGCGGCGCTGCGATCATGGCTACCGGAATTTGTAACGCGTTGCCGTCAGTATGACAGCTTTGGTTTTTACGCGACACTAAGCCAGTTATTGCTGGTGCTGGTGGAGTGCGACAACCAAAACAGATAATGCCGTTTGTAGGCCTGATAAGACGCGTTAAGCGTCGCATCAGGCAACAAACTCACGGATGAGCCACAAACCGGGAAAGCCGTTGGCGCAGCAGGCGGTTTTCCTGTTTCAGATGTGCGATATCATCCATTAACGTTAGCGCCACCGCGATCCCCGGCCAGTCAAGCGCCAGTTCCTGACGCAGACGTACCGCGCGTTGCACCACAATGGCGGCATGGTCGTCAAACACCCAGGTCGTTTCCTGAATCTCACGCGGTTCAACTACGCCTAAACCGACAATTTCATTCAACTCCTCTTCAGAAATGCCGGTATGCAGGCAAAATTCAGTAATGGTAAAAGTCACCGTAACGTTAGCCATTATGCTTTCCCCCAATCTTTACGTGGATCAAAAGACGACTGGGCGTCTGCCAGTTGTTGCCACAGCGCAGCAGTGTTTTCATCAGGTTTCGGCGGCATGACGATTTTCAGCACCGCATACAGGTCGCCGGTCTGTTTTTTACCGACCAGACCTTTACCTTTAACGCGCAATCGTTGTCCGGCCTGACTGCCTGGTGGGATGGTCAGCAAAATGCTTTCTTTCAGTGTTGGAACGGTGACTTTAGCTCCCAGTGCCGCTTCCCACGGACTAACCGGCACCACAATTTCCAGATCCTGACCGACAATATCAAACAACGGATGTGGCGCAATATGAATCACCAGCCACAGATCGCCATTCGGACCGCCGTTTTCGCCCGGCGTCCCCTGGCCTTTCAGGCGGATACGTTGACCATTGCCGACACCCGCCGGGATCTTCACATTCAGCGTTTTCGGGATTTCCTGTTCGATCATGCCAAAGGCGTTATAAACCGGCAGGTTATAGCTGATGGTACGCTTATGCTCAGTAAGCGTTTCTTCAAGGAATACCGCCACTTCGATTTCAATGTCGTGGCCACGTGTGGCCGGGCGCTGGCGGCTCTGACGGGCATGCTGACCGAAAATTGATGAGAAGATATCGTCAAAATCTTCGGCGTTGAAACTCTGGCCGTCACCATGCTGGAACTGACGGTTAAATTGCGGATCGTTGCGATGTTGCCACATCTGATCATATTCAGCGCGACGTTGTTCATCACTCAATACTTCCCAGGCTTCAGCGACCTCTTTGAAGCGGGCTTCGGCATCGGGTTCTTTGCTGACATCAGGATGGTATTTGCGGGCCAGTCGACGATAGGCGGTCTTGATTGTCTTGAGATCGTCCGTCGGTTTCACGCCCATGATGGCGTAATAATCCTTTAATTCCATAGCGTTATCTCGCGTAAATCAATACAGACAAAGGGAAACCCCTGACAAGGTATCAGTGTTAAGTGTAGGGGAAATCAGAAAAAATCGTAGGTCTGTGACGAAACATAACTAAAAATGATATTTTCAGCCTGAATGTTGGCAGGTAAAAGAGGGGGGCGTTTACCCTTCATGGATGCCCCATGACTACGTTGCCAGGGGGCTGAAAACGGGGAACTTATCTTGCTTTTACTGCCGTGACCATCACTTCAACCAGAATCTCCGGGCGAGCCATCTCAGCTTGTACGGCAGCACGGGCTGGGCTATATCCTTCTGGTATCCAACTAACCCATACGTCGTTGAAATCGGCAAAATCGCGGGTGATATCTTTTATCCATACCTGCGCGAATAAGATATGAAATTTATCACTGCCAGCCGCTGCAAGTAATTCGTCGATTTTTTCCAGCACTTCGCGCGTTTGTTGCGCGATGTCTGGGGTATTGCTTTTCGGTGTCTGGCCGGAGAGAAAAACAAGGTTGCTATATTCCACGCTGGCGGCCAGACGCGGCTGTGGGTTATTACGTTTGATATTCAAGCTGATTGGCTCCATGTCAGTCCATCAAGTGAAATTGCAGGATCTTCGCCCGACAGCAGAGCGCCTAACACCACAGCACTACCTGCCGCCAGCGTGAAGCCCAGACTGCCCTGACCAAGATTCATCCAGAGATTTTGATACTTCGCCCGTCCTAATAGTGGCGGACCCGCAGGAGTGGATGGACGCATACCTGTCCATAATTCGGCATCATCGATACCTTGCAGTTGCGGAAAACTGGAGGCTACGATCTGTTTTAAGGCATCAATGCGTTCAGGGCGCAGTTCATTACCGTCATAGCCAATATCGACCATGGCGGCGATACGCAACCGGTCACCGAGTCGGGCATAGACAATTTTATGACCATAGTCGGTGACACTGATTTGCGGTGCGATCCCCATTTTTTGTGGGAAAGGGAGTGTCAGACTGTAACCTTTCAGACCGCAAAGCGGTACGTGAATCCCGGTTTCGGTAAGTAAATGTGTGCTGCCATTTCCGGCGGCAACGACATAATCATCAGCAATCAGCGTTCCTGTACTGGTGGTAATGGAGACTATGCGCTCACCTTTTTTATTCAACTGCAAAACTTCACAACCGGTCTGTAGCGAAAAATTCGCGCTGGCATTAAGTTTGGCAAGTAATGCCTGGCAGAACTTATAGCAGTCCGCCGTTTCATCGCCGGGAGAATAAATACCACCACACAGGGAATTACCAATATGTTTTAGTGCGGGTTCAAGATGAACGCACTCTTCGCGTAATAGAGTCTGTTGAAAATGCGGATTAATGCCTTTTGCCGCTTTGGCTAAATCTTGCTGGCGGCGATGAATAATCAGTTTGCCAGAACGGCGCCAGTGGAAATCATCAAGATTATCCTCCAGCAACCACGCTTCCATTACCTGACAACTTAATAGTGATAAGCGTAAAATATGATCGCCATTGAGTTTATTTGTCCGGTTATTGCAGGCCAGTAAAAACGCCAGCAACCAGCGCCACTGACTTAATGACATGCGCAAACGCATATTCAGTGGAGAGTCACTTTTCCCCATCCATTTAAGCCCCTGCATCGGTACGCCTTTATCCGCCAGAGGAGCAACGTAACGATAACTGAGTTGCCCACCGTTAGCGAAACTGGTGGCGACGCCTGCCTGGCTGTTGCGTTCTAACAATTGTACCTGATGGCCCTGTTTTACCAGGACCCATGCTGTCGCCAGACCAATGACCCCGCCGCCAATAACTACAATGCGTTTTTTCATCACCTGAGATATCCACCGCTAATAAATGCGTTGGGGTTATGTCAAAACATTTAGGCCTGAGGAGCAATTGACTTTTTATTTTCAGGGTATAACTCAAGGTTAATGGCTCGCAGTTGCTGACGTAATTGCTGGCAGAGGAAATCAACAAATTTTTGTGTAATGGGGCTAAGTGACACGTCGGCACGACGTAGCAAACAAAGATCAATTTTCATTGGTGGCTCGATGGGGTGAATTGTTTCTGCCGGGAGGTTATGACGGGCAGAGAAAATATCGGTAATACTGCATCCCATTCCTCGTTTTACAAATTCAGTCGCCATGTAATAGGTCTGGACATTCAGGCGCGTTGTCAAAAAATCACGCCGTTTGGCTATGGCATTGGAAAGGGAATGTGGGCCAGGAGAAATCCAGCGTTGTTGGTCAATCTTGTCTATTTCTACCGCGCCCTGGCGATAGTCCCGGTCGATATAAACCAGCGGAACTTCGGCTATCAGTGTCGTCATAATCTCCCCCTGTTGAATCGGCTGTAGCGTCAGGGCCAGATCAATCTCACGCAGATCAAGTTTTTTAACCAACGTTTCAGTGTGCTCTGTCGTCAGTGTCATTACCAGATTTGCATTCTGCTGGTAAAACGCAGTGACTATTTCGGGCACCAGGCTTAATCCCAGGCTTGGCAGGCATCCCAGGGCTATTCTGGCTCGGGGATCTCGCGTCAGGTTATCGGCCAGCAGTCGCAGGTTATCGAGTTCGTGATAAATCGACTGCGCTTTTTCAAAAAGTGTGATCGCTTCGCTGGTTGGAAGAAGCTTGCCACGAACTCGCTGAAAGAGCTGAAAACCGAGTTTTTGTTCAGCGTTTTTTAACGCTTTACTGGCGGCCGGTTGGGAAATATTCAGCGATTCCGCTGCACGTGAAAGTGTTCCGCATGTCATCACGGCATAGAAGATTTCCAGGTGGCGCAGTTTCATTAAGAGTTAACCCAGAGTTATAGACGATAGATAAAAAGTCATTTCATGGTAACACCAAGTTAACATAAATTTAATCTGTAACGCCTGTTCTGGTAACAATGCGTTATTTGCCCACCTAAAAGGGGTTAATTACGAACTCAGAATAATACCTGTAGTACCCGGACAAACCCTCAGTGCATTTTGCCAACAATAATAACGAGGGGGGATATTTTCTGAGCTGTCCAAATACATCGGCTGATATTGACGGTCGATTCGATGGGGTTAAGGAGTTATATGAGTGACTCAATGCTCGCTGGTGGTTTGCTAACCAGACAAAATATCACCAAAAAGAATGTCATTATTGGCTTACTGTTGGTTATTTTTTTATTGACAGCGTTCTGGTGTCAGGGGCGTCCAGGTAATGAACTCGGACTGCTGGGTTTCACACCGTTGGTGGCGTTAGCGGTGCTCTCGTTGATAGGCGTCGATATTGTTCTGGCGGTTATTTCATCCATTATTATTGCGATGATAATGACTTCCACCGGTTTACCAGAAATGGGCACCATGCTGGCAAAATCGACAGGATCGTTTATCGCCACTGTTGGACTGATCATTATGCTTGGCGCAGGCGTCGGTGAAGTGGCAACACGTACCGGAGCGGCCGTTGAACTGGTCAAATTTGTGGTACATCGGATCGGGCTTTCCAGCCAGACACGGGTCAAATTTGGCATCGTCATCTCTTCCATTCTCATCTGTGGCGCGCTGGGCACTATGGCGGGTGGCAATGCCATTATTGTTGCGGTGATTATTCCTGTGGCAGCAGCAGTACGGCTTACACCTCCCACGGTGGCGGCACTGATGATGACGGCGGGGTCAGTGGGATTGTTTACCGGGCCTTTTACCCCCAGCACAGTGACGATTTTACAACTCGGCGGCCTGACTTATCCGCAATATCTGATGTACGTCGGGTTACCAATGAGCGCCGTGACGTTATTCGCAGGCTGGATCATGGCCGGGCGAATTCAGAAGATGACGGAAGGAAAATTGCATTACGACGTCGATCTTTCAGAGAAAACGCAGGAAGAAGAAGATCCCGCACGCGATCGCCGTCGCAAGCTCAGCGCCCTGGCATTTGCAGCAACCATTATTGTTATGGCGGTTATTGGCGTAGTGATAAAAGCAGGTTTTAGTTTTGCCATTATCGTTATGTTGTTGGTGGCTCTGGTCACCGGGCTGGTGGGAGGGTTAAGTCCAACCGGGATCTTGCAGGCGCTGTATAAAGGGTGTGGCAGGCTGGTGTGGATGTTTCTGCTCTACTGGCTGTATAACCCGATTCTGGAACTTATGGATAGCCTACAGGCGTATCAGGGGTTGCTCGAATATACCCAACCCCTGTTAACCGGGATATCTCCGGCATGGCTTTGCTTCTGTATTTTTGCCTTTAACATTATCGGTCATGTGCCTGGAGCCGCAGTGGCTCAGATGACTTTTACGCACAAAATATTTGGCCCGATGTTGATGGCTGCAGGTGTACCGCCACAGGGTACAACGGCGGTATTGTTAGCTTCATCGCAAGTGGACTGGTTTGGGCCTTTCCCTTCATCGGATATGTTTGGCCAAATGGGGCTGGCACAATCTACTCACCTGAAATATATGCTTTATAACGGTTGGGCCATTGTCATTGCCAATATCATTCTTTTTGCCGTGCTGTTTCAGATATTAGTTTAACGATACAAACCAGGCGATAGCGCAGCTACTGTCCGTTATCGCCTGACGGTTTCCCGCCTCGTCATCTGCTAAATTGCGAACCGGTTCCCGGAAAAATGCCATATTTCTGTCACACTCTTAATTGATTGATAACTAAAGAGGTGATGGGAATGAAAAAAACGCTAATCGCTGCGGCCGTGGCTGGAATGGTTTTACTCTCTTCGAATGCTCAGGCACAGACAGTGCCGGAAGGCTATCAGCTACAGCAAGTGCTACTCATGAGCCGTCATAACTTACGTGCGCCGCTGGCAAATAATGGCAGCGTGCTTGAGCAGTCCACGCCGAATAAATGGCCGCAATGGGATGTCCCCGGAGGGCAACTCACCACCAAAGGCGGCGTGCTGGAAGTGTATATGGGCCATTACATGCGTGAATGGCTGGCAGAGCAGGGGATGGTGAAATCGGGCGAATGTCCGCCACCGGACACCGTTTACGCCTACGCGAACAGCCTGCAACGTACCGTCGCCACTGCGCAGTTCTTTATTACTGGCGCATTCCCGGGGTGTGATATTCCTGTTCATCATCAGGAAAAAATGGGCACGATGGACCCAACCTTTAACCCGGTAATCACCGATGATTCCGCTGCATTCAGCGAGCAGGCAGTGGCAGCAATGGAAAAAGAGTTGAGTAAACTCCAGCTTACCGACAGCTACCAGCTACTGGAAAAAATCGTTAACTATAAAGATTCTCCGGCCTGTAAAGAAAAACAGCAGTGTTCACTGGTGGATGGCAAAAATACTTTTAGCGCGAAATATCAACAAGAGCCGGGCGTTTCCGGGCCGTTGAAGGTGGGCAACTCGCTGGTGGATGCGTTTACTTTGCAATACTACGAAGGTTTCCCGATGGATCAGGTGGCCTGGGGAGAGATCAAATCAGATCAACAGTGGAAGGTGTTGTCGAAACTGAAAAATGGTTACCAGGATAGCCTGTTTACTTCACCGGAAGTGGCGCGCAATGTCGCGAAACCGCTGGTGAGCTACATCGACAAAGCCCTGGTCACCGATCGCGCCAGTGCGCCGAAGATTACGGTGTTGGTAGGACACGACTCTAACATTGCCTCGCTACTCACTGCGCTGGATTTCAAACCGTATCAACTGCATGACCAGAATGAACGTACGCCCATTGGTGGCAAGATTGTCTTCCAGCGTTGGCATGACAGCAAAGCCAATCGTGATTTGATGAAAATCGAGTATGTGTACCAGAGTTCGCAGCAGTTGCGTAATGCCGACGCCTTAACCCTGCAAGCACCTGCTCAGCGCGTGACGCTGGAACTTACCGGCTGCCCGATAGATGCCAACGGATTTTGCCCGATGGATAAGTTTGATAGCGTGTTGAATGAGGCAGTGAAATAACAGAAAACTCCCCCGCGAGAAGCGAGGGAGTATGAGACAGATGACAAATGTTAGATTGCCTGATGCGCTACGCTTATCAGGCCTACCCGAGAATTGCACTATATCGAATTTGCACGATCATGTAGGTCGGATAAGGCGTTTACGCCACATCCGACATGAACAAAGCGCACTTTGTCAACAATTTGAAAACTCCCCCGCGAGAAGCGGGGGAGTATGAGACAGATGACAAATGTTAGATTGCCTGATGCGCTACGCTTATCAGGCCTACCCGAGAATTGCACTATATCGAATTTGCACGATCATGTAGGTCGGATAAGGCGTTTACGCCGCATCCGACATGAACAAAGCGCACTTTGTCAACAATTTGAAAACTCCCCCGCGAGAAGCGGGGGTGTATGGGACAGATGACAAATGTTAGATTGCCTGATGCGCTACGTTTATCAGGCCTACCCGAGAATTGCACTATATCGAATTTGCACGATCATGTAGGTCGGATAAGGCGTTCACGCCGCATCCGACATGAACAAAGCGCACTTTGTCAACAATTTGAAAACTCCCCCGCGAGAAGCGGGGGAGTATGGGACAGATGACAAATGTTAGATTGCCTGATGCGCTACGTTTATCAGGCCTACCCGAGAATTGCACTATATCGAATTTGCACGATCATGTAGGTCGGATAAGGCGTTCACGCCGCATCCGACATGAACAAAGCGCACTTTGTCAACAATTTGAAAGCTCCCCCGCGAGAAGCGGGGGAGTATGGGACAGATGACAAATGTTAGATTGCCTGATGCGCTACGCTTATCAGGCCTACCTGAGAATTGCACTATATCTGTTAGATTGCCTGATGCGCTACGTTTATCAGGTCTACCCGAGAATTGCACTATATCGAATTTGCACGATCATGTAGGTCGGATAAGGCGTTCACGCCGCATCCGACATGAACAAAGCGCACTTTGTCAACAATTTGAAAACTCCCCCGCCAGAAGCGGGGGAATTGCGGATTAAACGTTTTTACGTTCGATGGTCTGTTCGCCCCAAAAAAGCGAATCTTTATCGGTTTTGGCAAAGGCTTTGACTAACACTTCATCGCTACCTTCTTCCCAAATTTTTTCCGCCATTTTTTCGTCATACCCGGCGACTTCAAAAATGGCCTCGGCTATTTCCGGCGACGTATTGCGCAGAGATGCCCATTCACCCACGTGATGGGCTTTCGCTTCTTGAGTTGGCATGCGTATCCTCCTGTTGAAGATTAGCCATTAAGTTTGACTGCCAGACCAGCAACATATTCCCCCTGGTAACGTGCGATAGACAACTCTTCCTGGCTGGGCTGGCGCGAACCGTCACCGCCTGCAATGGTGGTAGCGCCGTAAGGCGTTCCGCCGCGAACCTGCGAGACGTCAAATAATTCCTGCGCTGCGTAGCCAATGGGGACAATCACCATGCCGTGATGCGCAAGGGTCGTCCAGGTGGAAGTAATGGTTTGTTCCTGACCGCCGCCAGTTCCGGTAGAGCTAAAGACGCTCGCCAGTTTTCCGTACAGCGCACCGGAAGCCCACAGGCCGCCAGTCTGATCCAGGAAGGTGCGCATCTGCCCTGACATATTGCCAAAGCGGGTCGGCGTACCAAAAATGATGGCATCGTAATCGGCCAGTTCTTGCGGGGTTGCAACGGGCGCAGTTTGCGGTTTACCGCCTGCTTTTTCGAATAATTGCGGCTGCATGGTTTCCGGTACACGCTTAACGACAACTTCTGCGCCATCGACTTTGCTTGCGCCTTCTGCGACTGCACGCGCCATCGTTTCAATATGTCCGTACATGGAATAATAAAGCACCAGAACTTTAGCCATTTCTAACCACTCCTCGTGTTATCTCTATTCCGTAGCGATTCGCTACCACTCATTTAAAGATAAGACGTCCTTTTCAGAGTGCAAATTTCACAACCACTTATTTGATTTATAACAACTTTCACAAGCCTGTAATTTTGTCGCAAAATGATACATTTTTATCTCATAGCGTTTTTTTAATCATAAGAGCGGCTTATGGCTGATTATCAGAAATGATATCTATTCTCGCTAAGAAGCTGTTGCAGGATATTACCAAACGCAGGCTTACCCGCGTCAGTTCACTAAGCTTAGTCCCACGTAGCGAAAATATGGCATCCGCCATACGCCGCGTTAATCCTGGGCACTATGATGACGGAGGTCAGTAATGGCAAACCATCGAGGCGGTTCCGGCAATTTTGCAGAAGACCGCGAAAGAGCATCAGAAGCAGGTAAAAAAGGTGGACAGCACAGCGGGGGGAATTTCAAAAATGACCCGCAGCGCGCATCTGAAGCAGGAAAAAAAGGTGGTAAAAGCAGTCACGGCAAAAGCGACAAATAGCCGGGCTTAATCAATGACGAATGCGTTTTTGTCTGACGCGCGTCATTAGCCACCACCGCCGGAAACCCCGGCGGTTTTTTCGTTCTGGTGTTCTCCTTTATATCCTCACGTTAATACCTTCTCGCTTATTCCATTCATATTGCGAATGTTGATGGTCGAGGCATTGTGCTGATTTTGCTATCCTGTTGCCCATCGACAAGAGGGGAGAGCGCATGACGCAAGGCGCAGTGAAAACAACGGGTAAACGTTTGCGCGCAGTGAGCGTGAAGAAAAAAGCGATTCTTAGCGCGGCACTGGACACTTTTTCACAATTCGGTTTTCACGGCACAAGACTGGAGCAAATTGCAGAGTTGGCGGGCGTTTCAAAAACCAATCTGCTGTATTACTTCCCGTCGAAAGAGGCACTGTATATTGCCGTGCTGCGGCAAATTCTGGATATCTGGCTGGCACCGTTAAAGGCGTTTCGTGAAGATTTCGCTCCGCTGGCGGCGATCAAAGAGTACATCCGGCTGAAGCTGGAAGTTTCCCGTGATTATCCGCAGGCTTCGCGCCTGTTCTGTATGGAGATGCTGGCTGGCGCGCCGCTGTTGATGGATGAACTGACCGGCGACCTGAAGGCGTTAATTGATGAGAAATCGGCGCTGATTGCCGGTTGGGTCAAAAGCGGCAAACTCGCACCGATTGATCCGCAGCATCTGATTTTTATGATTTGGGCTTCCACCCAACATTACGCTGATTTCGCTCCCCAGGTGGAGGCGGTAACGGGCGCGACATTGCGCGATGAGGTGTTTTTCAATCAAACGGTTGAAAACGTGCAGCGGATTATTATTGAAGGGATCCGACCACGTTAATGATGCCGGAGGAGGTTGCGACATCCTCCGGCTACCTGTTTAACCGATCGTCATCAAACTGGCGTTACCTCCGGCGGCAGCGGTATTCACACTCAGCGAGCGTTCAATATACAGCCGTTCCAGCAGGATATTGCTTTCGCCACGGGCAAACCCCTGCACTGAAACAATCGCACCGTCCCGTGCGGCAACCGCTTCACACAACGCCCGAAGCTGATCCGAATCACCGTGGAAGATCACCGCATCAAACGGTTGAGCGGTAATATTTTCCGCTTTCGCCAGTTGAATACGTTCGCTGACTGCCGATGGCAATGCCTTCACTAACTGACGATGCAGCGCGTCATCCGGCCACAGCACCTGGCTGCCCACAGCCAGCACGGCGGCAAGCTGGGTTAATGCATCCTGTTCATCATCCGCAATACACAGCACGCGCTCACGCGGCAGCAGCGTCCAGGTATTACGTTCACCCGTCGGTCCTGGCAGTAATCGCTGTGTTCCTGCCTGTGCCAGCTCGCCATATTGCGTACATAACGCCTGCAATTCTGTTCGGTTTGATGCCCATTCCCGCAGCGCATTCAGTGGCTGAATTAATGCTGCTTTCAGTTGGGCATCAACCGGATACTCTGCATCCTGACGTGCGAGCGTCACCGCCAGTGCACTTTCCGGGCGATTCGCCAGCAGACGGTAGAGATAGAGCGGACCACCCGCTTTCGGGCCTGTACCGGACAACCCTTCGCCGCCGAACGGCTGCACACCAACTACTGCGCCAACCATATTACGGTTAACATAAAGGTTGCCGACATGTGCCGAGCCAGTGACCTGGGCGATAGTTTCATCAATACGCGTATGGACACCGAGCGTCAGGCCATAGCCGGAAGCGTTAATCTGCTCGATCAGCTCCGGTAATTGATTACGGTTGTAGCGCACTACATGTAGCACCGGGCCAAAGACTTCTTTTTGCAATTCAGCAAAGCTATCCAGTTCGATCAGCGTCGGCGCGACAAAAGTGCCGCTTTGCCATTCACGGGCATCTTCACTGTTTTCCCGCACTGTCTGAAATACCGGACGGCCTTTGCTGCGCATGGTCTGAATATGACGCTCAATATTCGCTTTCGCTTCGCTATCGATCACCGGCCCGATATCGGTGGTCAGGCGACCCGGATTGCCCATTCGGCACTCGGCCATTGCGCCGCGCAGCATTTTCAAGGTGTGATCGGCAATCTCATCTTGCAAACACAGCACGCGTAGCGCCGAACAACGCTGGCCTGCGCTGTCGAACGCCGAGGCCAGTACATCTATTACTACTTGTTCAGTCAGTGCTGAAGAATCGACAATCATCGCGTTCATCCCACCGGTTTCAGCGATAAGCGGAATAGGGCGACCCTGAGCGTCCAGACGGCTGGCGATATTGCGTTGTAGCAAGGTAGCGACTTCGGTTGAACCGGTGAACATCACCCCGCGCACACGATCATCACCCGTCAGTTGTGCGCCCACGGTTTCACCCTGACCTGGCAGCAATTGTACTACGCCTGGCGGCACACCCGCTTCCAGCAAAATGGCGATCCCTTGCGCCGCAATCAGCGGCGTTTGCTCCGCCGGTTTTGCCAGTACGCTGTTACCTGCCGCCAGCGCGGCAGCAATTTGCCCGGTGAAAATGGCCAGCGGGAAGTTCCACGGGCTGATACATACCACGGGGCCTAAAGGACGATGCGTTTCGTTAGCGAAATCATCACGTACCTGTCCGGCGTAGTAGTGGAGAAAATCAACGGCTTCACGCACTTCGGCAATGGCGTTACTGAACGTTTTTCCGGCTTCACGCACCAGAATACCAATCAGTTGCTGCATCTGACTTTCCATTAGCACGGCAGCGCGATGCAAAATCGCTGCGCGTTCAGCCGGAGGGGTGGCAAACCAGATAGGCGCATTGTTGACGGCATTTTCCAGTGCCTGGTCCACTTCACGTGGCGTGGCTTCACGCACATAGCCCACAATATCTTTCGGTTCCGCCGGGTTGATAACGGGCGACATTTCGCCTGCCGCAACCGGTTGTTCCAGCATTGGCAAGGCCTGCCACTTTTGCAGCGCACTGTTGAGCAGAGCAGAGGAGAGTGACGCCAGACGGTGTTCATTGGCGAGATCTAACCCTGCCGAGTTGTCGCGCCCGCGACCGTAGAGATCGCGCGGCAGGGGAATTTTCGGATGCGGTAATCCGGTTTGCCCTTCCTGCTGCGCTATTTTTTCTACGGCAGCGACCGGATCGGCAACCAGTTCATCCAGTGGCAGAGAGGTGTCGGCAATGCGGTTAACGAACGAGGTGTTAGCACCGTTTTCCAGCAGACGACGCACCAGATACGCCAGCAGCGTCTCATGTGTGCCAACCGGCGCATAAATACGACACGGACGGTTAAGTTTGCCGTCGGCAACTTTCCCGGTGACCTGCTCATACAGCGGCTCGCCCATACCATGCAGGCACTGGAACTCATACTGACCCGGATAGTAGTTCTGTCCCGCCAGTTGATAAATCGCCGCCAGCGTGTGGGCGTTGTGTGTCGCGAACTGCGGGTAGATTAAATTCGGCACCGCCAGCAGCTTTTTCGCACAGGCGAGATAAGAAACATCGGTGTACACCTTGCGGGTATAAACCGGATAGCCTTCAAGGCCGTCCATCTGTGCTCGCTTGATTTCACTGTCCCAGTACGCGCCTTTCACCAGACGAATCATCAGGCGGCGACGGCTACGGGTCGCCAGATCAATCAGGTAATCAATTACCATCGGGCAGCGTTTCTGATAAGCCTGAATAACAAAACCGATGCCGTTCCAGCCTGCCAGTTCTGGCTCGAAACAGAGTTTTTCCAGCAGATCGAGGGAGATCTCCAGACGATCGGCCTCTTCGGCATCGATGTTAATACCAATATCGTACTGGCGTGCCAGCAGCGTCAGGGATTTCAGGCGCGGGTAAAGTTCGTCCATCACGCGGTCATACTGCGCGCGGCTGTAACGCGGGTGTAGGGCGGAGAGCTTAATTGAGATCCCCGGGCCTTCGTAGATACCGCGTCCGTTAGAGGCTTTACCAATCGCGTGGATAGCCTGCTGATAAGAGACCATATACGCCTGCGCGTCCGCTGCGGTTAGCGCGGCTTCGCCCAGCATATCGTATGAGTAACGGAAACCTTTCTCTTCCAGCTTACGGGCATTGGCTAACGCCTCCGCGATGGTTTCGCCGGTGACGAACTGTTCACCCATCAGACGCATCGCCATATCCACACCTTTGCGGATCAGTGGTTCACCGCTCTTACCGATAATGCGGTTCAGCGAACGGGAGAGGCTGGCTTCGTTATGGGTAGAAACCAGTTTACCGGTAAAAAGTAGCCCCCAGGTGGCGGCATTAACAAACAGCGACGGGCTACGACCAATATGTGACTGCCAGTTACCATTGCTGATTTTGTCGCGAATTAAGGCGTCACGGGTGGCTTTATCGGGGATACGCAGTAACGCTTCTGCCAGACACATCAGCGCTACACCTTCCTGTGATGACAGCGAAAACTCCTGCAATAGTCCCTGAACCATGCCTGCGCGACCACTGGCGTTTTTTTGGTTACGCAGTTTATCCGCCAGTTGATATGCCAGTTTATGCGCCTGTTCAGCAACCGGCTGTGGCAGACGAGCTTGTTCCAGTAACATGGAAACAGCTTCTGTTTCCGGGCGGCGATACGCGGCGGTGATGGCGGCGCGGGAAACCGACTGCGGCAAAATTTGCTCGGCAAAATCGAGGAAAGGCTGGTGTGGTTCATCTGCCGGATTCGGTGCTTCATCGCTCTCATTGGCCGCGCCAGAAAGCAGCGCAGGTAGCTCCGGCAAGGTATCGCTGTTTTCAAGTTGTTCGAGATAAGAAAAAATCGCCTGCTTAATTAACCAGTGTGGTGTGCGATCGATACGTGTCGCGGCAGACTTAATACGCTCACGCGTCGCGTCGTCCAGCTTAACCCCCATAGTGGTGGTTCCCATGCCATTACTCCTGTTGTTCTGAAAGGTGCAACTTAACGTTATCGTGAAATATCCATTATGTTGCAACTTTGTGCAACTGCGTTAAATGTGACCTGCGTAGCAAGCTTAAAAATGAATGAAATGTTAATAAAAGTAATCGTTATGACAGGAATTAAAAAAGTAACGCAGACTTTTTCTCTGCGGCAGTTAACATTTTTGAAAGGTGCAACCGCAAAAAATGTGAGGGAGTGCAACCTGATGGAAAATAGTATCGCTGGGTAATAAAAATTGATGTAAATGATGTGTTAAATCGATTGTGAATAACCAGCGCTTACGGCAGGATACGGTCGCCCTGGTAAACATAAACTCTGTTACCCCGTTCCGGTGGCAGATATAACGGCAAGTTTCGACATTGCCGATAATATTTTTTTGGAGACTTTAGATGGCTATTAGCACACCGATGTTGGTGACGTTTTGTGTCTATATCTTTGGCATGATATTGATTGGGTTTATCGCCTGGCGATCAACCAAAAACTTTGACGATTATATTTTGGGTGGCCGCAGTCTTGGCCCATTTGTAACGGCATTATCGGCGGGTGCGTCGGATATGAGCGGCTGGTTATTAATGGGGTTGCCGGGCGCGGTATTTCTTTCCGGGATTTCAGAAAGCTGGATCGCCATTGGCCTGACATTAGGCGCGTGGATCAACTGGAAACTGGTGGCCGGGCGGTTGCGTGTTCATACCGAATACAACAATAACGCCTTAACTCTGCCGGACTATTTCACCGGGCGCTTTGAAGATAAAAGCCGTATTTTGCGTATTATCTCCGCGCTGGTTATTTTACTGTTTTTCACTATTTATTGTGCTTCGGGCATTGTGGCTGGCGCACGTCTGTTTGAAAGCACCTTCGGCATGAGCTACGAAACGGCTCTGTGGGCAGGTGCGGCGGCGACCATCCTTTATACCTTTATTGGCGGTTTCCTCGCGGTGAGCTGGACCGATACCGTGCAGGCCAGCCTGATGATTTTTGCGCTGATCCTCACTCCGGTGATCGTGATTATCAGCGTCGGTGGTTTTGGTGACTCGCTGGAAGTGATCAAACAAAAGAGCATTGAAAACGTTGATATGCTCAAAGGCCTGAACTTTGTCGCCATTATCTCGCTGATGGGGTGGGGGCTGGGCTACTTCGGGCAGCCGCATATTCTGGCGCGTTTTATGGCAGCGGATTCCCACCATAGCATCGTCCATGCGCGTCGTATCAGCATGACCTGGATGATCCTCTGCCTGGCCGGAGCGGTGGCTGTCGGCTTCTTTGGTATTGCTTACTTTAATGATCATCCGGCGGTAGCGGGTGCGGTAAACCAGAATGCTGAACGCGTATTTATCGAACTGGCGCAAATTCTGTTTAATCCGTGGATTGCCGGAATTCTGTTGTCAGCGATTCTGGCAGCGGTGATGTCAACACTAAGCTGTCAGTTGCTGGTATGTTCCAGTGCGATTACCGAAGATCTGTACAAAGCGTTTCTGCGTAAACATGCCAGCCAGAAAGAACTGGTGTGGGTTGGGCGCGTGATGGTGCTGGTGGTGGCGCTGGTGGCCATTGCGTTGGCGGCAAACCCGGAAAACCGCGTGCTGGGTCTGGTGAGCTACGCGTGGGCAGGTTTTGGTGCGGCGTTTGGTCCGGTCGTGCTGTTCTCGGTAATGTGGTCACGCATGACGCGCAACGGTGCGCTGGCGGGGATGATTATTGGCGCGCTTACGGTTATCGTCTGGAAACAGTTCGGCTGGCTGGGGCTGTACGAAATTATTCCGGGCTTTATCTTCGGCAGCATTGGGATTGTGGTGTTCAGTTTGCTGGGTAAAGCACCGTCAGCGGCGATGCAAAAACGTTTTGCTGAAGCGGATGCGCATTATCATTCGGCGCCGCCGTCACGGTTGCAGGAAAGCTAAGGGAAGGCGTTTTACCGAAACATAACAGGCAGCAGGCAGAGGGCAATCAGTGATTGCCCTCTGTGTTTTCTTTCAAAGTATTTTTACATTTCATCATCATTATCACTACATTTCGCTTGTGTTTTCCTTCGCCGTAATGATAATCGCTATCACTGCGATTTACTTTTCTTTGCATAGATTGACTCAGAAAAACGTTTAAGGGTGGGTGGCATGTTTGTTCCGTTTCTCATTATGTTGCGCGAAGGACTTGAAGCCGCGCTGATTGTTAGTTTGATTGCCAGCTATCTTAAGCGTACCCAGCGGGGCCGATGGATTGGTGTGATGTGGATTGGCGTGTTGCTTGCCGCCGCGTTGTGCCTGGGACTGGGCATCTTCATTAATGAAACCACCGGCGAATTCCCACAAAAAGAACAAGAACTGTTTGAAGGTATCGTGGCGGTGATTGCCGTGGTGATCCTCACCTGGATGGTTTTCTGGATGCGCAAAGTGTCGCGCAACGTCAAAGTGCAACTGGAACAGGCGGTCGATAGCGCATTGCAGCGCGGAAACCATCACGGCTGGGCGCTGGTGATGATGGTCTTTTTTGCCGTTGCAAGGGAAGGGCTGGAGTCGGTCTTTTTCTTGCTGGCGGCATTTCAACAGGATGTCGGGATTTGGCCGCCGCTGGGCGCAATGCTTGGTCTCGCTACTGCCGTAGTGCTCGGTTTCTTGCTCTACTGGGGGGGGATTCGCCTGAATCTTGGCGCATTTTTCAAATGGACGAGCCTGTTTATCCTCTTCGTCGCCGCAGGGCTGGCCGCTGGTGCCATTCGCGCATTTCATGAAGCCGGACTGTGGAACCACTTCCAGGAAATCGCCTTCGATATGAGCGCGGTGCTCTCAACTCACTCTCTGTTCGGTACGCTGATGGAAGGTATTTTTGGTTATCAGGAAGCGCCCAGCGTCAGCGAAGTGGCCGTCTGGTTTATTTATCTCATCCCGGCGTTGGTGGCGTTTGCTCTGCCGCCACGTACCGGTACGACAGCGTCTCGCTCCGTGTAACGAATACGACGCAAACTCTTACTTAGTTACAACATACTTTAAAGGGATAGTCTCGTCATGACCACTAACTTCCGCCGTAGCGCACTGTACCTGAGCGTGGCTGCGCTTTTCTCCACCGCTTTTATGGCTAACGCTGCTGATGTTCCGCAGGTCAAAGTGACTGTGACGGATAAACAGTGCGAACCGATGACCATTACGGTCAACGCCGGTAAAACGCAGTTCATTATTCAGAATCACAGCCAGAAGGCACTGGAGTGGGAGATCCTCAAAGGTGTGATGGTGGTGGAAGAGCGGGAAAATATCGCCCCTGGTTTTAGCCAGAAAATGACGGCGAATTTACAGCCAGGTGAATACGATATGACCTGCGGTCTGCTGACTAACCCGAAAGGGAAGTTGATCGTCAAAGGCGAGGCGACGGCGGATGCGGCGCAAAGCGATGCGCTGTTAAGTCTTGGCGGTGCAATTACCGAATATAAAGCGTATGTCATGGCGGAAACCGCGCAACTGGTTACCGATACCAAAGCCTTTACCGACGCAATCAAAGCAGGCGATATCGAAAAAGCCAAAGCACTGTATGCCCCGACGCGCCAGCACTATGAGCGCATTGAACCAATCGCTGAACTGTTCTCTGATCTGGATGGCAGCATTGACGCGCGTGAGGATGATTACGAACAAAAAGCGGCTGACCCGAAATTCACCGGTTTCCACCGTCTGGAAAAAGCGCTGTTTGGCGACAACACCACCAAAGGGATGGATAAGTACGCTGACCAGCTTTATACCGATGTGGTCGATTTGCAAAAACGTATCAGTGAACTGGCTTTCCCGCCATCAAAAGTCGTTGGTGGCGCAGCCGGGCTGATCGAAGAAGTGGCAGCCAGCAAAATCAGTGGTGAAGAAGATCGCTACAGCCATACCGATCTGTGGGACTTCCAGGCAAACATTGAAGGCTCTCAGAAAATTGTCGATCTGCTGCGTCCACAATTACAAAAAGCTAATCCAGAACTGCTGGCGAAAGTTGACGCCAACTTCAAAAAAGTCGATACCATTCTGGCGAAATATCGAACTAAAGACGGTTTTGAAACCTACGATAAGCTGACCGATGCCGACCGTAACGCGCTGAAAGGGCCGATTACTGCGCTGGCAGAAGATCTGGCGCAACTTCGCGGTGTGCTGGGACTGGATTAAGCGTTATGCAGTACAAAAATGAAAACGGCGTGAATGAACCGTCACGCCGACGTTTACTTAAAGGGATTGGCGCGCTGGCGCTGGCAGGGAGTTGCCCGGTCGCTCATGCGCAAAAAGTGCAAAGTGCGCCGGGTACGCTTTCGCCAGAAGCGCGCAATGAGAAACAACCTTTTTATGGTGAGCATCAGGCGGGCATTCTGACACCACAGCAAGCTGCAATGATGCTGGTGGCGTTTGATGTGCTGGCCAGCAATAAAGCCGATCTTGAGCGGCTGTTTCGTTTGCTGACTCAGCGGTTTGCTTTTCTGACTCAGGGCGGAGTGGCACCAGAAACGCCCAATCCTCGCTTGCCGCCACTCGATTCCGGCATTCTCGGCGGATACATTGCGCCTGATAATCTCACTATTACACTGTCTGTGGGGCATTCGTTGTTTGATGAGCGGTTTGGCCTTGCGTCGCAGATGCCGAAAAAGTTGCAGAAGATGACGCGTTTCCCTAACGACTCGCTGGATGCAGCATTGTGTCATGGTGATGTGCTGTTGCAGATTTGCGCTAACACCCAGGACACGGTGATCCATGCGCTGCGCGATATCATTAAACACACGCCAGATTTACTCAGCGTTCGCTGGAAACGGGAAGGGTTTATTTCCGATCATGCGGCGCGTAGCAAAGGCAAAGAGACGCCGATTAATTTGCTGGGCTTCAAAGATGGCACCGCCAATCCCGACAGCCAGAATACGAAACTGATGCAAAAAGTGGTGTGGGTAACGGCAGATCAGCAGGAGCCAGCCTGGACTATTGGTGGCAGCTACCAGGCCGTGCGTTTAATTCAGTTTCGGGTGGAGTTTTGGGACAGAACACCACTGAAAGAGCAGCAGACGATTTTTGGTCGAGATAAACAAACCGGTGCACCGCTGGGTATGCAGCATGAGCATGATGTACCGGATTACGCCAGTGACCCTGAAGGGAAGGTGATTGCGCTGGACAGCCATATCCGGCTGGCGAATCCCCGCACGCCAGAGAGTGAGTCCAGCCTGATGCTGCGTCGCGGCTACAGTTATTCGTTGGGTGTCACCAACTCCGGGCAACTTGATATGGGGCTTTTGTTTGTCTGCTACCAACACGATCTGGAAAAAGGCTTCCTGACAGTTCAAAAAAGGCTGAATGGTGAGGCTCTGGAGGAATATGTCAAACCCATCGGCGGGGGGTATTTTTTTGCGCTGCCGGGGGTGAAGAATGCGAACGATTACCTGGGAAGCGCGTTATTGCGGGTTTAATGTTTGTTTACGCCGCATCTGGCGTTCGTGCTCTGATGCCTGATGCGACGCTTGCGCGTCTTATCATGCCTACGGTTAGGGTACAGAGCACACTAATATCGACCCAAATTGCTCGTTTTTGTCATCACACTGTCATCTTTGCGATACAAGCTAATGTCATCAAAATGGTGGTTTATAGTTAAATATAAGTAAATATATTGTTGCAATGAATAAGAGATCTGTTGTACTTATTATGTAACAGCGGTAGTTCCCGGCAGTGATAGTCAGTCACTATGGAGATCGCGGATGGTAACGTCCTGTACTGGACATGTTTTTGACAATCAACGCTCGACTAAACGCGGAGACTTCTCCTCCGGTAGCAACTGCGTCACTCTACATTCTCATCCACTTCCTTTCTTTATTCGTGTTACCGACGCCTTTAACGGTGCGCGTAGCCGTTTTCGGTGTTATTTCCAAAAGCAAACTATGGCTTACAAGGAAGCCAACCCTCTGATGTTCGTGCGCATAATCGCGCTGCCAACGGCGCGTGTGATGAATACAAACAACTCAAGGTGCTCTCCATGGGAAGACAAAAAGCAGTGATCAAAGCTCGTCGCGAGGCAAAACGTGTGCTGAGACGGGATTCGCGTAGCCATAAACAGCGTGAAGAAGAATCGGTCACCTCGCTTGTGCAGATGAGCGGCGTAGAAGCCATTGGCATGGCTCGCGACAGTCGTGATACTTCGCCAATCGCCGCGCGAAATGAAGCGCAATTGCACTATCTGAAGGCTATTGAGAGTAAGCAGCTTATATTTGCCACTGGCGAAGCCGGGTGCGGCAAAACCTGGATCAGTGCTGCAAAAGCGGCAGAGGCTCTGATTCATAAGGATGTCGACAGGATTATCGTCACCCGTCCAGTATTGCAGGCCGATGAAGATCTTGGCTTCTTACCTGGAGATATTGCAGAAAAGTTTGCTCCTTATTTTCGCCCGGTCTATGACGTGCTTGTCCGGCGCCTGGGGGCTTCCTTTATGCAGTATTGCCTGCGACCGGAAATAGGGAAGGTGGAAATCGCGCCGTTCGCCTACATGCGTGGACGTACCTTTGAAAATGCAGTTGTCATTCTTGACGAGGCGCAGAATGTGACTGCCGCGCAAATGAAAATGTTTTTAACCCGCCTCGGGGAAAACGTGACGGTTATCGTCAACGGTGATATCACGCAATGCGATTTACCTCGCGGCGTGCGATCCGGATTAAGTGACGCTCTGGAACGTTTTGAAGAAGATGAGATGATCGGGATTGTCCGATTCGGCAAAGATGATTGCGTACGTTCGGCACTTTGCCAACGAACGCTACATGCTTACAGCTAAGTGTATTATTGGTTCAAAGCCCGGGCGAGCCGGGCTTTGAGATTGATGACAAACGTAAGATGCCTGATGCGCTACGCTTATCAGACCTACAAGATAATCACAATGTATTGAATTTGCGAGATTTTGTGGGGCGGATAAGACGTTCATGCCACATCCGGCATGAACAAAGCGCACAGTGTCAACAATCTGAGAACCCCGGCCGGGGCTTCTCATCCCCCCCGGTGTATGCAATATGCGAAAAAAAAGCCCGTACTTTCGTACGAGCTCTTCTTAAAATATGGCGGTGAGGGGGGGATTCGAACCCCCGATACGTTGCCGTATACACACTTTCCAGGCGTGCTCCTTCAGCCACTCGGACACCTCACCAAATTGTTGTTCCTGTCTTGCTGGAACGGGCGCTAATTTAGGGAAATCATGGCCTGAGGTCAACAAACTTTTTAAAAAAATCGCGCGTTTATTCAAACTTCAATCAATATGCAGTTTTAATAAGCAAAATCTGCTTTTTTTGCCACCGACCGCTGATTTGTTATGCTGGTGGTCTTTGTAGATCATAACGATAAGTGCGAATAAATTTCGCTCAGATTTTTCGGGAGTCAGTATGGATATCATCTTTTATCACCCAACGTTTGATACCCAATGGTGGATTGATGCGCTGGGGAAATCGCTTCCACATGCAAGAGTCAGAGCATGGGAAACCGGCGATAATCATCCTGCGGATTATGCTTTGGTCTGGCATCCTCCGGTCGGGATGCTGGCAGGGCGTGACCTTAAGGCGGTGTTCGCGTTGGGTGCTGGTGTTGATTCGATTTTGAGTAAATTACAGACACACCCTGAAATGCTGAAACCGTCTATTCCGCTTTTTCGCCTGGAAGATACCGGTATGGGCGAGCAAATGCAGGAGTACGCAGTGAGCCAGGTGTTGCACTGGTTTCGGCGCTTTGACGATTATCGCGAGCAACAAAATGCTTCGCTTTGGCAACCACTGCCTGAATATCACCGGGAAGATTTTACTATCGGCATTCTGGGGGCTGGTGTATTGGGCAGTAAAGTCGCACAGAGTTTGCGAACCTGGCGCTTTCCATTGCGTTGTTGGAGTCGCACTCGTAAATCCTGGTCTGGTGTTCAAAGCTTTGCCGGAAGCGAAGAGTTGCACGCATTTCTGAGCCAATGCCGCGTATTGATTAATCTTCTACCGAATACCCCCGAAACGGCCGGCATTATTAATCAACAATTATTAGAAAAATTACCGGATGGCGCGTATCTCCTGAATCTGGCGCGTGGCGTTCATGTAGTAGAAGATGACCTGCTCGCGGCGCTGGATAGCGGTAAGGTTAAAGCGGCGATGCTGGATGTTTTTAATCGTGAACCCTTACCGTCGGAAAGTCGGCTCTGGCAACATCCACGTGTGACAATAACACCACATGTTGCAGCCATTACCCGACCTGCTGAAGCGGTGGAGTATATTGCACGCACCATTACGCAACTTGAACGAGGGGAGACGGCTAGCGGGCAGGTCGATCGCGCTCGAGGCTACTAATAAAGCTTCCGGATTCCTGCTATCCTTGGCGGTAATTGAATACAGGAGAGAGTTATGTATCCCGTCGACCTTCATATGCATACCGTTGCCAGTACGCATGCATATAGCACATTAAGTGATTACATTGCCCAGGCCAAACAGAAGGGCATTAAACTTTTTGCGATCACCGATCATGGCCCGGATATGGAAGATGCACCGCACCATTGGCACTTCATTAATATGCGTATCTGGCCGCGAGTGGTCGATGGGGTAGGGATCCTGCGTGGAATCGAAGCCAACATCAAAAACGTTGATGGTGAAATTGACTGCAGCGGCAAAATGTTTGAGTCGCTGGATTTGATCATTGCTGGTTTTCATGAACCAGTTTTTGCACCACATGATAAAGCCACTAACACGCAAGCGATGATCGCGACTATTGCCAGTGGTAATGTGCATATTATAAGCCATCCGGGGAACCCCAAATATTCCATAGATTTTAACGCTGTTGCCGAAGCAGCGGCTAAATATCAGGTGGCGCTGGAAATTAATAATTCCTCATTCTTACATTCGCGTAAGGGCAGTGAAGAAAACTGCCGTGCAGTGGCTGCGGCGGTGCGCGATGCCGGTGGCTGGGTCGCGTTAGGATCGGATTCTCACACCGCGTTTACCATGGGGGACTTTGCAGAGTGTCGTAAAATCCTCGACGCGGTTGATTTTCCGCAAGAGCGTATTCTGAATGTTTCACCGCGCCGCTTACTGAACTTCCTTGAATCTCGCGGTATGGCACCAATTGCAGAATTTGCTGATCTTTAATTGTTATTAACGGAAATAAATTAATGAACGAGTTTTCTATCCTGTGTCGTGTACTGGGTTCGCTCTATTACCGCCAACCGCAGGACCCTTTACTGGTTCCGCTGTTTACCTTGATTCGTGAAGGAAAACTGGCGGCGAACTGGCCGCTGGAACAGGATGAATTACTGGCGCGCTTGCAGAAAAGCTGTGATATGGCGCAAGTATCTGCCGATTACAATGCACTATTTGTCGGAGATGAATGCGCAGTTTCGCCTTATCGCAGCGCCTGGGTTGAGGGTGCCACTGAAGCAGAAGTGCGTGCTTTTCTTTCCGAACGCGGGATGCCGTTAGCGGATACGCCAGCGGATCATATCGGTACTTTATTGCTGGCAGCTTCCTGGTTGGAAGATCAGTCAACAGAAGATGAAAGCGAAGCGCTGGAAACACTGTTCAGCGAGTATCTGTTGCCCTGGTGCGGCGCATTTCTCGGTAAAGTTGAGGCCCATGCGACCACGCCGTTCTGGCGTACCATGGCACCGCTGACCCGCGATGCCATTAGCGCAATGTGGGATGAACTTGAGGAACAGTCAGAAGAATAAATGTGACTCACGTCACTTATAACTGCAATCTATAATTTGCCGTTGCATAAAATGTGTGCTCGATCTCATTCAATTTCGCGTTTTCTGCTATTATGCGCGGCATGAACATACTTCTCTCTATTGCAATCACAACAGGCATTCTCTCCGGTATCTGGGGATGGGTGGCTGTTTCTCTTGGCTTACTTAGCTGGGCGGGTTTCCTGGGCTGCACGGCCTACTTTGCCTGTCCACAGGGTGGTTTGAAAGGACTGGCAATCTCCGCTGCAACGTTGCTGAGTGGCATGGTGTGGGCGATGGTTATTATTCACGGTAGTGCGCTGGCACCACATCTGGAAATTCTCGGTTATGTCATAACGGGGATTGTGGCTTTTCTGATGTGTATTCAGGCTAAACATCTGTTGTTGTCGTTTGTCCCTGGTACATTTATCGGCGCATGTGCGACGTTTGCCGGGCAGGGGAACTGGAAGCTGGTTTTACCCTCTCTGGCGCTTGGGTTGGTGTTTGGCTACGCGATGAAAAACAGTGGTCTTTGGCTGGCAGCGCGCGGTGCTAAGTCCGCTCAGCGAGAGCAACAAGTCAAAAATAAAGCGTGAGGAGCACTCACGCTTTAGATTGAATAGTAAAGAGCCAGCTTTTTTATGTATCAGGATTCCGGCGGTACTGATAAGTGGCGGTATTTCACCAGAATGTCATTCTGCCGTTCTGCTTTATTCTGCAAATCCCACAGGCCACGGTCGATACCGTCGTTAATCAGGAAGATAACGCCTGTTTCGATGGCTGACATCAGGCACAGCATAACCGGCTCGTTAGAGGTATAACCCACTTCCCCTTCCAGTAACCGTTGGTAGTCAATAAAGCGGAAGACACCCGCCTGGACTTCATAGGAAAGGATTGTCTTACTGGTGTTCACCGAAGAAAGGATCTCGCCGGTACTCACATTGACGACGCGCAGGTTCACGGCGATCTGATCAAGTTGGTATTGCGTGTCTGCACCAATACCAAAGTATCTCGCCCCAACACCGCCCGATTTGACGTTGCTTTCATAACCAATAATTGAGCCTTCAACCATGATATTGGCTGCGGTCAGCGATTGAAGCGGGATTCGGTTGTTTACCGCTACAGTACCGTTTTCCTGTGCTGCACGAATAATCTTGCGTTCGTTGAGCAGGTTTTGTAGGCCCTGACGCTCCAGCGGTATAAACCAGCGAGAATCTTTCAATGCCGTGACCAGCATCGCGGTGGCGCTTTGCGGAACAGCAGTGGAGAAGTTACTCGCCGGGTAGGCTTTAAATTGCCCGGTTTCGTCCTGAATGTTGTATACCGAAACAAAGATCTTACCCGTTGGTGCAGGTAAATGGGTCAAATCTTTATAGCTCTGGGCTCGAGGCATTAATGTTGGCTTGGCGGCTTCTTTTGGTGGGGCGGTTAAGCATCCGCTCAGCAACATGACGGCAACCAAAACA
Source organism: Escherichia sp. MOD1-EC6098 (assembly GCF_002965865.1). Taxonomy (NCBI): domain Bacteria; kingdom Pseudomonadati; phylum Pseudomonadota; class Gammaproteobacteria; order Enterobacterales; family Enterobacteriaceae; genus Escherichia; species Escherichia sp. MOD1-EC6098. Next base: position 121,875 of record NZ_PTSN01000006.1, read on the forward strand.
AATAAGCGCTGCATGATTAATTTCCTTATGGAGCTGGGGCTTAAAAATCGGTTGAGTTATTTTGTAAACCCGACACTTCAATAGTCGAAGTTTGTCCGGTTTTACGATCTGTCACGTTCAACTGCAATTGACCATCGCGGTTGGCAATATCGATAATATATTCGTTAGTCACCATTCGGCCCGGTTTGCCAGTGTTAATATTCGACAGCAGGCCACCTAAAATTTGTGACTGAATAGCCTGGGTGAAGTTATCCAGCGCCGATGGTGTTTCAATACCAAAGTCATCGTTATAGCTGGGATCTTTATATGAGTTCTGTGCCTGGGCGCTATTTAATAAAAAAGCGCCGTTATTCGGGTTGCCACCAAAGTTTGGGTTGCGGAACTGAAAGGTCATAGTTCCAGCCCAACTTAATGGAGAAATAAGCATGAGTAGAACTACTGCATGTTTGACACGCATTGCAGCCTCCTGACAAATTTTTTATTTAGAATTCATCATGCGCCAAATCGCCCGTACCCAATAACGCCTGATTTATCTGGCGACGATTTAGTGCTTCTTCAGTTTGTATCAGTGCAAAGACGACAGTTTTCTCGAAGTCTCTTTTCAACGGGAATAAAAATGTCTGGAAAATAACGTCCTGATTCACCGTTATTGTGATCCAGCTTCCCCATCGTGCACTGGGTCTTTCATTAATCGTTAAATTACCGGTGTAGTCACTTTCCCATTTATCACTAAAGGCACGGTAAAAATCGTGCCCAATAGATGAAACAGTATGGTCAGTTAACAATCCCGGTACTTCTACCTCAACGGCGTGAACATTGCCCGCAGCGAAGAGAAGTTCTGCTGCTACAATCCAGCATAAATAACGTTTCATGGCTTTATCGCCTGAGGTTATCGTTTGCCCATGAGACCGCTTGTGTTCGGTTTTTTACAGCTATCTTCTTGAAAAGATTATAAAGATGCGTTTTAACCGTATTTTCGCTGATGAACAGCGAACGAGCAATCTCGTTATTGGAGGCGCCGATACGCAGCTTATTAAGGATCTCTTTTTCCCTATGAGTAAGGAGGGCAGATTCCGTGCTGTTATAACGATAGTTACCGGAGTGTGTAATCAGGTAACTGGCAAGCTTTTGCGTAAAGTAGCATTCACCACGTAAGACGCCTTGCAACCCATTGACTACGCGTTCTTGATCCTCCATGGCGTAAAAAACACCATTGATATGTGGCCAGTTTTCAATGTCGCGGTACGGATAATCATCTGGGGTATTTAACAACATTGTTTTAATGTTGTTGTGTTTTCTGCTTAATGTATCCTGCCAGTAATGAATGAGCTTTTTATCTGCTTCCATCATATCCAACAGAATAATGCAGCCAGAAGATATATCGTCCAGAGAACGTTGAATATTATGCAGTTTTCCTGTGATTGCCAGCGATTGTTTTAAATGCTGCAATAACGCTGTCGCCTGCAAGGAAGGTTTAGTGATCAACAGTAAAGTATGACCATGAACACTATGGACTTCATTAAACATGATGAAACCCCGCTTTTTTTTATTAATCGCACACCTGACAGCTACCTCTAAAAATAGAGGCACCAGAAGTACTGACAGATGTTGCACTGCTGTGTGTAGTAATAAATCAACCCTAAATGGGTAAAATATAAAACTAATGGATTACATCTGATTTCAATCTAGCTATTACAAATCTTAAAGCAAGTGTTAAACGTGTAACAAAATGTAATCTGGTATTTAAAAATGTTAACGCTGCGGGGTGATTAAGTTTAGAAATGATAGAAAAGTTGTACATATAGCTTTTATTGCACAATTTTAAAAAGTCATACAAATAACGCTAAGTCCATAATTATGCATATAAAATTTATTCCCACATAGTCCTTTTGTTGCGCGGAAATTTCTTAATTTTTCGGAGGTTCTCCCTGGACAAATTTTTGCTGCAAAAAGACGATGTTTGTCACGGCTTGTTGAACAGACATATCGACGTAATCTTCTCGACTTGTGCAGAGAGGCCGTCCGTTGAATTTTTGCGGTCAAAAAATAGCAATTTAAAAGTAAACAAAATATTTTTTACGTAAATAACAGCGTATTTACGCGAGTTTTAATACTTTGGTATGAACAAAAAAAGAAAAATACAACGCGTGGGTGAGTTATTAAAAATATTTCTACAGACATACTTTCCATCGTAACGCAGCGTTAACAAAAAGCGGTTTGCGTTAACAACCAAGTTGAAGTGATTTAAATTTCTTTAATGTACGACCAGGTCCAGGGTGACAACATGAAAAACAGATTGTTATTTATGATGTTAACAGTACTGGGTGCGCCTGGGATTGCAGCCGCGGCAGGTTATGATTTGGCTAATTCAGAATATAACTTTGCGGTAAATGAATTGAGTAAGTCTTCATTTAATCAGGCAGCCATAATTGGTCAAACTGGCGCTAATAATAGCGCGCAGTTACGGCAGGGAGGCTCTAAACTTTTGTCGGTTATTTCGCAAGAAGGTAATAGTAACCGAGCCAGGATTGACCAGAAAGGAGATTATAACCTTGCGTATATTGACCAGACGGGCAATGCCAACGATGCCAGTATATCGCAAGGCGCATATGGTAATACTGCAATGATTATCCAGAAAGGTTCTGGTAATAAAGCAAATATTACTCAGTATGGTACTCAAAAAACGGCAATTGTAGTGCAGAGACAGTCGCAAATGGCTATTCGCGTGACACAACGTTAATTTCCATACGACTTTTAAATCAATCCGATGGGGGTTTTACATGAAACTTTTAAAAGTAGCAGCAATTGCAGCAATCGTATTCTCTGGTAGTGCTCTGGCAGGTGCTATTCCTCAGTACGGCGGCGGTGGCGACGGCAACCACGGTGGTGGCGGCAATAACAGCGGCCCGAATTCAGAGCTGAATATTTACCAGTACGGCGGCGGTAACTCTGCTGTTGCATTGCAGGCTGATGCCCGCAACTCCGATCTGACTATTACCCAGCATGGCGGCGGTAACGGCGCTGATGTTGGACAAGGTTCTGATGACAGCTCAATCGATCTGACTCAGCGTGGTTTCGGTAACAGCGCTACTCTCGATCAGTGGAATGGTAAAGATTCTACTATGACCGTTAAACAGTTCGGTGGTGGTAACGGTGCTGCTGTTGACCAGACTGCATCTAACTCCAGCGTCAACGTAACTCAGGTTGGCTTTGGTAACAACGCGACCGCTCATCAGTACTAATACAGAATTTGTATGACAGAAACAGGGCGTAAGCCCTGTTTTTTTTCGGGAGAATAGTATGAACGCGTTATTACTTCTCGCGGCGCTTTCCAGCCAGATAACCTTTAATACGACCCAGCAAGGCGACATGTACACCATTATCCCTGAAGTCACCCTGACACAATCTTGCCTGTGTCGGGTACAAATATTGTCTCTGCGCGAAGGCAGTTCTGGGCAAAGCCAGACGAAGCAAGAAAAGACCCTCTCAGTGCCCGCTAATCAACCCATTGCTTTGACAAAATTGAGCTTAAATATTTCCCCGGACGATCGAGTGAAAATAGTTGTTACTGTTTCTGATGGACAGTCACTGCATTTATCACAACAATGGCCGCCATCTTCAGGAAAGTCTTAATGCGTTGATATATTGAGCATAAAATGAATCGGGAGAGAATGGTCTGATGCGAATCGGCCAACCTGACAGTATGGATAACAGCAACCCTCAAGGATGATTAATCATTGAGGAAATAGAATAAATGTTCAGACCATTTTTAAACTCTCTTATGCTCGGCAGTCTGGTTTACCCTTTTATTGCCATCGCAGGCAGTAATGCACAAGGTGGCGTGATCTATTTTCGTGGTCAAATTGTAGAACCGACATGTGATGTCAGTACTCTTCAGGCACCACCAGAAATGACCTGTATGCAGAATGGTTCGGTTCCGGACAAAACCTATTCCAGCAAAGAGTTGATGAGCGGTAACGTCAAAAATCCGCAAATTGCCTCAGTAAAAGTGCAGTACCTTGATGAGCAGAAAAAGCTGGCTGTGATGAACATCGAATATAACTAAGTTTCTGAGCAACTCACGTTGCTGACAACAAAAATGCGATTTCCCTAAAAGCCCTGCTGTACACTTAAGGAACAAGATGGTGTAAGGAGGCGTTATGAAATCGCGTATTCATGTTGTGCAGGGTGATATTACCAAACTGGCCGTTGATGTTATTGTTAATGCGGCAAATCCATCATTAATGGGGGGCGGCGGTGTTGATGGCGCTATTCATCGCGCTGCTGGTCCGGCCTTGCTGGATGCTTGTTTAAAAGTTCGTCAGCAACAGGGCGATTGCCCTACGGGACATGCAGTCATTACTCTTGCAGGCGATCTTCCTGCCAAAGCAGTTGTGCATACCGTTGGGCCAGTCTGGCGCGGGGGCGAACAAAATGAAGACCAGTTATTGCAGGATGCCTATCTCAATAGTCTGCGACTGGTGGCTGCGAACGGTTATTCGTCAGTGGCTTTTCCTGCCATTAGCACTGGTGTATATGGTTACCCGCGTGCTGCTGCGGCTGAAATAGCTGTAAAAACCGTTTCGGAATTTATTACCCGTCACGCTTTACCTGAGCAAGCATACTTTGTCTGTTATGATGCAGAAAACGCCCACCTCTACGAAAGACTCCTTACCCAACAAGGAGATGAATGATTTGCCCCGGCTGGCGAGCGCGGTGCTGCCGTTGTGCTCGCAACATCCTGGAAAATGCGGCATTTTCCCTCTTGATAAAAGCCTGGATGCGTTTGCCGCAAGATATTATCTGGCGGAAATGGCGGAACATACGCTGGATGTTCAGTACTACATTTGGCAGGACGATATGTCGGGGCGGTTGCTGTTTTCCGCCCTGTTAGCCGCAGCGAAGCGTGGCGTTCGCGTCCGGTTGTTGCTCGATGACAACAATACCCCCGGGCTTGATGACATTTTACGCTTGCTCGATAGTCACCCGCGTATTGAAGTCCGGCTTTTCAATCCTTTCTCGTTTCGTTTGTTGCGCCCGCTTGGCTATATCACCGATTTTTCCCGCCTCAATCGCCGTATGCATAATAAAAGTTTTACCGTTGATGGTGTGGTAACGCTGGTGGGCGGGCGAAACATTGGCGACGCTTATTTTGGTGCGGGGGAAGAGCCGCTTTTTTCTGATTTAGATGTCATGGCAATCGGGCCAGTTGTTGAGGACGTTGCCGATGATTTCGCCCGCTACTGGTATTGCAAATCGGTTTCACCGTTGCAGCAGGTGCTGGATGTTCCCGATGGCGAAATGGCTGACCGCATTGAGCTACCTGCGTCCTGGTACAACGACAGCGGGACACATCGCTATTTGCGCCAAATGGAGTTAAGTCCTTTTATAAATCAACTGGTTGACGGGAAATTGCCGCTAGTCTGGGCAAGAACGCGTTTATTAAGTGATGATCCCGCGAAAGGGGAGGGCAAGGCAAAACGCCATTCACTGCTGCCGCAACGTCTGTTCGATATCATGGGCTCACCCAGCGAACGTATTGATATTATCTCTTCCTATTTTGTGCCAACGCGCGCGGGAGTGGCGCAGCTTTTACGAATGGTGAGAAAAGGGGTCAAGATAGCTATCTTAACCAATTCACTTGCCGCTAACGATGTCGCTGTCGTTCATGCTGGGTATGCCCGCTGGCGCAAAAAATTGCTCCGCTATGGCGTTGAATTATATGAACTGAAGCCGACGCGGGAACAGAGCGGAACGCTGCACGATCGCGGTATAACCGGGAATTCTGGCGCAAGTCTGCATGCCAAAACGTTTAGTGTCGATGGCAAAATTGTGTTTATTGGCTCATTCAATTTCGATCCGCGTTCAACGCTGCTCAATACTGAAATGGGCCTGGTGATAGAGAGTGAAACGCTGGCGCAATTAATCGATAAACGCTTTATGCAGAGTCAGTATGATGCGGCCTGGCAGCTCCGTTTGGATCGTTGGGGAAGGATCAACTGGGTCGATCGTCATGGGAAGGAAGATATTATCCTCAAAAAAGAACCCGCAACCAGTTTCTGGAAGCGGGTTATGGTCAGACTGGCGTCAATATTGCCCGTAGAATGGTTATTATAAACGTGGCTTAACGGGCTGGCGCTTTATCATTCTCACGCTTCACGTTCGGTTTGCCAGAGAATAAAAACTTCAGCAACGGAATGCGTAAATGAATTTCGTACAGAATTATCGCAATCCCTATCACAAATATCAGACCGCAGAGAAAACCAAGCCAATTTGAGGTGATATGCGGGGTGATGTATGCGCCGAAAAAGAGCGTTAACGGGTGGTGAACCAGGTAGATAAACAGCGACGCGTTGACAAAATAAGTTACCCGTGCCGACTGAAAATTAAGCAGGCGGTGGCCGAAGGAGAAGACCACATTAACCATCCACAGTCCGAGCACCATCGTGATCACCGACTCAGTTTCATACATCCAAGCATCGCCACTGCCGTAACGTTGATTGAGCAAATAAGCCATAAATGCCAGTGCTGCCGCGAGGGTACAGCCGCGAGATGGGGTGGTAAACAAAGCTTTAAGGTTAGGAAAAATGAAAGCCAGTGCACCGAGAATAAAGAACGGCATATAAAACAGCGTCTGCATGAAAATAAAATTGAACATGCCATCGCTTAAAATGGGCGGATAAATGATAAATAGTGTTCTTCTTATTGCTGCATAGCCAACACCCAGACAGAAAAATAATATCGATAGCTTAACCATCGAGAAAGATTTATTCGCCTTATCTGAATTTTCTAAATTATTTCTGATGCGCTTAAATATCCACACGCACAGTGTCGTCATAACGACCAGCACCAGTAAAAACCACAGATGCGAGACTAATTCCCAGGCCAGAGTATTATATTTGTCATACAATGATAGCCCAGGCCAGCTTTCCGCTTTGCCTTTGACATATTGCAGCATAATGAATTGCGGCAAGGTGAGCAGGGGAATTGCCGTTAACATCGGGATACCTACGCGCTCAACGCGCACTTTCCACCATTTTTTCAATGGGTAGCGCAAAAACAGCATGTAGGAAAAATACCCGGAAATAACGAAAAATACCTGCATACGGAAGGCGTGGATAAAATCGTTAAAAAGCGTCAGCCACCATGATGGTTCTGCGCTATTCACATGCCAGGTGTGGCTTGAATAAATTAAAGAAATATGAAAAGGGATCCCTAACAACATCAACCATGCGCGGATGGAGTCGAGGAAATATTCACGCTGCGCGGGTACTGGATTCATATATGGTTAACTAATCTCGGATTTTTCGTCTTATCCCGACCGGGTAATGCCTTTAGGCTTTTGCCGTAGCGACACTGACCTGACCACATGTGGCGCAGATTTCAAGTGTGTTTTTATGCGGCATAACCGCTACCACGAACCAAAATGGAAGCGCCTGTAAGACGGTTGATAAATAAATTTGCTGGCAAACCCTACACGAACTCGCTCCTTCTGTCTTTAGGAGAAGCACGGAAAGTGAAAACGGTTGCAATCAGGTGCTTAATCCATGAGCCGGTACGCCGAATAATACCGGGATTCTGTTGTCGGAATGGCTGGTTATCCATTAAAATAGATCGGATCGATATAAGCACACAAAGGGGGAAGTGCTTACTTATTATGAAACATAAACTACAAATGATGAAAATGCGTTGGTTGAGCGCTGCAGTAATGTTAACTCTGTATACATCGCCAGGCTGGGCCTTCAGCATTGACGATGTCGCAAAGCAAGCTCAATCCTTAGCCGGGAAAGGCTATGAGGCACCTAAAAGTAATTTGCCCTCCGTTTTCCGCGACATGAAATACGCGGACTATCAGCAGATCCAGTTTAATCATGACAAAGCCTACTGGAACAATCTGAAGACCCCATTCAAGCTCGAGTTCTACCATCAAGGTATGTACTTCGACACGCCGGTCAAAATCAACGAAGTCACCGCAACGGCAGTAAAAAGAATCAAATACAGTCCGGATTATTTCACTTTCGGTGATGTTCAGCATGACAAAGACACGGTAAAAGACCTTGGCTTCGCCGGTTTTAAAGTGCTTTACCCGATCAACAGCAAAGATAAAAACGATGAAATCGTCAGCATGCTCGGGGCCAGCTATTTTCGCGTGATTGGCGCAGGTCAGGTTTACGGTCTTTCTGCCCGTGGCCTGGCAATTGATACCGCTTTGCCATCCGGTGAAGAATTTCCGCGATTTAAAGAATTCTGGATCGAGCGTCCAAAACCGACTGACAAACGTTTAACGATTTATGCGCTGCTTGATTCGCCGCGTGCGACAGGCGCTTACAAGTTCGTTGTTATGCCGGGACGTGACACGGTTGTTGATGTGCAATCGAAAATTTACCTGCGCGATAAAGTCGGCAAACTGGGCGTTGCACCGTTAACCAGTATGTTCCTGTTCGGGCCGAATCAGCCATCTCCGGCGAATAACTATCGTCCGGAATTGCACGATTCTAACGGCCTTTCTATCCATGCTGGTAACGGTGAGTGGATCTGGCGTCCGCTGAACAACCCGAAACATCTGGCGATCAGCAGTTTCTCGATGGAGAACCCTCAAGGTTTCGGTCTACTGCAACGCGGCCGCGATTTCTCCCGTTTTGAAGATCTCGACGATCGTTATGATTTGCGTCCTAGCGCCTGGGTAACGCCGAAAGGGGAGTGGGGTAAAGGCAGCGTTGAGCTGGTAGAAATTCCAACCAACGATGAAACCAACGATAACATCGTCGCTTACTGGACACCGGATCAGTTGCCGGAGCCGGGCAAAGAGATGAACTTTAAATACACCATCACCTTCAGTCGTGACGAAGACAAACTTCACGCGCCTGATAACGCCTGGGTGCAGCAGACGCGCCGTTCAACGGGCGATGTAAAGCAGTCGAACCTGATTCGCCAGCCTGATGGCACTATTGCCTTTGTGGTCGATTTCACCGGCGCAGAAATGAAAAAACTGCCAGAGGATACGCCGGTCACCGCGCAAACCAGCATTGGCGATAATGGTGAGATTGTCGAAAGCACGGTGCGTTATAACCCGGTTACTAAAGGCTGGCGTCTGGTGATGCGTGTGAAAGTGAAAGATGCCAAGAAAACCACTGAAATGCGTGCTGCGCTGGTGAATGCCGATCAGACGTTGAGTGAAACCTGGAGCTACCAGTTACCTGCCAATGAATAAGACAACCGAGTACATTGACGCAATGCCCATCTCTGCAAGCGAGAAAGCGGCATTGCCGAAGACCGATATCCGCGCTGTTCATCAGGCGCTGGATGCTGAACACCGGATCTATGCGCGGGAGGATGACTCCCCACAAGGCTCGGTAAAGGCACGTCTGGAACAAGCCTGGCCTGATTCGCTTGCTGATGGACAGTTAATTAAAGACGACGAAGGACGCGACCAGCTTCAGGCAATGCCGAAAGCAAAACGCTCCTCTATGTTTCCCGATCCGTGGCGAACTAATCCGGTAGGGCGATTCTGGGATCGTCTGCGTGGGCGCGATGTGACGCCGCGCTATCTGGCCCGGTTGACCAAAGAAGAGCAGGAAAGTGAGCAAAAGTGGCGTACCGTCGGGACAATCCGTCGTTACATCCTGCTTATCCTGACGTTGGCGCAAACTGTTGTCGCCACCTGGTACATGAAGACGATTCTGCCGTATCAGGGATGGGCGTTGATTAATCCGGTTGATATGGTTGGTCAGGATCTGTGGGTTTCCTTCATGCAGCTCCTGCCTTATATGCTGCAAACCGGCATTCTGATCCTCTTCGCTGTTCTTTTCTGTTGGGTGTCTGCCGGGTTCTGGACGGCGCTGATGGGCTTCCTGCAGTTACTTATTGGTCGCGATAAATACAGTATATCTGCGTCAACCGTTGGTGATGAGCCGTTAAATCCGGAGCATCGCACGGCATTGATCATGCCTATTTGTAATGAGGATGTGAACCGCGTCTTTGCAGGCTTGCGCGCAACGTGGGAATCGGTAAAAGCCACCGGCAATGCTCAACACTTTGATGTCTATATTCTGAGTGACAGCTACAACCCAGACATCTGTGTGGCAGAACAAAAAGCGTGGATGGAGCTGATCGCTGAAGTCGGTGGCGAAGGTCAGATTTTCTATCGCCGTCGTCGTCGTCGCGTGAAGCGTAAGAGCGGTAATATCGATGACTTCTGCCGTCGTTGGGGCAGTCAGTACAGCTACATGGTGGTGCTGGATGCCGACTCAGTGATGACCGGTGATTGCTTGTGTGGTCTGGTGCGCCTGATGGAAGCCAATCCGAATGCCGGGATTATCCAGTCTTCACCGAAAGCGTCCGGTATGGATACGCTGTATGCGCGCTGCCAGCAGTTTGCTACCCGTGTCTATGGGCCATTGTTCACTGCCGGTTTGCACTTCTGGCAACTCGGTGAGTCGCACTACTGGGGGCATAACGCGATAATCCGCGTGAAACCGTTTATCGAGCATTGTGCGCTGGCACCGCTGCCTGGTGAAGGATCATTTGCTGGTTCAATTCTTTCGCATGACTTTGTGGAAGCCGCACTGATGCGCCGTGCAGGCTGGGGGGTATGGATTGCTTACGATCTTCCTGGCTCTTATGAAGAGTTGCCGCCTAATCTGCTTGATGAGCTAAAACGTGACCGCCGCTGGTGCCACGGTAACCTGATGAACTTCCGTCTGTTCCTGGTGAAAGGGATGCACCCGGTACACCGCGCGGTGTTCCTGACAGGTGTGATGTCTTATCTTTCCGCACCGCTGTGGTTTATGTTCCTCGCGCTTTCTACCGCATTGCAGGTAGTGCACGCGCTGACCGAGCCGCAATACTTTCTGCAACCACGGCAGTTGTTCCCGGTGTGGCCACAGTGGCGTCCTGAACTGGCTATTGCGCTGTTTGCCTCGACCATGGTGCTGCTGTTCCTGCCGAAGTTGTTGAGTATTTTGCTCATCTGGTGCAAAGGGACGAAAGAGTATGGCGGCTTCTGGCGCGTGACGTTATCGTTGTTGTTAGAAGTGCTGTTCTCCGTGTTGTTGGCACCGGTACGCATGCTGTTTCATACGGTATTCGTGGTCAGCGCCTTCCTCGGTTGGGAAGTGGTGTGGAATTCACCGCAGCGTGATGATGACTCCACTTCCTGGGGCGAAGCGTTTAAACGCCACGGCTCTCAGTTATTGCTGGGGTTAGTGTGGGCGGTCGGTATGGCGTGGCTGGATCTGCGTTTTCTGTTCTGGCTGGCACCGATTGTCTTCTCGTTGATCCTGTCACCGTTTGTTTCGGTGATCTCCAGCCGTACAACCGTTGGTTTGCGCACGAAACGCTGGAAACTGTTCCTGATCCCGGAAGAGTATTCACCGCCGCAGGTACTGGTCGATACCGATCGTTTCCTTGAGATGAACCGTCAACGTTCTCTCGACGATGGCTTTATGCACGCGGTGTTTAATCCGTCGTTTAATGCCCTGGCAATGGCAATGGCCACCGCGCGTCACCGCGCCAGTAAGGTGCTGGAAATCGCCCGCGATCGCCACGTTGAACAGGCGCTGAACGAGACGCCAGAGAAGCTGAATCGCGATCGCCGCCTGGTGCTGTTGAGCGATCCGGTGACCATGGCACGCCTGCATTTCCGTGTGTGGAATTCCCCGGAGAAATATTCTTCATGGGTGAGTTACTACGAAGGGATAAAGCTGAATCCACTGGCATTACGTAAACCGGATGTGGCTTCGCAATAAAGCGTAGTTACCTGCAATATATTGAATTTGCAAGGTTTCGTAGATCGGATAAGACGTTCACGCCACATCCGGCAAAAACAACGAGCCAATAAAAATACCGGCGTAATGCCGGTATTTTTTTACAGAAGAGGGTACGAATGCGTTTCATTTTGGTAGGCATCATGGTTGCTTTGCTGAGTGGTTGTGGCAGCATCATCAGCCGCACCATACCGGGGCAGGGGCATGGCAATCAATATTATCCAGGTGTGCAATGGGATGTGCGTGACTCCGCATGGCGCTATGTCACGATCCTTGATCTTCCATTCTCTTTAGTCTTTGATACCTTACTGCTGCCGATCGACATTCACCACGGAGCATATGAGTAATTAACGTTCATCCCACTCATCGGCTGCTGTGCGCCCTTCTTCGGTATCCAGCGGAGGCTCAAGCTGGAATTCGCCTTCGTCCCATTCATGCAGAGTATTTTCTTCCTGCCATTCCTGGCGGATTTCAATCTCATCATAATCGCCATCAAATATGCTCTGTGCGGCTTCTCCACTGAACATTGGCAGGCATTCACCTTCTTCGCCTTCATCGGCGTAAAACTCAACCTGCCACATAATGTCGCCATCTTGCAGAATGTATTTTTGGACATTGAACTGTTGCACATTCGCTTCTTCGGCGTCGATGCCGGGATTATCAGCAAGAAATTCTTCGCGTGCGGCATCAATGGCTTCTTCAAGCGTTGCGTACATAGTCATCACGATTCTCCCTTTGATTTGATGAGGTATTCAGGGAAAGAATAGCTGATTCTCCGCTTTTGCAAGTATGAAAGGCGAAAAATCAGTTCGATACCTGGGGGAATCGGCGGCGACGCAGGCTGTTCCAGGAATAGACAGCGTTAAACAGAACGACTCCGGCAGTAACCAGAAATACTGCCCGGAAGCCATAGTTTGCTGAGATAGCGGCCCCCATCAATGGCCCCGTAACGTTGCCAATATCACGAAACGACTGGTTATAACTGAAAATGCGACCGGCGATTTGGTTGGTCGAATTGTAAACCAGCAGCGTCTGTACGGCGGGGAGCAAAGCACCATCTGCAGCACCGAGTAAAAACCGTAAAATCCCCAGTTGCAATGGCGTCTGGACATAAGACATTGGGATCAACAGCAGTACAGAAAAGATCAGCGCAGTTATCAGAATCTTTTCTGGTCCGATTCGATCGCCAAGTTTGCCGAGTCGTGGTGCGCTAAGTAGAGCTGCCACGCCGGGGACTGAGGCGATCATCCCGCTGATAAACGCGATATTACTGACATTGCCGGCCAGTTCGCGGACATACAGCGTCAGGATTGGGGCGATTGAACCGGTGGCAATCTGGATAATTAACGTCGTGACAAACAGGCTGAGTACCAGTTTTGGGTTTTTAAGTGACGTTACGACTTCCCGCATGTGCAGCATCTCTTTTTTGCTGACCGGTTGGAATTTTTCTTTGATACAAAATAGGGTGACAAAAAAACAGAGTAGCAGCACGCTAGCGGTGATAAAGAACACCGGACGTAAGCCGTAGCTATCCGCGAGCAGACCGCCAGCCATTGGGCCGAGCAACGCGCCACTAACCCCACCGGTAGAGAGTGTCCCCAGCGCCCAGCCGCTTTTGTTGCGTGGGACCTGGGTGGCGATTAAGGCGTTGGCGTTGGGAACAAATCCACCGAGCAGCCCCAGTAGCGCCCGCAGGATCAGGAACTGCCAGATATTTTGCGCCAACCCCATCAACACCATCACGATGCCCATCCCGAGAGCCGAGCGCAATAGCATAATTTTTCGGCCTTTGCGATCGGCAAGCCCGCCCCAAAACGGGGAGGCGATAGCAGAAAATAAAAAGGTAATACTGAAGACAATTCCGGACCACATATTCAGCTCACTGTGACCGGTGACGCCAAGTTGCTCAACGTAGAGGGGTAAGAACGGCATCACCAGACTGAAGGCGGCGCCGGTGAGAAAACAACCTAGCCAGGCAACGATCAGGTTTCGTTTCCAGTTTATGGAGGTGTCATTATCAGAGGGTGACATAGCAATCCGCTGTTGGTGCGCCAGGCGCGGTGAACATAAGAAGAAAAAATAAGCACACTAATTATGCGCCTGACTTATAGGTGGTGCAACGCAGAGAGCTTTTATCGCTAAATCAGGGGATTTGATGCTGACAGGCCGGATGTGATGCAGGCATCTTATCCGGCCTGTGAATATGTATTAATAGCGAGAAGGTACGCCTTGCGGGCGCGTTTTAAAGCGACGATGCAGCCACATGTACTGTTCCGGCGCCATCATGATGCATTTTTCTACCACTTTATTCATCCACGCAGCGGTGGTTTCAGCGTTATCCAGCGGAGGTGAACACTCTGGCGGCAGCATGATCAATTGATACCCTTTGCCATCTGGCTTACGACGCGGAACAAACGGCACCAGACACGCACCAGACATTCTGGCCAGCATCCAGGTGCCGCTGGTGGTCGCCGCCTGTTCAACGGCAAACAGCGGCACAAAAACGCTTGAGCGTGGACCGTAATCGTGATCTGGTGCATACCAGACCACTTCGCCTTTCTTCAGTGCTTTAATCATTCCTTTTAAATCTTTGCGATCGAGCATCGATTTATTCGAACGCAGACGCCCCCAGGTTTGCAGCCAGTCGATCAATGGATTATCGTTCGGGCGATAGACACCGATACCCGGTTCCTGCATACCAAATTGCCTTGCGCCCAGTTCCAGAGTCAGAAAATGGATGCCAACTAACAGGATGCCGCGCTTTTGTGCCTGCACGTCACGGATATGTTCCATGCCGATCACTTCTGTCCAACGGGCAACCCGACGGTCCGGCCAGAACCATGCCATGCCAGTCTCCATCAGCCCCATGCCAACGGATTCGAAATTCTTCACCACCATTTCACGGCGTTCCTGTTCACTCATCTCCGGGAAGCACAGTTCCAGGTTGCGGTGCACAATTTTGGCGCGTCGTTTCATAAAACGTAACGCCAGTCGTCCCGCCGCGATGCCGAGGCGGTAGATAATTGGGTAGGGTAACTGAACGACCAACCAAAGTACGCCAATACCCAACCAGGTTAACCAATAACGCGGATGAAGCAGTGCGGTGGAGAACTTGGGTAGATTCGTCATATCAATCCTGTCTTTCAACCTATACGGGCAATTGTATGTATTGTCGCATTTTTTCGTCCGCAACCAAAATTTGTGACCGGGGATTGGGTGAAATTGCCGCGCATGTAAACCATTATTAATTTTTAATGTGCAAATGTAGCGTAAAATGTGTGGATGTTAATTATCGATAATTGCTATATGATGCCGCGGATTTTTACTTACCCACCCGCAGGAACCGTACACCATGCCAGTGTTACACAACCGCATTTCTAATGACGCGCTGAAAGCCAAAATGCTGACCGAGAGCGAACCACGCACCACCATGTCGTTCTATAAATATTTCCAAATTGCCGATCCCAGGGCGACCCGCGATGCTTTATATCAGCTATTTACTGCGTTGAATGTCTTTGGGCGGGTCTATCTGGCACGTGAAGGGATCAACGCACAAATCAGCGTACCGGCGAGCAACGTAGAGACATTTCGCGCACAGCTTTATGCTTTTGACCCTGCTTTAAACGGATTACGTCTGAATATTGCGCTGGATGATGACGGGAAATCCTTCTGGGTGCTGCGCATGAAAGTCCGCGAACGAATTGTTGCCGATGGTATTGACGATCCTCAATTTGACGCCAGTAACGTCGGGGAATATCTACAAGCGGCGGAAGTGAACGCCATGCTTGACGATCCAGATACGCTGTTTATCGACATGCGCAACCACTATGAATACGAAGTGGGGCATTTTGAAAACGCGCTCGAAATTCCGGCTGATACCTTCCGTGAGCAACTGCCGAAAGCGGTTGAGATGATGCAGGCGCATAAAGATAAAAAAATCGTGATGTACTGCACCGGTGGTATTCGTTGCGAAAAGGCCAGTGCCTGGATGAAACATAGCGGATTCAATAAAGTCTGGCATATCGAAGGCGGCATTATTGAATACGCCCGCAAAGCGCGGGAACAAGGTCTGCCGGTCCGCTTTATTGGTAAAAATTTCGTTTTTGATGAGCGGATGGGAGAGCGCATCTCTGATGAAATTATCGCGCATTGTCATCAATGTGGCACACCGTGCGACAGCCATACCAACTGCAAAAATGATGGTTGCCACCTGCTGTTCATTCAGTGTCCGGCGTGCGCCGAGAAATTCAAAGGCTGTTGTAGTGAGATTTGCTGTGAAGAAAGCGCGTTACCGCCAGAAGAACAGCGACGTCTCCGTGCCGGGCGGGAAAATGGCAATAAGATCTTTAATAAATCACGTGGACGCCTGAACATGACACTGGTTATTCCTGATCCAACAGAATAAACATTCGTGCCGGATGCGTGTCATCCGGCAACATCTCAGCACTACTTCTGTTGTATGCCTTCAACCGAAATAATCAGATCAACTTCCTGCGAAGCCGCGCCTAAATCTGTCTTGATATTGAAGTCTTTTAGCTTAATTTTCCCTTCAGCCTCAAAACCCGCACGTTTACCGCCCCATGGATCGTCGCCCTGGCCAATCAATTTCGCTTCCAGCGTTACTGGTTTGGTCACGCCATTCAGCGTCAGATCACCAGTAATATCCAGCTCGTCACCGTTTTTCTTCACGCTGGTGGAGGAGAAGGTTGCCTGCGGATATTTTGCTGTATTAAGGAAATCCGCGCTGCGGAGATGTTTATCGCGCTCGGCGTGATTGGTATCAACACTGGTGGTGTTAATAGTCACATTCACTTTATCGGCTGCAGGATCCTTTTCATCAAACGTAAATGTACCGTCGAAATCTTTAAATGTGCCGTACAACCAACTGTAACCCAGATGCTGGATGCGGAAATTGACAAAGGCGTGCTGGCCTTCTTTGTCAATTTTATAATCGGCGGCGATAGCTGAACCGGCAGAGAACATCAGTGAAGCGAAGGTTAAACCAAGCAGGCTTTTTTTCATTTTTTAAACTCCATAGTCAGATGACGATTTTCCCAGCATGCGCTTCAGGGTGTCGTCTTTATCGATGAAATGATGCTTCAGAGCCATAAATCCGTGCATAACGGACAGAACGATCACGCTCCACGCCAGCCAAAAATGCAGGGCACCGGCTAAGTCAGCCTGCGCGCCAGTATCGGCAAGGGTTGCGGGAACGTCAAACCAGCCAAAAACGCTGATCGGTTTGCCATCGGCGGTAGAGATCAGATAGCCACTGATGCCAATGGCGAAGAGCAAGAGGTACAGCGCAAGATGTCCAGTCTTTGCACCAAGACGAGTCATAAGCGAATAATTTTGCAACGGACCTGGCGGTGGGGATATGACACGCCACAGAATACGAACAACCAGCCCCATCATTAACAGAATACCGATGCTTTTATGCAGTTCTGGTGCTTTGTGATACCAGCCATCGTAATAACTGAGCGTTACCATCCACAGACCCAAAGCAAACATGCCATAGACAATGATTGCACTTAGCCAATGAAAGGCTGTTGATATAACGCCATAGCGTTCAGGGGTATTTGTAAGTGGCATAAGGGCATCCGAAACATATTTGCGAGAGAATGAAAATGGCGTGTCGGAGAATGAATTGCAACTTAAAAATAACAATTCGAATGATATTTATTTTTATTTCAATAATTTTGATTTAATAATGAAGAGATCTTCATAAGTTTAGTTGTTTCAGGATGAGTGAAATCTGGTGAATGCGGTTATTGCAGGAATAAGCTTATTCAAATTTTCACACCAAATGAAAGAGATATTAAATATTTGTCAATTTATGTCAGTGATTACGGGTTAGAAATAAAATACATAGATGAGATCCATAATCGCCAGCAGTGACCAAAGAACAAGATAAAGCATGAGGTGTTCGCGAATATTATTGATGAGATAGTTCACCAAACGACGCATTAAAAAACTCCTGTAAAAACGGCCTCATTTTGGAGGCCGTAATGATGATTATTGGAAGCGGGAAAGTCTGAATGGCGTCAAATCAAAATTGCTTTTTTTGTCTTGTGCAAAGTCAGCGGCTATTTCCCCTAAAACCGACGCAAATTTAAAGCCGTGCCCACTCAGGCCGGTAATCAGCAGCGTATTATCGTGACCGGGCAGGGTATCGATAATAAAATCTTCGTCAGGCGAATTATCATAGGTGCAGGAAGCGCCGTACAGGCAGCAGCCAATACCTGGCAACACCTGGCGCAAGAATGGGAAGGCTTCAGAACCGTCGCTGGTAATTTCCGCAAATGGAACTCGTTCATCCGCGGAATGAATCACCTGACCACCGTTATGTTTACCAATCTTCAGAGCGTCATTTTCGGCAGGAAAACCGTAATATTGATCGCCATTGGGCAGTTCGCCAGTAAACGCCGGAAATTTATTTTTAATGCTATAACGACCATCTGCCTGATACCAGGCAAATACTTTGCGTACTGGCTGAATCGGGAGTTCTGGTAGCAGGTCTTTTACCCAGGTTCCCGCGCAGACGATCGCTTTCTTTGCCTGATACTCGCCATCAGCCGTTGTAATAGTTACGCCGTTGTCATCATGGTGAATAGCGGTGACCGGGCAATTAAACAGTTGCGCGCAGCCAGCTTCATTCGCCAGTTTGATCCAGGTTTTAATCGCCAGTTCACTGCGCAAAAAGCCGGAATCAGCTTCAAATAAGCCGATGTAGTTGTCCGGGACGCGTATTTCCGGCCAGCGGGCCATAATCGCTTGCGCATCCAGTTTTTCGACGTTGAGTTGCCACTGTTCCGCACTGTGGGCAACGTTGGTGAGGAATTTGGAGTCAGATGGACCAAGGTTGATGACGCCAGAGCGCACAAAAATAGGGTCTTCTTCGTTGTAATGGGAGAGTTCATCCCACAACGTTTGCGCGCGAAGCACTAACGGAACATATTTTTCGCCTTCACCATAAGCATGGCGAATTAATCGCGTATCACCGTGGTGACTGCCGTGTTGATGTGGTGGCATATGGGCGTCGGTCATCAGCACTTTCAAACCGGCCTGGGTGGCATAATACCCGGCTGCAGCACCTACGGAACCGCTGCCAATAATGATGAGATCGTATTTCATTTTTTTCTCTCTGCTCTCATGGTACAAGCAGAGTAATTAAGTGAATGCAGATATACAACCCAGAAATGGTAAAGGCACCGGTCAGGTGCCTTTTGGGTGGATGGTCATGTCATGTTAATGACGCCGATACTCATTTACATGGAAATCACCAGATTCAATTTTGGCGATTCCTGCTTCTAATATCGAAATAAATTGTCTGGCAACATCAGTAGTTAACCAGAGTGTCTGACCAACTTCAGTCCCTTCCTGCTCGGACTTATTTGGGGTCTGGTAGTGCAAACGCAACATCAGCGCATCATAGCTATCAACGGTGCTGATGTCCCACCCTACGAGCGGATGAGTCTGAATGACTTCATTGTTTTTTTCCATCATGGCCCCCTAATTCGTGTTACTAGACAACGTTATTCGAGGTTCAATGCGTTTTTATCTGAAGCAACTTCAGTATACCAATAAGTAAGGGTGTTCACCGAATTTTTAAAGGGGGAAAGAGATATTTTTTTGGTTTTAAGATTTATATGAACAATAAAACAGCATGTCATTCATATTTTTTTAGCATATTGTGCAATTATTTTGAGGAAGTGTAGAAGATTTGTACGCAAAATAAAAAAGCCGGGGCGACCCGGCAAAACAAACATTACTGCATATTATTCGCTAACGAACCAGTCATCTGCGCTTTCCCATGTTTCTTGCAGAATTTCGCTAATACGTTGTTTATCTTCTTTTGTCGCGCCAATAACCGATAAATTATTGGCTGAAGCATAACGAACAGACACATGGCTTTCGTTATCAGGAAACGCAGACTGAATACGGCGGGAAAGTTCACCTGCCAGAGCGTCAATAGCCCCGGCAGGTAATGGAGAAGTTTTCGCGATGGTGACTTCAATTCTCATAATAGCCCCCTGTTAAATATACTGGTTATTTATACAGGTAAAATAACCTAATGACAACAGGGTGCTACGTTTTTTTATTGTTTAACTGTCCAGCGAACCGTTTCTCCGGCCAGGAATGGCACCAGCGTGTCGTCGGTCAGAGCGATGCTTTCAGCAACTTGTTGCTCTTCGCGTACCAGTTCAATAAACGATTCGTTGACCGGTAAACCATAGAACTGCGGGCCGTTTAAAGAACAGAACGCTTCAAAGTGCTGCAACGCATCCATTTCTTCAAATACAGTGGCGTAACTGCCCAGCGCCGTTGGTGCATTAAAACAGCCTGCACAACCGCAGCTACTCTCTTTGCGATGACGTGCATGTGGTGCGGAGTCAGTCCCGAGAAAAACGCGATTAAAGCCACTGGCGACCAGCTCACGCAGTGCCTGTTGATGCACATTACGTTTGAGAATGGGCAGGCAGTACAGGTGCGGACGTACACCGCCAACCAGCATATGGTTACGATTAAACATCAGATGCTGGGGGGTAATAGTAGCGGCCAGCAATTCATTACCGTCACGAACATATTCGGCAGCATCTTTAGTGGTGATGTGCTCAAAAACCACTTTCAGCGCAGTCAGGCGCTGGCGCAGTGGCTCCATAACCGTTTCAATAAAGCGGGCTTCACGGTCAAAAATGTCGATATCGGCGTGTGTAACTTCTCCGTGCACCAGCAGCGGCATGCCAATTTTTTCCATTCGCTCAAGTACCGGCATGATAGTGTCAACCGACGTCACACCGTGGCTGGAGTTGGTGGTAGCGTTTGCCGGGTAAAGTTTTGCCGCGGTGAACACGCCTTCGTTAAATCCACGCTCCAATTCATTGGGGGCCAGCGAATCTGTTAAATAACAGGTCATCAGCGGGGTGAAATCGTGTCCGGCAGGTACGGCGTCAAGAATACGCTGGCGATACGCTACGGCAGCTTCGACGGTCGTTATGGGCGGAGCCAGATTGGGCATAACGATGGCCCGGCCATAAGTTTTGCTGGTATACGGCACGACAGTTTTTAACATGTCGCCATCGCGGAGGTGAAGGTGCCAGTCGTCTGGGCGGCGGATCTTTAATACCTGGGATGGTGCAGTCATTAATCTCTATGCTCCGGCTGAAGGGATGTTTTTGCCGGACACAAAGGATAAGCGGAAACGTTTTCCTTTGCACGAAAAATAAAGGGCGCGAATGCGCCCTTCGTGTTTAATCAGTAAACGGAATGACAATTTCGCCAGGTTTCACCTCAATACCTTTCGCCAGTTTTTTCGCCATTGCTTCACCCTGACTACCATCTTCGCGCAGAACGTAAGCCGGTTGCTGGTTGAAGTAATTGCGTAGTGCCTGGTTCAAATAGGGAAGCAATGTTTGCATTACCGTTTGCATTTTTTCTGGCTGCACCGTTGCGTCGACCACTTCCATCTCTTTCAGGAAGATCGCGCCTTTTTCTTTATCAAACACCGGCAGCGCCTTCAGCTTCAGTTTCATGGTTGCTTTCTGGCTGCCGAAAAGAGAGTTCATATCCAGATTGGCATCACCGGTTAAGGTGATCTTATTTGGCTCTTCGCGGCCAATTTGACTGGCCAGATTTGTCAGAACGATATGGGCATCAGCCACACCGGGCAAACCGATATCTTTTGAGAAATTATTATGTTTCGCAAGCGACTGGTTAATTTCTTGTTCGCTAATCGTGTACTGGGTGAGTTGATTACAGCCAACGAGCAGGCCGCTGATGATCAATGCAGCGGCAAATAAAAACTTGTTCATGGTAGTCCTCGACATGAAATCTGCGTCAATATCCTGACACAACGCAGCATGTGTCACCAGCGTTAAACCCGCCAGCAGAAAAAACTGAAAACAGCGGCGACAGGTAATAACAGGTTGCTGCGGCGAGTAGATTGACTGGGCGAACAATGGTAACAGAAAGCATGGCATTTTCAGGCGTCGCGTTCCAGCAACCGACGCGTAGCGCGTTTCTGGCTAAATTGCCACCCCATCGCAACGAAGGTGATGATGCCAATAATGCCCAACATTATCCACGGTAGTTCTGGTTGCTGCGCCGATTTACCCAGGTCAAACAGCCAGCCGCCACCGACATAACCGATAGCACCGCCAATCGCCAGGCCCAGACGACTAAACCCCATATAGCTGCCGCGCGCTCGTGCATCTGCCAGCGAGGCGCTTAGGGTTTCACGCGCAGGTTCGGCAATGATTGAACCGATATAAAATAGACAAATCAGGGTGAAGAGTTGTTGCAGATTGCTGACCATTCCAACCGGTATCATGCTTAACGACATGACCAATAGCCCAGCCATCAATCGGTGTTCCAGACGAAAACGTCTTTCGCTCCAGCGGGCGATAGGGTAAAGCAACGTTAAGGAGAGACACGCTTCAATGGCATACATCCATTTAACGGCAGAGGGCGCTCCGGCGATATCGTTGACCATAATCGGCAGCATCAGCATTACCTGAACGGCCAGCATGTAGTAGCCTGCCAGCGTCAGAACATAGGTGACAAAACGTTTATCGCGCATCACGCGGGCCATGCCTTCGCGGACTGGCGTACGCGCGGTAGAAAGTTTCCATGCCGGTAACAACCAGGCATTAAATGCCGCACACAGCACAAACAAAATTGCACCCGTCGCGCAGACCAGGCGGAAATCGTATTGCAACAGCCAGCTACCTAATAATGCGCCAATGACCGCACCAGCACTGTCCTGCATCATCAACAGGGAGAAAAAACGTCCACGCTGTTGCGGGCGGATCAATTTGACCACCAGTGCCGAACGCGGCGGATCGAACAGAGTACCGCCAAGACCTGAGAGAAGGCAGGAAAACCACAGCATCCATGGCTCGTGGGCGATCCCCATAGTGGCAAATCCCGCGGCGCGCATCAGCATTCCGGTGACGATCATCGGTTTTGCGCCAAAGCGGTCGGCAATTGCGCCGCCAAAAATGCCTAAACCTTGCTGAATGAACTGACGCAGACCGAGAGCAATACCGACCATCACGGCTGCCCAGCCCATTTGATCAACGAAGCGGATAGAGATCAGGGGGAAGACAACAAAGAACCCCAGCACGACCAGCATATTATCGATGAGCAGGAAATATTTACCCAGGTTCCTGGCCTGTGAAACGCGCGACATTTCCCCTCCCGGGAAATAAAAGATGAGCACTTTCTATTCTGCATGGTCGCTAATACTTTTCCCATATTTCCCGGGACAATATTTTTTTATCGAAAGTCCTCTTTGATAGAGAGTTTTTATCAAATATGTGAATAATGCAGGAAATGGCATTTTGGACTTTTCACAGGTTCTGGTTGCGCAGGTATAGTAATACTTACAGCGTATTAAAGACGTTACGGGAAGGAGTAGGTATAGAATGTTTGGCTATCGTAGTAACGTGCCAAAAGTGCGCTTAACCACAGACCGACTGGTCGTGCGTCTGGTGCATGAACGTGATGCCTGGCGGCTGGCGGACTATTACGCAGAAAATCGCCATTTTCTCAAGCCCTGGGAACCAGTGCGCGACGAAAGCCACTGCTATCCTTCAGGCTGGCAGGCCAGGTTAAGCATGATTAATGAATTTCATAAACAAGGTTCTGCATTCTATTTTGGGTTGTTCGACCCGGATGAGAAAGAGATTATTGGCGTTGCCAATTTTTCTAATGTGGTGCGAGGATCTTTCCATGCCTGCTATCTCGGTTATTCAATCGGACAAAAATGGCAGGGCAAGGGGCTAATGTTTGAAGCCCTGACCGCCGCCATTCGTTATATGCAGCGTACCCAACACATTCATCGCATTATGGCCAACTATATGCCGCACAATAAACGTAGCGGTGATTTGCTGGCGCGACTGGGTTTTGAAAAAGAAGGTTATGCGAAAGATTATCTGTTGATTGATGGACAATGGCGCGATCACGTGCTGACGGCATTAACCACCCCGGACTGGACGCCCGGCCGCTAAGGAGAATGTTATGAAGTATCAACTTACCGCACTGGAAGCCCGCGTGATTGGCTGTTTACTGGAAAAACAGGTGACGACGCCGGAGCAATACCCGCTCTCCGTGAATAGCGTAGTCACGGCCTGTAATCAGAAAACGAACCGTGAACCGGTAATGAACTTAAGCGAATCTGAAGTGCAGGAGCAGTTGGATAATCTGGTAAAACGTCATTATTTACGCACGGTGAGCGGTTTTGGTAATCGGGTCACCAAATATGAGCAACGCTTTTGTAATTCAGAATTTGGCGATCTGAAACTGAGCGCCGCAGAAGTGGCGTTAATCACCACGTTGTTATTGCGTGGTGCCCAGACGCCGGGTGAACTGCGCAGCCGCGCGGCGCGAATGTATGAATTTAGCGATATGGCGGAAGTAGAGTCGACGCTGGAACAACTGGCGAATCGCGAAGATGGCCCTTTTGTGGTGCGTCTGGCTCGCGAACCGGGTAAACGCGAAAGTCGCTATATGCATCTTTTCAGTGGTGAGATAGATGAGCAACCTGTGGTAACGGAACCGTCGAAGGCGGTTGAAGGTGATTTACAGGCCCGTGTCGAAGCACTGGAAATCGAAGTGGCAGAACTGAAACAGCGTCTTGATTCGTTGCTGGCCCATCTGGGAGATTAAAGTGAAAAAATTACGTATCGGCGTAGTGGGGTTAGGAGGGATCGCGCAAAAAGCGTGGTTACCGGTGCTGGCGGCAGCGTCTGACTGGACGTTACAGGGGGCATGGTCGCCAACGCGCGAGAAAGCTCTACCCATTTGTGAAAGCTGGCGCATTCCTTATGCCGATTCGTTATCTAACCTTGCTGCCAGTTGCGATGCAGTTTTTGTCCACTCCAGCACCGCCAGTCATTTTGAAGTGGTCAGTGCGTTATTAAACGCTGGCGTTCATGTCTGTGTCGATAAACCCCTGGCAGAAAATCTGCGCGATGCCGAGCGGCTGGTGGAACTGGCGGCGCGGAAAAAACTGACGTTGATGGTCGGTTTTAACCGTCGCTTTGCACCGCTCTACAGTGAGCTAAAAACGCAACTTGCCACCGCAGCGTCGCTGAGAATGGATAAACATCGTACTCATAGCGTCGGGCCACACGATCTTTATTTCACGTTGCTGGATGATTATCTGCATGTGGTTGACACTGCTCTGTGGCTGTCTGGCGGCAAAGCCTCCCTTGACGGTGGTTCGCTGTTGACTAACGAGTCTGGCGAAATGTTGTTTGCCGAGCACCATTTTTCGGTGGGGCCTTTGCAAATCACCACCTGCATGCATCGCCGTGCTGGTAGCCAGCGTGAAACGGTGCAGGCCGTGACCGACGGCGCGCTCATCGACATTACGGATATGCGTGAATGGCGCGAGGAGCGCGGGCAGGGCGTGGTGCACAAACCGATTCCCGGCTGGCAAAGTACCCTCGAGCAGCGTGGATTTGTTGGCTGCGCGCATCATTTCATCGAATGCGTGCAAAATCAGACAGTTCCACAAACTGCTGGTGAGCAGGCAGTACTGGCG
This sequence comes from Escherichia sp. MOD1-EC6098, assembly GCF_002965865.1. Taxonomy (NCBI): domain Bacteria; kingdom Pseudomonadati; phylum Pseudomonadota; class Gammaproteobacteria; order Enterobacterales; family Enterobacteriaceae; genus Escherichia; species Escherichia sp. MOD1-EC6098. Next base: position 147,189 of record NZ_PTSN01000006.1, read on the forward strand.
CAGCGCATCGTTGACAAACTCTGGCGAGACGCGATGAGTGAATAAACCCTGTAACATCTGGCGGTAGCAATTCACCATAATCCAGGTAGACTATTCGCCTCTTTCAGCGCCTGCGTTGCAGGCGTTTTGTTCGTGGGTCTGGATTAGAACACCAATGAATTTATTAAAATCGCTGGCCGCCGTCAGCTCGATGACCATGTTTTCGCGTGTGCTTGGCTTTGCTCGTGACGCTATTGTCGCCAGAATTTTTGGCGCAGGGATGGCAACCGACGCTTTTTTCGTCGCTTTCAAACTTCCTAACTTGTTGCGCCGTATCTTTGCCGAAGGGGCATTCTCCCAGGCATTCGTGCCGATTCTGGCGGAATATAAAAGCAAGCAAGGTGAAGATGCAACTCGGGTCTTTGTCTCTTATGTCTCGGGCCTGCTGACGCTGGCACTGGCGGTTGTGACCGTTGCCGGGATGCTCGCCGCACCGTGGGTGATAATGGTGACCGCGCCGGGCTTTGCTGACACCGCCGACAAATTCGCGCTGACCACTCAGCTATTGCAGATCACTTTTCCCTATATTTTGCTGATCTCCCTAGCATCGCTGGTGGGGGCTATTTTGAATACCTGGAACCGTTTCTCGATTCCGGCATTTGCCCCGACGTTACTTAACATCAGCATGATTGGTTTTGCGCTGTTTGCTGCACCGTACTTTAATCCGCCGGTGCTGGCGCTGGCGTGGGCTGTTACGGTGGGCGGTATACTGCAACTGGTGTATCAGCTACCGCACCTGAAGAAGATCGGCATGTTGGTTCTGCCGCGCATTAACTTTCACGATGCAGGAGCAATGCGCGTGGTGAAACAGATGGGTCCGGCGATCCTTGGTGTTTCTGTTAGTCAGATCTCCTTGATCATCAACACCATTTTTGCTTCGTTTCTTGCCTCAGGTTCCGTGTCGTGGATGTACTACGCCGACCGTTTAATGGAGTTTCCGTCTGGCGTACTGGGCGTGGCGCTGGGGACTATTTTGCTGCCGTCGCTGTCGAAAAGTTTTGCCAGCGGTAATCATGATGAATACAACCGCTTGATGGACTGGGGCCTGCGTCTTTGTTTCCTGCTGGCGCTGCCGAGCGCGGTAGCGTTGGGTATTCTCTCAGGTCCATTAACTGTTTCGCTGTTCCAGTACGGTAAATTTACCGCCTTTGATGCGCTGATGACTCAGCGGGCATTGATTGCCTATTCAGTGGGGTTGATCGGCCTGATTGTGGTGAAAGTGCTGGCTCCGGGTTTTTATTCCCGCCAGGATATTAAAACACCGGTGAAAATTGCCATCGTCACGCTGATTTTGACGCAGTTGATGAACCTGGCGTTTATCGGCCCGTTGAAACATGCCGGACTGTCGCTTTCCATTGGTCTGGCAGCTTGCCTGAATGCCTCGCTGCTTTACTGGCAGTTGCGTAAGCAGAAAATCTTTACCCCGCAACCCGGTTGGACTGCGTTTCTGCTGCGTCTGGTGGTAGCAGTGCTGGTGATGTCTGGCGTACTTTTAGGTATGTTGCACATCATGCCGGACTGGTCATTGGGTACTATGCCCTGGCGCTTACTGCGTTTGATGGCGGTAGTTGTCGCGGGAATTGCGGCGTACTTTGCCGCGCTGGCGGTGCTGGGCTTTAAAGTCAAAGAGTTTGCCCGTCGGACGGCTTAATAACCAATCCCGGCCTGCATTGCAGGCCGGAGAAAATCTTCAGATAGATATCTTTTTACCGCCGCGATGGGGCGTTGAGGTTTGACCGTTGGCCCCGTACAGCGTCGGCTCCTGATGTGGTTTCAGCATTTCCAGCGCCTGTTGATTGCGCTCAATCTGTCCTTCCAGTAGCCAGCCGTTATGTTGATTTAACTGACGCAGTTGCTGCGTTTTTACGGTAATTTCCTGCCAGCATTGTGCGATATCGTTGCTGTTTGCGACATCCGGTATTTGCCGACGTAACTGCTCGAGGTAATCCAGCGTCGCCAGCAGTGAGCTTTTTTGTTCTGTAATCCGTTGTAACTGACTGCCGTTGATCTGCCCCATAGAGAGATGTTGCAGCTCTTGCTCCATCACCGTTTTAAGATCGTTAAGCACTGCGGACATCTGGTCGAGGATCTCTGCAAGACGCGTCATACGTTTATTTACTCAGTAAGTCTTGTTGCACTTCGCTGATCAGTGCATCGGCAATTTTGCCGACATCTATCTTTAGTTCACCGTTACGAATCGCCAGTTTCAACGCTTCTACGCGCTCAAGATTGATATCACTGCTGCCTGGTTGCATCAGTTTTGCTTGTGCATCGCTTAATGTCACACTGGTACTGGCGGCGGCGGTCGTTTTTGTCGAGCGGGTATTGGCTACCGGAGTGTCACTGGTTTCGCGTGGCTGAACGGTGCTTATGGGCTTCAGGGGAGCGGTGCGGTCAATACTCATGGTTTATTCCTCATTGAGGGCGCTTTTATCATTTGTTGCTTATTTATCGGCAATAGTCGGTCAATCTTTAACAGATTACAGGTTTATAAGAATATTCCCATCCGCATCCACCACACCACTGACCACCTGACCCGACACCATGCGGACACGAGCATTTTGCGCAACCGCCGCGTTGTTCAGCGCCTGACCTTCAGCATTAGCGCTGAAACCATCGCCACTGGCGATCACGTTGACACGCTGTCCGGCTTTTACTCGCCAGGCCTGGCGCAGCATGGTTAGTTGTATTGGCTGCCCGGGCGTCAGATCGCGCAGACTGACTGCATCAACCAGTTGATTAACATCCAGTACAGTACGTGGCGGTAAGGTATCCAGCCGTCCGCGTTTCAGTTTGACGCTGGCAGATTCCAGTTTTCCTCCCCGCACAATGGGCATCGCGGCAACGACATAATTCCCAGTGGCCTGCACATTGACTTGCACATATCGTTTGTCGTTGCCGCAGCGTGCCAGCACATTCACATTGCCCCACAGGCGGGAATTACTGGTGATGGAAAACAATGGCTGTTCACACGCAGGCAGTAAATGGGGGGGCGTGCGAATAGAGATACGAACCTCATCACTCAACCCCGCCAGTTGTACCACAAAAAAGGTTTTCAATTGTGATGTGAAATCGCCAGCCGTACTCAGCGGGCCGAACAGTATCGCGATGAGTACCACGCCATGCTTCATTATTTGCATTTCCGCCCCCAGCCATTTCTACAGGCTAAATTGTACCCGCGCGGCGTGACCATCAACGGCATAAATAGCGACCCATTTTGCGTTTATTCCGCCGATAACGCGCGCCTAAAGCCTTTAAGCTGACGGCAGAATTTTGATATCTGCGGAGGAGATATGCTCGATAAGCTCGACGCCGCCTTACGTTTTCAACAAGAGGCGCTCAATCTGCGCGCTCATCGTCAGGAAGTGCTGGCGGCAAACATCGCCAACGCCGATACCCCTGGTTATCAGGCGCGCGATATAGATTTTGCCAGTGAACTTAAAAAAGTAATGCTGCGTGGACGGGATGAAACCAGTGTGGTGGCCCTGACCATGACCTCAACGCAACACATTCCGGCGCAGGCGCTGACGCCTCCTTCCGCAGAACTGCAATACCGTATTCCGGATCAGCCTTCGCTGGACGGCAATACCGTCGATATGGATCGCGAACGCACCCAGTTTGCCGATAACAGCCTGCAATATCAGATGAGCCTTAGCGCGTTGAGTGGGCAAATCAAAGGCATGATGAACGTTTTACAGAGCGGAAATTAACGGATGGCACTGCTGAATATTTTTGAGATCGCCGGGTCGGCGTTAACTGCCCAGTCCCAGCGTCTGAACGTAGCGGCCAGTAATCTGGCGAATGCCGATAGCGTGACAGGGCCAGACGGACAACCTTATCGGGCAAAACAGGTGGTGTTTCAGGTGAACGCCGCGCCGGGAACCGCGACAGGTGGGGTGAAAGTGGCTGACGTGATTGAAAGCCAGGCGCCAGACAAACTGGTATATGAGCCGGGAAATCCACTGGCGGACGCGAAGGGTTACGTGAAAATGCCAAACGTGGATGTGGTTGGGGAGATGGTTAACACCATGTCGGCATCACGCAGTTATCAGGCCAACGTTGAAGTCCTCAACACGGTGAAAAGCATGATGCTGAAGACCCTCACGCTCGGTCAATAAAGGAGAAAACCATGTCCATTGCGGTAACCACCACCGATCCGACAAATACTGGTGTCAGTACTACCAGCAGTAGTTCGCTCACTGGCAGTAACGCTGCAGATTTACAAAGCAGTTTTCTGACTTTGCTGGTGGCGCAACTGAAAAATCAGGATCCGACCAATCCGATGGAGAACAACGAGTTGACATCGCAACTGGCGCAAATCAGCACGGTTAGCGGGATTGAAAAACTCAATACTACACTCGGTTCGATTTCCGGACAGATAGACAACAGTCAGTCGCTACAGGCCAGTAACCTGATTGGTCATGGTGTGATGATCCCCGGCACCACCATTCTTGCCGGTACTGGCAGTGAAGAAGGGGCGGTAACCACGACCACGCCGTTTGGTGTTGAACTGCAACAGGCGGCAGACAAAGTCACCGCCACGATCACTGATAAAAATGGCGCGGTTGTACGCACGATTGATATCGGTGAACTGACCGCCGGAGTCCACAGTTTCACCTGGGACGGCACATTAACTGACGGCATAACCGCACCGAATGGTTCTTATAACGTGGCGATTAGCGCCAGTAACGGTGGTACGCAGTTAGTTGCGCAACCGCTGCAGTTTGCTCTGGTGCAGGGCGTGATCCGCGGTAACAACGGTAATACGCTGGATCTCGGCACTTACGGCACCACCACTCTCGACGAAGTACGGCAGATAATTTAAGCCTTCACATTTCAGGAGTCAGTCATGGCCTTTTCTCAAGCGGTTAGCGGATTAAACGCAGCCGCCACCAACCTCGATGTTATTGGCAACAATATCGCCAACTCCGCCACCTATGGTTTTAAATCCGGTACGGCTTCTTTTGCTGATATGTTCGCGGGTTCTAAAGTGGGGCTGGGGGTAAAAGTTGCCGGCATTACCCAGGATTTTACCGATGGAACGACCACGAATACAGGACGTGGCCTTGACGTTGCCATCAGCCAGAACGGTTTCTTCCGCCTCGTAGACAGTAACGGCTCAGTGTTTTACAGCCGTAACGGGCAATTTAAACTCGATGAAAACCGTAATCTGGTGAATATGCAAGGTTTACAGTTAACGGGGTATCCGGCAACCGGCACACCACCGACTATTCAGCAGGGGGCGAATCCAGGCAATATTTCGATTCCGAATACCCTGATGGCGGCGAAAACGACGACAACGGCGTCAATGCAGATCAACCTTAACTCCAGTGATCCTCTTCCGACAGTCAAAACTTTCGATGCCAGTGATGCGGATAGCTATAACAAAAAAGGTTCGGTAACGGTATTTGACAGCCAGGGGAATGCTCATGACATGAGCGTCTACTTTGTGAAGACCGGGGATAATAACTGGGATGTTTACACCCAGGATAGTAGTGATGCAGCCAGTATCGCTAAGCAAGTAACAACACTGGCGTTTGATGCGAATGGAACTCTGACATCTGGTGCTTCTGCGTTAGTTGCCACCGGTGCAATTAACGGTGCAGATCCCGCCTCATTCTCGTTAAGTTTCCTCAACTCCATGCAACAAAACACCGGTGCGAACAACATCGTGGCAACCACCCAGAACGGCTACAAACCGGGCGATCTGGTGAGTTACCAAATCAACGATGACGGTACGGTAGTCGGCAACTATTCCAACGAACAAACCCAACTGTTGGGGCAGATTGTGCTGGCTAACTTCGCTAACAACGAAGGACTGGCGTCCGAAGGCGATAATGTCTGGTCTGCGACGCAATCTTCTGGCGTGGCGCTGTTGGGGACTGCCGGAACAGGCAATTTTGGCACGCTGACCAATGGTGCGCTGGAAGCGTCCAATGTCGATCTCAGCAAAGAACTGGTCAATATGATTGTCGCCCAGCGTAACTATCAGTCCAACGCCCAGACTATCAAAACCCAGGACCAGATCCTCAACACGCTGGTTAACTTACGCTAATCGCTGACGGGATAGCTCAATGGATCACGCAATCTATACCGCGATGGGGGCCGCCAGCCAGACGCTGAATCAGCAAGCGGTAACTGCCAGTAATCTGGCGAATGCATCTACACCTGGTTTTCGCGCGCAGATAAACGCCTTACGTGCAGTGCCGGTAGAGGGACTTTCGCTGCCTACACGCACGCTGGTGACGGCATCTACGCCAGGGGCAGACATGACGCCCGGCAAGATGGATTACACCTCACGTCCGCTGGATGTTGCGTTACAGCAAGACGGCTGGCTGGCCGTGCAGACCGCTGACGGTAGCGAAGGATATACGCGTAATGGCAGCATTCAGGTTGATCCCACCGGGCAACTGACGATTCAGGGGCATCCGGTGATTGGTGAGGCGGGGCCGATTGCTGTGCCGGAAGGGGCGGAAATCACTATTGCTGCCGATGGTACTATCTCGGCGCTGAATTCTGGCGATCCGGCAAATACCGTCGCTCCAGTCGGGCGGCTGAAACTGGTGAAAGCTACGGGCAGTGAAGTGCAGCGCGGCGATGACGGCATTTTTCGTTTGACTGCTGAAAGTCAGGCCACACGTGGAGCGGAACTTCAGGCAGACCCGACGTTACGGGTGATGTCGGGCGTGCTGGAAGGCAGTAATGTCAATGCTGTTGCGGCGATGAGCGACATGATTGCCAGCGCGCGGCGTTTTGAAATGCAGATGAAGGTTATCAGCAGCGTTGATGATAACGCAGGCCGTGCCAATCAACTGCTTTCGATGAGTTAATTGAAAGGATAAGTGACAAGCATAAGTTACCTGATGCGCAATTTTATCGGGCTTACGAGTTGCATCGCAATGTATTGAATTTGCGAGATCTTGTAGGCCGGATAAGGCGTTTACGCCGCATCCGGTAAAAAGACATATGCACGTGGTCAGCACTCCACTACAGGACATTTTATGATCAGTTCATTATGGATCGCCAAAACCGGCCTCGACGCCCAGCAAACCAATATGGACGTCATTGCCAACAACCTGGCAAACGTCAGTACCAACGGTTTCAAGCGTCAGCGGGCGGTGTTTGAAGATCTGCTTTATCAAACCATTCGCCAGCCTGGTGCGCAGTCTTCCGAACAAACCACCTTGCCGTCCGGGTTACAAATCGGTACTGGTGTGCGTCCGGTTGCCACTGAACGCCTACACAGTCAGGGCAACCTGTCGCAAACCAATAACAGCAAAGATGTGGCGATTAAAGGGCAGGGCTTTTTCCAGATCATGCTGCCGGATGGCTCATCGGCCTACACCCGCGACGGCTCTTTCCAGGTGGATCAGAACGGGCAGTTGGTGACGGCGGGTGGTTTTCAGGTACAGCCTGCGATCACCATTCCAGCGAATGCGTTAAGCATCACCATCGGTCGTGATGGCGTGGTCAGCGTAACCCAGCAAGGCCAGGCGGCTCCGGTTCAGGTTGGGCAGCTTAATCTCACTACCTTTATGAACGACACTGGGCTGGAGAGCATTGGCGAAAACCTCTACACCGAAACGCAATCCTCCGGCGCACCGAACGAAAGTACACCGGGTCTGAACGGCGCGGGGCTGCTGTATCAAGGGTATGTTGAAACATCTAACGTCAACGTGGCGGAAGAACTGGTCAACATGATTCAGGTACAACGTGCCTACGAAATCAACAGTAAAGCGGTATCTACCACCGATCAGATGCTGCAAAAACTGACGCAACTCTAAGGCATAACCGGTGGCTGGTTCACCGGTTTACTGATTTTTGAAGATGATAGCCATGCAAAAAAACGCTGCGCGCATTTACGCCATTTCCAGCTTGTTGGTGTTTTCACTGACCGGCTGTGCCTGGATACCCTCCACGCCGTTGGTACAGGGGGCGACTACTGCACAGCCGGTTCCTGGTCCGACACCCGTCGCCAACGGTTCCATATTCCAGTCTGCTCAGCCGATTAACTATGGCTATCAACCGCTGTTTGAAGATCGCCGCCCACGTAATATTGGCGATACGCTGACCATTGTGTTGCAGGAAAACGTCAGTGCCAGCAAGAGTTCTTCCGCGAATGCCAGCCGCGACGGTAAAACCAATTTTGGCTTTGATACTGTGCCGCGCTATTTGCAGGGGCTGTTTGGTAATGCCCGCGCTGATGTCGATGCCTCTGGCGGCAATAGCTTCAACGGGAAAGGTGGAGCTAATGCCAGCAATACCTTCAGCGGCACGTTGACGGTGACGGTCGATCAAGTGCTGGTAAACGGTAACCTGCATGTGGTGGGTGAAAAACAGATCGCCATTAATCAGGGCACCGAATTTATTCGCTTCTCCGGCGTGGTCAATCCACGCACTATCAGTGGTAGCAACACCGTACCGTCTACCCAGGTGGCGGATGCGCGCATTGAGTACGTTGGCAATGGCTACATTAACGAAGCACAAAATATGGGCTGGTTACAGCGTTTCTTCCTTAACCTGTCGCCAATGTAAGTGAGGCTGTGGTGATTAAATTTCTCTCTGCATTCATTCTTCTGCTGGTTGCGGTCGTGGCGCAGGCCGAGCGTATTCGCGATCTCACCAGCGTTCAGGGCGTACGGCAAAACTCGCTGATTGGTTATGGGTTGGTAGTTGGCCTGGATGGTACGGGTGACCAGACGACCCAGACGCCGTTTACCACGCAAACGCTAAATAACATGCTCTCGCAGTTGGGAATTACCGTTCCGACAGGCACCAATATGCAGTTAAAAAACGTCGCTGCGGTAATGGTGACGGCGTCACTTCCGCCTTTTGGACGCCAGGGGCAAACCATTGATGTCGTGGTGTCGTCGATGGGTAACGCCAAAAGTCTGCGTGGCGGTACGCTGCTGATGACACCGCTTAAGGGTGTCGATAGCCAGGTGTATGCGCTGGCGCAGGGCAATATTCTGGTCGGCGGCGCAGGCGCATCGGCGGGGGGCAGCAGTGTTCAGGTTAACCAATTGAATGGCGGACGGATCACCAATGGTGCAATTATTGAGCGCGAATTGCCCAGCCAGTTTGGTGCTGGCAATACCTTCAATTTGCAGCTAAATGAGGAAGATTTCACCCTGGCGCAGGAAATTGCCGATACCATCAACCGCACACGCGGATACGGCAACGCGACGGCGTTAGATGCGCGAACTATTCAGGTACGCGTGCCGAGTGGCAACAGTTCCCAGGTGCGTTTCCTTGCCGATATCCAGAACATGCAGGTCAATGTCACTCCGCAGGACGCCAAAGTGATTATTAACTCGCGTACCGGTTCAGTGGTGATGAATCGTGAAGTGACCCTCGATAGCTGCGCGGTGGCACAGGGCAACCTCTCGGTTACGGTGAATCGCCAGGTGAATGTCAGCCAGCCAGATACGCCGTTTGGTGGTGGAGAAACCGTGGTAACCCCACAAACGCAGATCGACTTACGTCAGAGCGGTGGTTCGCTGCAAAGCGTGCGTTCAAGCGCCAGCCTCAATAACGTAGTGCGCGCGCTCAATGCATTGGGGGCTACGCCGATGGATCTGATGTCCATACTGCAATCGATGCAAAGCGCGGGATGTCTGCGGGCAAAACTGGAAATCATTTGATGATTAGCGACAGCAAACTGCTGGCCAGTGCCGCCTGGGATGCACAATCGCTTAATGACCTGAAAGCGAAAGTGGGTGAAGATCCGGCGGCAAATATTCGCCCGGTGGCTCGTCAGGTAGAAGGGATGTTCGTGCAGATGATGCTGAAAAGTATGCGTGAAGCCTTACCGAAAGATGGCCTGTTCAGCAGCGAGCATACCCGACTCTACACCAGTATGTATGACCAGCAGATTGCCCAACAGATGACAGCAGGCAAAGGTCTGGGGCTGGCGGAGATGATGGTTAAACAGATGACACCAGAGCAGCCGTTGCCAGATGAAGCAACGCCAGCGGCACCGATGAAATTCCCGCTTGAAACTGTGATGCGTTACCAAAACCAGGCGCTCTCGCAACTGGTGCAAAAAGCCGTACCACGTAACTACGATGATTCGCTACCTGGTGACAGCAAAGCGTTCCTCGCGCAACTCTCGCTTCCCGCCCAACGGGCAAGCCAGCAAAGTGGTGTGCCGCATCATCTGATCCTTGCCCAGGCGGCGCTGGAATCAGGCTGGGGACAACGGCAAATCCGTCGTGAAAATGGTGAGCCAAGCTATAACCTGTTTGGCGTCAAAGCCTCCGGCAATTGGAAAGGGCCGATCACTGAAATTACCACCACCGAATATGAAAATGGCGAAGCGAAGAAAGTAAAGGCGAAGTTCCGGGTTTACAGCTCATATCTTGAAGCGCTTTCAGATTATGTCGGTCTATTAACACGTAACCCGCGTTACGCCGCCGTGACGAATGCCAAAAGCGCTGAGCAGGGGGCGCAGGCATTACAGGACGCGGGATATGCGACCGATCCTCATTATGCCCGCAAACTAACCCATATGATTCAGCAGATGAAATCGGTAAGCGACAAAGTGAGCAAAACTTACAACATGAGTATCGATAATCTGTTCTGAAGAACTCAAGTCCGGCGGGTGTCTGCCGATAATGCTCTGTAATTGAAAGCTTATAAGGAACCTCCATGTCCAGCTTGATCAATAACGCCATGAGCGGACTTAACGCGGCGCAGGCAGCGTTAAATACGGCGAGTAATAATATTTCCAGCTATAACGTTGCCGGATATACCCGCCAAACCACCATTATGGCGCAGGCCAACAGCACTCTGGGTGCAGGTGGTTGGGTTGGCAATGGTGTCTACGTATCCGGTGTGCAACGTGAGTATGATGCGTTTATTACCAACCAGTTACGTGCGGCGCAAACCCAGAGTAGCGGTCTGACTTCCCGCTATGAACAGATGTCGAAAATCGACAATATGCTTTCTGGCAGCACGACCTCGCTGGCAACACAGATGCAGGATTTCTTCACCAGTCTGCAAACACTGGTCAGTAACGCGGAAGATCCGGCGGCACGTCAGGCGCTGATCGGTAAAGCAGAAGGGCTGGTAAACCAGTTTAAAACCACCGATCAGTATCTGCGCGACCAGGATAAACAGGTCAATATCGCGATAGGTGCCAGCGTTGACCAGATCAACAATTATGCTAAACAAATCGCCAGTCTGAACGATCAAATCTCACGCCTGACAGGTGTGGGGGCGGGGGCGTCACCTAACGAACTGCTGGATCAACGTGATCAACTGGTGAGCGAATTAAACCAGATCGTTGGTGTAGAAGTCAGCGTTCAGGATGGCGGCACTTACAACATCACGATGGCCAATGGTTACTCACTGGTACAGGGCAGCACGGCGCGTCAGTTGGCGGCAGTACCGTCCAGCGCCGATCCTTCCCGCACGACAGTCGCTTATGTTGATAGTACTGTGGGCAATATTGAGATCCCGGAGAAATTACTGAATACCGGGTCGCTGGGCGGCCTTCTGACATTCCGTTCTCAGGATCTCGACCAGACGCGCAATACGCTCGGACAACTGGCGCTGGCATTTGCCGGGGCTTTCAATACTCAACACAAAGACGGGTTTGATGCCAATGGCGATACAGGGAAAGATTTTTTTGCCATCGGGAAACCGGCTGTGCTGGAGAATACTAAAAACCAGGGTAGTAGCGCGATCAGCGCCACGGTGACCGACGGCTCCGCGGTGCTGGCAACAGATTACAAAATCTCTTTCAACAATAATCAGTGGCAGGTCACCCGCCTTGCCAGCAATACTACTTTTACGGTGACGCCAGATACCGACGGTAAAGTTTCGTTTGACGGTCTGGAGTTGACGTTTACCGGCACACCAGATGCTAATGACAGCTTCACGTTGAAACCGGTAAGCGATGCCATCGTCAACATGGACGTTTTAATCACCGACGAAGCGAAAATCGCCATGGCGAGCGATAAAACCGCTGGTGAGAGCGATAACCGTAATGGTCAGGCGCTGCTGGATTTGCAAAGCAACAGTAAAACGGTGGGCGGGGCGAAATCCTTCAACGACGCCTATGCCTCGTTAGTGAGTGATATCGGCAATAAAACTGCTACGTTGAAAACCAGCAGTACGACGCAAGGTAATGTGGTGACGCAACTCTCTAATCAGCAGCAATCTATTTCCGGCGTCAACCTTGATGAAGAGTACGGCAACTTGCAACGTTTTCAGCAGTACTACCTGGCGAATGCGCAGGTTCTGCAGACGGCGAACGCCATTTTCGATGCGCTTATTAACATTCGCTAAGGGAGAGAAAAAATGCGTTTCAGTACCCAGATGATGTACCAGCAAAATATGCGCGGTATCACCAGTTCCCAGGCGGAATGGATGAAGTATGGCGAACAGATGTCGACGGGTAAGCGAGTTGTTAACCCTTCTGACGATCCCATTGCTGCATCACAAGCTGTCGTGCTCTCACAAGCGCAGGCGCAAAACAGTCAGTACACGCTGGCGCGTACTTTCGCGACGCAAAAAGTGTCGCTGGAAGAGAGTGTGCTTAGCCAGGTTACTACGGCAATCCAGAACGCCCAGGAAAAAATTGTCTACGCCAGCAACGGCACGTTAAGTGACGATGATCGGGCATCGTTAGCCACGGATATTCAGGGACTCCGCGACCAGTTGTTGAATCTGGCGAATACCACTGACGGTAACGGGCGCTACATTTTTGCTGGTTATAAAACCGAATCCGCACCGTTTAGCGAAGCGAAAGGTGAATATGTCGGCGGAACTGAAAGTATTAAGCAACAGGTTGATGCTTCGCGTTCGATGGTGATAGGGCATACCGGCGACAAAATTTTTAATAGCATTACCAGTAATGCGGTAGCGGAACCAGATGGTAGCGATTCTGAAACCAGCCTTTTTGCTATGCTGGATAGCGCCATCGCTGCGCTGAAAACACCGGTTGCAGATAGTGAAGCGGATAAAGAAACCGCTGCTGCGGCATTAGATAAAACTAACCGTGGCCTGAAAAACTCGCTGAATAATGTGCTCACCGTACGTGCGGAATTAGGCACACAGTTGAACGAACTGGAGTCGCTGGATTCATTAGGTAGCGATCGCGCTTTAGGTCAGACGCAGCAGATGAGTGATTTGGTTGATGTGGACTGGAACGCGACGATTTCATCTTACATCATGCAGCAAACGGCGTTACAGGCGTCGTACAAAGCGTTTACTGATATGCAAGGATTATCGCTTTTTCAGCTCAATAAATAAGCACTTTTCAAACATATCATGAAACTGGGTATGTTTTGTCTGCCCGCTCTGGGATCGCCTGAGCGGGCATTTTTTTGCCTTATTTTTGAGTGTGGCTGGCAAGAATACCATTGGGTGAAGTTGAATATATTGATTCATAACTGAAATAAAAAAAGCCCCGGCGGTTGCCAGGGCTTGATCGCTTTGAGTTAATGATTACTCAACAGGTTGCGGACGCGCAGGGGCGGCAGAGGCATGATGCGTCGCCGTATGACCACCTGCGGCACCTTTACCTTCGAAGGCAAAGGCTGGACGCTGCCAATCACTGTGGCGCGGCGCTTCCGGAACATATTCCGGTGCCGGAGCACGTGTCATCGGCGCGGTAGCGTGGTTATGCTCTACGACTACCTCGGCTTCAACAGGGGCTACTGTTTCAACCTCTGCTGCAACTTCAGCGACCACAGGCGCGGCAGGTTGAGCAACGACTTCAGGTTCGGCAATCACAACCTCGGCAGTTTCGGCAACTTCTTCAATATCAGCCGTCTCTTCCTGCGGTTCAACCACTGGTTCTGCGTGCTCTGCAACTTCCTGCGCTACGGCAACATCAGCTTCGGCAATCACCTGCGGCTGTTCAGTTACTGCAGCGGCAATCACTTCAGGATGCGTCGTTTCAACCACTTGCGGTTCGGCAACCTGAACAGGTGCTTCTACGACTTCAGTTACTTCTTCAACAACCGGCGCGGCAATGACTGGCTCCACAGCGGCGGCGACAGGGACTTCAGTCACCATCGGCTGAACCTGTACTTCTTCCTGCTCGCGTTGTTCTTCAACCTGTACATCTTGCGGACGTACAACCGGGTAGCGGATCCAGACTTTGCCAGAGGCCAGTTCCGGAGATGCGCACGCTACAGTTAACGGCATTGGTGACTGAACCGGATAACGCTCGTCACGATAGCGGCGACGACGCTGGCCACTTACGCGCAGGTGACGAGGCGAACGACGAGAACGACGTGGCATGCCACCGTTGTCACGGTTATCGGCATTGTTCTCTTCTTGCTGTTCCGGCGCAGTTTGCGCAACCACAGGCAGCGGAACTTTTACCAGTTCAGTTCGCTGGGCAGGCGTTTCCTGCATAACAGGCTCGGCAGCGACGGTTTCTTCAACCACCGGTGCGACTACAACTTCTTCAGCAACGCTTTGCTCGTAACGCACTTTTTGGTTCAGTTGACGCTGTTTACGACGTGGTTGAACCGGACGTACACGTTCTTCCTGGTCGGTTTCCTGAACAGATGGCTCTTCAACATTCAGCGCTTTAGCTTCTTGTTGCACCTGACGTTTATCGTCGTTACGGCGACGGCTACGTTCACGACGCGGTGCTTGCTGCTCGTCAGTGGTGCGTGCTTTTTCAGTTACATCGGTCTGCTGACGGTTCTCACGAGCCTCGGCAGTCTGCTGCTGTGCCTGGCGACGATTACGACGGTTTTCTTCGCGATTATCGCTGCCCTCTGTACGCTCACTACGTGTATCGCGGCGTTCATTACGGTCACGGCGGTTGTTCTGGCGAGGCTTACGGCGATCCTGTTGGCGCTCCGGTTTTGCTTCTGCTTTCGACGCGGGTTGCTCGGCCGGTTTGGTTTCTTCGCCGCCGCTGAACAACGATTTCAGTGCGTTGAAAAGACGGCTCAACAGGCCTGGTTGTGCTGGAGCAGCAGGCGTTGTCGGCGCAGCTTTCGGTGCTGGGGCTGCTGCCGGTGCTACAGTTTCAGCCGGGGTTGGCGCTGGTGGAACATCCGGCATGGCGAAGGTTGCCAGTGCAGGTTGTTCCGGGCGTTTACGTTCAGGGAATTCTTCCTCAGAAGGTAATGCCATCGCTTCTTCATGCAGTTTTGGCAGCATGTAGCTTAAGGTCGGCGTCTCTTCTCCTTTACGCACGCGCAGTACGTGGTAGTGCGGGGTTTCCATCTGATCGTTTGGTACAATCACGCAGCGCACGCCGTCCTGACGGGTTTCAATTGCATTCACCGCAGAACGTTTTTCGTTCAGCAGGTAAGAAGCAATGGGGACAGGAACAATAGCGTGGACTTCCTGAGTGTTCTCTTTCAGGGCTTCTTCTTCAATCAGACGCAGAATAGAGAGCGACAGGGATTCGTTGTCACGCACGGTGCCAGTACCGGAGCAACGCGGGCAGACGTGATGGCTGGATTCACCCAGCGATGGGCTAAGGCGCTGACGGGACATCTCGAGCAGGCCGAAGCGAGAAATATGGCTGATTTGAATACGCGCACGATCCTGACGCACCGCTTCACGCAGACGGTTTTCTACCGCACGCTGGTGGCGTACTGGCGTCATGTCAATAAAGTCGATAACAATCAGGCCGCCGAGGTCACGCAGACGCAACTGACGAGCAATCTCATCAGCAGCTTCCAGGTTAGTGTTAAACGCGGTTTCTTCGATATCACCGCCGCGGGTTGCGCGTGCGGAGTTGATGTCGATGGCGGTTAACGCTTCGGTGCTGTCGATAACAATAGAACCACCGGACGGCAGACGAACTTCACGCTGGAAAGCGGACTCGATCTGCGATTCAATCTGGTAGTGGCTGAACAGTGGAATTTCACCCGTGTACAGTTTGATTTTGCTGCTGAAATCCGGGCGGCCCAACGCGGCGATATGCTGACGCGCCAGTTCGAGCACTTTCGGGTTATCAATAAGGATTTCACCTATGTCCTGACGCAGGTAGTCGCGGAAAGCGCGAACGATAACGTTGCTTTCCTGGTGAATCAGGAACGGAGCAGGGCGGCTTTCAGCGGCTTTTTTGATCGCTTCCCAGTGTTTCAGACGGAAGCTCAGATCCCACTGGAGCGCCTCGGCAGATTTGCCGACGCCAGCAGTACGCACGATAAGCCCCATGCCTTCAGGCAGTTCAAGGCTTGCCAGTGCTTCTTTTAATTCGGTACGGTCGTCGCCTTCGATACGGCGAGAAATGCCACCCGCGCGCGGGTTGTTCGGCATCAGAACCAGATAGCTACCCGCCAGGCTGATAAAGGTGGTCAGTGCTGCGCCTTTGTTACCGCGCTCTTCTTTATCGATCTGAACAATGACCTCCTGACCTTCACGCAACACATCTTTAATGTTGGGGCGGCCATGAGCACTGTAGTTAGCAGGGAAATATTCGCGGGCAATTTCTTTTAGTGGGAGGAAACCGTGACGTTCAGCGCCGTAATCAACAAAAGCAGCTTCCAGACTCGGTTCAATGCGGGTGATTTTACCTTTGTAGATGTTCGCCTTTTTCTGTTCATGCCCTGGACTTTCGATATCCAGATCATACAGACGCTGCCCATCTACAAGGGCAACGCGCAACTCTTCCTGCTGAGTTGCGTTGATTAACATTCTTTTCATCGTAACTTACTCATTATTCTTACATTGACGACTAAGCTGCGGGCAAAGTAACGCCTTTCCGGGTGTGAACCGATGGCCTCGTGTCTAGTCGCGTCGCCAACCTCACGGTTATCGTCAGCTCAAAGAGGCGCAGAGTGTCGGTTGCCCGTTTTTCATGCGGAAAAACAGCGCAATTATCAGAGAAACAGACTGGGTATTACTCTCCAGAAATATTTCCATCTACCGGTAAGGACTGCAACCCGCAGCCCGCTAACTGCCTGAAAGATCAATACGTCTTACGCCATTGCTGCGTTGATGATCGGTCGGGCAAAATGGGGTATTCCGTAAAATTTCTTGTTTTAACAAGGTTGGACACGGAAACGTTCTCATTATTCCACTGCAAGCCTTGTTATAGCAAGATGACTTTTACCATTTATCACCCACTTACTCACAGTTTTTTCACTTCTTGCTGGTGATTGGTTTAATAACCAGCAATTAAGTGATTGCGCTGGGAAGTAATAAGGTGCAGAACTAAATATAAGCATAGAAAAATGAGTGGCGCGAATCCTGCTGGCTATTTAGAATCGCCCACCATGAAAACAGAGACTCCATCCGTAAAAATTGTTGCTATTACCGCTGATGAAGCGGGGCAACGTATCGACAACTTTTTGCGTACCCAATTGAAAGGCGTACCAAAAAGTATGATCTACCGTATTTTGCGTAAAGGCGAAGTACGGGTGAACAAAAAACGTATTAAGCCTGAATATAAACTCGAAGCTGGCGATGAAGTGCGTATTCCGCCGGTTCGCGTTGCTGAACGGGAAGAAGACGCGGTTTCGCCGCATCTGCAAAAAGTCGCTGCGCTGGCGGATGTCATCTTATATGAAGATGATCATATCCTGGTGTTGAATAAACCGTCTGGCACAGCAGTACATGGCGGCAGTGGTTTAAGTTTCGGCGTTATTGAAGGACTGAGGGCGTTGCGCCCCGAAGCGCGGTTCCTTGAACTGGTGCATCGACTCGACCGGGACACCTCTGGTGTACTGCTGGTAGCGAAAAAACGCTCGGCGTTACGTTCTCTACATGAGCAATTACGTGAAAAAGGTATGCAAAAAGATTACCTGGCGCTGGTGCGCGGTCAGTGGCAGTCACACGTGAAAAGCGTGCAAGCGCCGTTGCTGAAAAACATTCTGCAAAGCGGTGAGCGTATTGTGCGTGTGAGCCAGGAGGGTAAGCC
Source organism: Escherichia sp. MOD1-EC6098 (assembly GCF_002965865.1). NCBI lineage: Bacteria > Pseudomonadati > Pseudomonadota > Gammaproteobacteria > Enterobacterales > Enterobacteriaceae > Escherichia > Escherichia sp. MOD1-EC6098. The sequence continues at coordinate 165,079 of NZ_PTSN01000006.1, forward strand.
GTCAGAAACGCGCTTCAAAGTGGAAGAACGCTATGCGTTTGCCACGCTGGTGCGTTGTAGCCCGGTGACCGGTCGTACACACCAGATCCGTGTGCATACGCAATACGCTGGTCATCCGATTGCCTTTGATGATCGTTACGGCGACCGCGAATTTGATAAACAACTCACTGAAGCGGGAACGGGATTAAATCGTTTATTCCTGCACGCCGCGGCGTTGAAGTTTACCCATCCGGGAACGGGTGAGGTGATGCGTATCGAAGCGCCGATGGATGATGGTTTGAAGCGTTGTTTGCAGAAACTGCGTAATACGCGTTAATGCGAGCATATAAATCAGATAGTAGGCGGTAGGCCTGATAAGGCGTTTACGCCGCATCAGGCAGTCAGCACCAATTGCCGGATGCGGCGTAAACGCGTCCGGCCCATAAAATTATCCCATCAGCGGGTTTTTCCCTTCCCGACGTAACATCTGACAGAGCGCAATAAGCGGCAAACCAACCAGCGTGTTAGGGTCACGCCCTTCTAAACGCTCGAATAGCGTAATGCCAAAGCCTTCACTCTTAAAGCTACCTGCACAGTGCAGGGGATGCTCCTTACGCACGTAATTATCAATCTCCGCCTCGCTCAGATGACGGAAATGGACGTCAAATGGTTCCACTTCTGTTTGCAGATGTCCGTTGGCGGAATTATACAATGCCAGCCCGGTATAAAAGGTGACAATATTGCCGCTGGCTTTGCGTAATTGCAGGCGCGCATTTTCTTCCGTTAACGGTTTACCGGTGATTTCACCGTCAAGAACACACACCTGGTCAGAACCAATAATTAAATGGTCTGGATAACGTGATGCTAAGGATTGCGCTTTTTCTTGCGCCAGTCGAAGCACCAGTTGGCGAGGTGATTCATCGCTATGCGGGGTTTCGTCGACCTCCGGCGCGGCACATTCGAAAGAGATTTGCAGTTTTTCAAGTAGAGCGCGGCGCCAGGGCGAGGTGGAGGCTAAAATAAGTTTAGACATATTTTTTTCCATCAGATATAGCGTATTGATGATAGCCATTTTAAACTATGCGCTTCGTTTTGCAGGTTGATGTTCGTTGTCAGCACTGAACGAAAATAAAGCAGTAACCCGCAATGTGTGCGAATTATTGGCAAAAGGCAACCACAGGCTGCCTTTTTCTTTGACTCTATGACGTTACAAAGTTAATATGCGCGCCCTATGCAAAAGGTAAAATTACCCCTGACTCTCGATCCGGTTCGTACGGCTCAAAAACGCCTTGATTACCAGGGTATTTATACTCCTGATCAGGTTGAGCGCGTCGCTGAATCTGTAGTCAGTGTGGACAGTGATGTGGAATGCTCCATGTCGTTCGCTATCGATAACCAACGTCTCGCAGTGTTAAACGGCGATGCGAAGGTGACGGTAACGCTCGAGTGTCAGCGTTGCGGGAAGCCGTTTTCTCATCAGGTCTACACAACGTATTGTTTTAGTCCTGTGCGTTCAGACGAACAGGCTGAAGCACTGCCGGAAACGTATGAACCGATTGAGGTTAACGAATTCGGTGAAATCGATCTGCTTGCAATGGTTGAAGATGAAATCATCCTCGCCTTGCCGGTAGTTCCGGTGCATGATTCTGAACACTGTGAAGTGTCCGAAGCGGACATGGTCTTTGGTGAATTGCCTGATGAAGCGCAAAAACCAAACCCATTTGCCGTATTAGCCAGCTTAAAGCGTAAGTAATTGGTGCTCCCCGTTGGATCGGGGATAAACCGTAATTGAGGAGTAAGGTCCATGGCCGTACAACAGAATAAACCAACCCGTTCCAAACGTGGCATGCGTCGTTCCCATGACGCGCTGACCGCAGTCACCAGCCTGTCTGTAGACAAAACTTCTGGTGAAAAACACCTGCGTCACCACATCACTGCCGACGGTTACTACCGCGGCCGCAAGGTCATCGCTAAGTAATCACGCGTCTGCGTGATGAAGCTTAGTGAGGATTTTCCCCAGGTAACTGGGGAAAGACCAAACCGGGCGGCGACGATACCTTGACACGTCTAACCCTGGCGTTAGATGTCATGGGGGGCGATTTTGGCCCTTCTGTGACAGTGCCTGCAGCTTTGCAGGCACTGAACTCTAATTCGCAACTCACTCTTCTTTTAGTCGGTAATCCCGACGCCATCACGCCATTACTTGCTAAAGCTGACTTCGAACAACGTTCGCGTTTGCAGATTATCCCTGCGCAGTCAGTTATCGCCAGTGATGCCCGGCCTTCGCAAGCTATCCGCGGCAGTCGTGGTAGCTCAATGCGCGTGGCTTTGGAACTGGTGAAAGAGGGGCGAGCGCAGGCCTGTGTCAGTGCCGGTAATACCGGGGCGCTGATGGGACTGGCAAAATTATTGCTCAAACCCCTGGAGGGGATTGAGCGTCCGGCGTTGGTGACGGTGTTACCGCATCAGCAAAAGGGCAAAACGGTGGTTCTCGATTTAGGGGCCAACGTCGATTGTGATAGCACAATGTTGGTGCAATTCGCCATTATGGGCTCTGTTTTGGCAGAAGAGGTGGTGGAAATCCCTAACCCTCGCGTGGCGTTGCTCAATATTGGTGAAGAAGAAGTAAAGGGTCTCGACAGTATTCGGGACGCCTCAGCTGTGCTTAAAACAATCCCTTCTGTCAATTATATCGGCTATCTTGAAGCCAATGAGTTATTAACTGGCAAGACAGATGTGTTGGTCTGTGACGGTTTTACAGGAAATGTCACATTAAAGACGATGGAAGGTGTTGTCAGGATGTTCCTTTCTCTGCTGAAATCCCAGGGAGAAGGGAAAAAACGGTCGTGGTGGCTACTGTTATTAAAGCGTTGGCTACAAAAGAGCCTGACGAGGCGATTCAGTCACCTCAACCCCGACCAGTATAACGGCGCCTGTCTGTTAGGATTGCGCGGCACGGTGATAAAAAGTCATGGTGCGGCCAATCAGCGAGCTTTTGCGGTCGCGATTGAACAGGCAGTGCAGGCGGTGCAGCGACAAGTTCCTCAGCGAATTGCCGCTCGCCTGAAATCTGTATACCCAGCTGGTTTTGAGCTGCTGGACGGTGGCAAAAGCGGAACTCTGCGGTAGCAGGACGCTGCCAGCGAACTCGCAGTTTGCAAGTGACGGTATATAACCGAAAAGTGACTGAGCGTACATGTATACGAAGATTATTGGTACTGGCAGCTATCTGCCCGAACAAGTGCGGACAAACGCCGATCTGGAAAAAATGGTGGATACCTCTGACGAGTGGATTGTTACTCGTACTGGCATCCGTGAACGTCATATTGCTGCACCAAACGAAACCGTTTCTACCATGGGCTTCGAAGCGGCGACACGTGCAATTGAAATGGCGGGGATCGACAAAGACCAGATTGGCCTGATTGTTGTGGCAACGACTTCTGCCACGCACGCCTTCCCGAGCGCAGCATGTCAGATTCAAAGCATGTTGGGCATTAAAGGTTGCCCGGCGTTTGACGTTGCCGCAGCCTGTGCAGGTTTCACCTACGCCCTGAGCGTAGCTGATCAATATGTGAAATCTGGTGCGGTGAAGTATGCTCTGGTCGTCGGTTCCGATGTACTGGCGCGCACCTGCGATCCAACAGATCGCGGGACCATTATCATTTTTGGTGATGGTGCGGGCGCTGCGGTGCTGGCCGCCTCTGAAGAACCAGGAATTATCTCCACCCATCTGCATGCCGACGGCAGCTATGGTGAATTGCTGACGCTGCCTAACGCTGACCGTGTGAATCCAGAGAATTCAATTCATCTGACTATGGCAGGCAACGAAGTCTTCAAGGTCGCGGTAACTGAGCTTGCGCACATCGTTGATGAGACGCTGGCGGCGAATAATCTTGACCGTTCTCAACTGGACTGGCTGGTTCCGCATCAGGCGAACCTGCGTATTATCAGCGCAACGGCGAAAAAACTCGGCATGTCGATGGACAATGTCGTCGTGACCCTGGATCGCCATGGTAATACCTCTGCTGCTTCTGTGCCTTGTGCACTTGATGAAGCGGTACGCGATGGGCGTATTAAGCCTGGTCAGTTGGTCCTGCTTGAAGCCTTTGGCGGTGGGTTTACCTGGGGCTCCGCGCTGGTTCGTTTCTAGGATAAGGATTTAAAGATGACGCAATTTGCATTTGTGTTCCCTGGACAGGGTTCTCAAACCGTTGGAATGCTGGCTGATATGGCGGCGAGCTATCCCATTGTTGAAGAAACGTTTGCTGAAGCTTCTGCAGCGCTGGGCTACGACCTGTGGGCGCTGACCCAGCAGGGGCCAGCCGAAGAACTGAATAAAACCTGGCAAACCCAGCCAGCACTGTTAGCTGCATCTGTTGCGCTGTATCGCGTATGGCAGCAGCAAGGCGGCAAAGCTCCAGCAATGATGGCTGGTCACAGCCTGGGCGAATACTCCGCGCTGGTTTGTGCTGGTGTGATTGATTTTGCTGATGCGGTGCGTCTGGTTGAGATGCGCGGCAAGTTCATGCAGGAAGCTGTGCCGGAAGGGACTGGCGCAATGGCGGCAATCATCGGTCTGGATGATGCGTCTATTGCTAAGGCTTGTGAAGAAGCAGCGGAAGGCCAGGTGGTTTCTCCGGTAAACTTCAACTCTCCGGGCCAGGTGGTTATTGCCGGTCATAAAGAAGCGGTTGAGCGTGCAGGTGCTGCCTGTAAAGCTGCTGGCGCAAAACGTGCGTTGCCGTTGCCAGTGAGCGTTCCGTCTCATTGTGCGTTGATGAAACCGGCTGCCGACAAGCTGGCTGTTGAATTAGCAAAAATCACTTTTAACGCCCCAACCGTTCCGGTTGTGAACAACGTTGATGTGAAATGCGAAACCAATGGTGATGCCATCCGTGATGCCCTGGTGCGCCAGCTTTATAACCCAGTTCAGTGGACGAAGTCCGTTGAATACATGGCAACGCAAGGCGTAGAACATCTTTATGAAGTCGGCCCGGGCAAAGTGCTTACTGGCCTGACAAAACGCATTGTCGACACCCTGACCGCCTCGGCGCTGAATGAACCTTCAGCGATGGCAGCGGCGCTCGAGCTTTAAAAGAGGAAAATCATGAATTTTGAAGGAAAAATCGCACTGGTAACCGGTGCAAGCCGTGGGATTGGCCGCGCAATTGCTGAAACGCTCGCAGCCCGTGGTGCGAAAGTTATCGGCACTGCGACCAGTGAAAGCGGCGCTCAGGCGATCAGTGATTATTTAGGTGCTAACGGTAAAGGTCTGATGTTGAATGTGACCGACCCGGCATCTATCGAATCTGTTCTGGAAAAAATTCGCGCAGAATTTGGTGAAGTCGATATCCTGGTCAATAATGCCGGTATCACTCGTGATAACCTGTTAATGCGAATGAAAGATGATGAGTGGAACGATATTATCGAAACCAACCTTTCATCTGTTTTCCGTCTGTCAAAAGCGGTAATGCGCGCTATGATGAAAAAGCGTCATGGTCGTATTATCACTATCGGTTCTGTGGTTGGTACCATGGGAAATGGCGGTCAGGCCAACTACGCTGCGGCGAAAGCGGGCTTGATCGGCTTCAGTAAATCACTGGCGCGCGAAGTTGCGTCACGCGGTATTACTGTAAACGTTGTTGCTCCGGGCTTTATTGAAACGGACATGACACGTGCGCTGAGCGATGACCAGCGTGCGGGTATCCTGGCGCAGGTTCCTGCGGGTCGCCTTGGCGGCGCACAGGAAATCGCCAACGCGGTTGCATTCCTGGCATCCGACGAAGCAGCTTACATCACGGGTGAAACTTTGCATGTGAACGGCGGGATGTACATGGTCTGACCGCGAATTGCACAAAATGCTCATGTTGCGCGCAGTCTGCGTGGTTATGAGTAATAATTAGTGCAAAATGATTTGCGTTGTTGGGGGGTATGGCCTCAAAATAGCGTAAAATCGTGGTAAGACCTGCCGGGATTTAGTTGCAAATTTTTCAACATTTTATACACTACGAAAACCATCGCGAAAGCGAGTTTTGATAGGAAATTTAAGAGTATGAGCACTATCGAAGAACGCGTTAAGAAAATTATCGGCGAACAGCTGGGCGTTAAGCAGGAAGAAGTTACCAACAATGCTTCTTTCGTTGAAGACCTGGGCGCGGATTCTCTTGACACCGTTGAGCTGGTAATGGCTCTGGAAGAAGAGTTTGATACTGAGATTCCGGACGAAGAAGCTGAGAAAATCACCACCGTTCAGGCTGCCATTGATTACATCAACGGCCACCAGGCGTAAGTGAACATCTCCAGGCGGTCGTTCGACCGCCTGAGTTTTATCTTTTTGTCCCACTAGAATCATTTTTTTCCCTCCCTGGAGGACAAACGTGTCTAAGCGTCGTGTAGTTGTGACCGGACTGGGCATGTTGTCTCCTGTCGGCAATACCGTAGAGTCTACCTGGAAAGCTCTGCTTGCCGGTCAGAGTGGCATCAGCCTAATCGACCATTTCGATACTAGCGCCTATGCAACGAAATTTGCTGGCTTAGTAAAGGATTTTAACTGTGAGGACATTATCTCGCGCAAAGAACAGCGCAAGATGGATGCCTTCATTCAATATGGAATTGTCGCTGGCGTTCAGGCCATGCAGGATTCTGGCCTTGAAATAACGGAAGAGAACGCAACCCGCATTGGTGCCGCAATTGGCTCCGGGATTGGCGGCCTCGGACTGATCGAAGAAAACCACACATCTCTGATGAACGGTGGTCCACGTAAGATCAGCCCATTCTTCGTTCCGTCAACGATTGTGAACATGGTGGCAGGTCACCTGACTATCATGTATGGCCTGCGTGGCCCAAGCATCTCTATCGCGACCGCCTGTACGTCTGGCGTGCATAACATTGGCCATGCTGCGCGTATTATCGCGTATGGCGATGCTGACGTGATGGTTGCAGGTGGCGCAGAGAAAGCCAGTACGCCGCTGGGCGTTGGTGGTTTCGGCGCGGCACGTGCATTATCTACCCGCAATGATAACCCGCAAGCGGCCAGCCGCCCGTGGGATAAAGAGCGTGATGGTTTCGTACTGGGCGATGGCGCCGGTATGCTGGTGCTCGAAGAGTACGAACACGCAAAAAAACGCGGTGCGAAAATTTACGCTGAACTTGTCGGCTTTGGTATGAGCAGCGATGCCTACCATATGACGTCGCCGCCGGAAAATGGCGCAGGCGCAGCACTGGCAATGGCGAATGCTTTGCGTGATGCAGGCATTGAAGCGAGCCAGATTGGCTACGTTAACGCGCACGGTACTTCAACGCCAGCAGGCGATAAGGCCGAAGCGCAGGCAGTGAAAACCATCTTCGGTGAAGCTGCAAGCCGTGTGCTGGTAAGTTCCACGAAATCCATGACTGGTCACCTGTTAGGTGCAGCGGGTGCAGTAGAGTCTATCTACTCCATCCTGGCCCTGCGCGATCAGGCTGTTCCGCCGACCATCAACCTGGATAACCCGGATGAAGGCTGCGACCTGGATTTTGTGCCGCATGAAGCGCGCCAGGTAAGCGGAATGGAGTACACCTTGTGTAACTCCTTCGGCTTCGGTGGCACTAATGGCTCTTTGATCTTTAAAAAGATCTAATCTGCCGTTTTTCACCATTATAAAAGGTCCGCTTGCGGGCCTTTTTTCTTAGGTTTTATTCAGACTTGTTCCGTAGAGAACATGCTGCCACACTAACAATCCTCTGATAAGGAGCCGGTATGTTCTTAATTAACGGTCATAAACAGGATTCGCTGGCAGCGAGCGATCGGGCTACGCAATTTGGCGATGGCTGTTTCACCACAGCCAGAATTATCGACGGAAAAGTCAGCTTATTATCCGCTCACATCACGAGGCTACAGGAAGCCTGTCAGCGCTTAATGATCACCTGTGACTTCTGGTGCCAGCTTGAGCAAGAGATGAAAATTCTGGCGGCAGAGCAGCAGAATGGTGTGCTGAAAGTGGTGATCAGTCGCGGCAGTGGCGGGCGAGGGTACAGCGCATTGAACAGTGGCCCGGCAACGCGGATGCTTTCAGTTACGGCTTATCCAGCACATTACGACCGTTTGCGTAACGAGGGGATGACGCTGGCGCTAAGCCCGGTGCGGCTGGGGCGCAATCCTCATCTTGCAGGTATTAAACATCTGAATCGCCTTGAGCAAGTACTGATCCGCTCTCATCTTGAGCAGACAAACGCTGATGAGGCGCTGGTTCTTGACAGCGAAGGGTGGGTTACGGAATGCTGTGCGGCTAATTTGTTCTGGCGCAAGAACAACGTAGTTTATACGCCGCGTCTGGATCAGGCTGGTGTCAACGGCATTATGCGACAATTCTGTATTCGTTTACTGGCACAATCCTCTTATCAGGTTGTCGAAGTGCAAGCCACACTGGAAGAAGTGATGCAGGCGGATGAGATGATAGTTTGTAATGCGCTAATGCCGATTATCCCTGTACGCGCTTGTGACGATGTCTCCTTTTCGTCAACAACGCTATATGAATATTTAGCCCCACTTTGTGAGCACCCGAATTAGTCATGAAAAAAGTGTTATTGATTGTCTTGTTATTGCTGGTGGTACTGGGTATCGCCGCTGGTGTGGGCGTCTGGAAAGTTCGCCACCTTGCTGACAGCAAATTACTTATTAAAGAAGAGACTATATTTACCTTGAAACCGGGGACCGGGCGACGGGGGCTCGGTGAACAACTTTATGCCGATAAGATCATCAATCGCCCACGTGTATTTCAATGGTTGCTGCGTATCGAGCCGGATCTTTCTCATTTCAAAGCCGGTACTTACCGTTTTACACCACAGATGACCGTGCGCGAGATGCTGAAATTGCTGGAAAGCGGTAAAGAAGCGCAGTTCCCGCTACGCCTGGTGGAAGGGATGCGTCTGAGCGATTACCTCAAACAATTGCGTGAGGCACCGTATGTTAAGCACACGCTGAGCGACGATAAATACGCCACCGTGGCACAGGCGCTGGAGCTGGAAAACCCGGAGTGGATTGAAGGCTGGTTCTGGCCAGATACCTGGATGTATACCGCCAATACCACTGATGTCGCGTTACTCAAACGAGCGCACAAGAAAATGGTGAAAGCGGTCGATATCGCCTGGGAAGGTCGTGCAGATGGGCTGCCCTATAAAGATAAAAACCAACTGGTGACCATGGCGTCGATTATCGAAAAAGAAACGGCCGTTGCCAGTGAACGCGATCAGGTGGCCTCGGTATTTATCAACCGTTTACGTATTGGCATGCGTCTGCAGACCGACCCGACGGTGATTTACGGGATGGGAGAGCGTTATAATGGCAAGCTTTCCCGTGCAGATCTGGAAGCACCAACAGCGTATAACACTTATACCATTACCGGTCTGCCGCCAGGCGCAATTGCAACACCGGGGGCGGATTCGCTGAAGGCTGCTGCGCATCCGGCAAAAACGCCGTATCTCTATTTTGTGGCCGATGGTAAAGGCGGTCACACGTTTAATACCAATCTTGCCAGTCATAACAAGTCTGTGCAGGATTATCTGAAAGTGCTTAAGGAAAAAAATGCGCAGTAAGTATATCGTCATTGAAGGGCTGGAAGGTGCAGGCAAAACTACCGCGCGTAACGTGGTGGTCGAGACGCTTGAGCAACTGGGTATCCGTGACATGGTTTTCACTCGGGAACCTGGCGGCACGCAACTTGCCGAAAAGTTAAGAAGCCTGGTGCTGGATATCAAATCGGTAGGCGATGAAGTCATTACCGATAAAGCCGAAGTGCTGATGTTTTATGCCGCGCGCGTTCAGTTGGTCGAGACTGTCATCAAACCCGCGCTGGCTAATGGAACCTGGGTGATTGGCGATCGCCACGATCTCTCCACTCAGGCGTATCAGGGCGGTGGCCGTGGTATTGACCAGCATATGCTGGCAACGTTACGTGATGCCGTTCTTGGGGATTTTCGCCCTGACTTAACGCTCTATCTCGATGTTACCCCAGAAGTCGGCCTTAAGCGCGCACGTGCGCGTGGCGAGCTGGATCGCATTGAGCAAGAGTCTTTTGATTTCTTTAATCGTACCCGCGCCCGCTACCTGGAACTGGCCGCACAAGATAAAAGCATTCATACCATTGATGCTACCCAGCCGCTGGAAGCCGTTATGGACGCGATTCGCACCACCGTGACTCACTGGGTTAAGGAGCAGGACGCATGAGATGGTATCCATGGTTACGACCTGATTTCGAAAAACTGGTAGCCAGCTATCAGGCCGGAAGGGGTCACCATGCGCTACTGATTCAGGCGTTACCCGGTATGGGCGATGATGCCTTAATCTATGCTCTGAGCCGTTATTTACTTTGCCAACAACCGCAGGGCCACAAAAGCTGTGGTCACTGTCGTGGATGCCAGTTGATGCAGGCGGGGACACATCCCGATTATTACACTCTTGCACCTGAAAAAGGAAAGAACGCGCTGGGCATTGATGCTGTGCGTGAAGTCACTGAAAAATTGAATGAGCACGCACGCTTAGGCGGTGCAAAAGTTGTCTGGGTCACCGATGCCGCCTTGCTGACCGATGCTGCTGCTAATGCCTTGCTGAAAACTCTGGAAGAGCCGCCAGCGGAAACCTGGTTTTTCCTCGCTACACGAGAAATTGAACGCTTACTGGCCACACTGCGCAGCCGTTGTCGCTTGCATTACCTTGCACCACCGCCAGAACAGTACGCGGTGAGCTGGCTTGCGCGTGAAGTGACAATGTCACCAGAGGCCATACTCACCGCATTGCGCCTGAGCGCCGGTTCGCCTGGTGCGGCGTTGGTGTTGTTTCAGGGAGATACCTGGCAGGCACGTGAGACTCTTTGTCAGGCGTTGGCACATAGCGTGCAATCTGGCGACTGGTATTCGATGTTGTCGGCACTTAATCACGAACAAGCTCCGGCGCGTTTACATTGGCTGGCAACTTTGTTGATGGATGCGCTCAAACGCCATTATGACGCCTCACACGTCACCAATGTTGATGTTCCTGGCGTTGTCACCGCGCTGGCAAACCAGCTTTCTCCCTCTCGCCTGCAGGCTATACTGGGGGATGTTTGCCAAAGTCGTGAACAATTAATTTCTGTCACAGGCGTAAACCGCGAGCTTCTCATCACCGATCTTTTACTGCGTATTGAGCATTACCTGCAACCGGGCGTTGTGTTACCGGTTCCTCATCTTTAAGAGAGACATTATGTTTTTAGTCGACTCACACTGCCATCTTGATGGTCTGAATTATGAATCTTTGCATAAGGACGTGGATGACGTTCTGGCGAAAGCCGCCGCGCGCGATGTGAAATTTTGTCTGGCGGTTGCCACGACATTACCGGGTTACTTGCATATGCGAGATCTGGTAGGCGAACGTGACAACGTTGCATTTTCTTGCGGTGTACATCCGCTCAACCAGAACGATCCCTACGATGTGGAAGATTTACGCCGCCTGGCGGCAGAAGAGGGGGTTGTTGCGCTGGGTGAAACCGGGCTGGATTATTATTACACGCCGGAAACTAAAGTGCGTCAGCAAGAGTCCTTTATTCACCATATCCAGATTGGCCGCGAACTGAACAAACCGGTTATCGTTCATACGCGCGATGCCCGTGCCGATACGCTGGCAATTCTGCGCGAAGAAAGAGTGACGGATTGCGGTGGCGTACTACACTGTTTTACAGAGGACAGAGAAACAGCGGGCAAGTTACTGGATCTCGGATTTTACATCTCCTTCTCCGGCATTGTGACCTTCCGAAATGCGGAACAGCTACACGATGCCGCGCGCTATGTGCCTCTGGATCGGTTGTTGGTCGAAACTGACTCACCTTATCTGGCACCCGTACCGCATCGAGGAAAAGAGAATCAACCTGCGATGGTTCGTGACGTTGCAGAATACATGGCTGTGTTGAAAGGTGTTGCCGTTGAAGAACTGGCGCAGGTAACCACCGATAACTTCGCCCGTCTGTTTCACATCGACGCTTCCCGCCTTCAATCCATCTGTTGAATGAATTTTTTTTAAGCTCGTAATTAATGGGTAAAACGAGTAAAGTTCACCGCCGCAAATTGGGCGGTGGATAACCACGTTTGAAATATCTTGACATATGTTTTGTCAAAATGTGCAACTTCTCTCATGACCAGAAGTTGAAACGTGATAACCGTCAAACAAATCAACATTGAATTATTTTACTCTGTGTAATAAATAAGGGGCGCTTAGATGCCCTGTATACGGTAAGGCTCTCCCCCCTTGCCACGCGTGAGAACGTTAAAAAAGCACCCATACTCAGGAGCACTCTCAATTATGTTTAAGAATGCATTTGCTAACCTGCAAAAGGTCGGTAAATCGCTGATGCTGCCGGTATCCGTACTGCCTATCGCAGGTATTCTGCTGGGCGTCGGTTCCGCGAATTTCAGCTGGCTACCCGCCGTTGTATCGCATGTTATGGCAGAAGCAGGCGGTTCCGTCTTTGCAAACATGCCACTGATTTTTGCGATTGGTGTTGCCCTCGGCTTTACCAATAACGATGGCGTATCTGCGCTGGCCGCAGTTGTTGCCTATGGCATCATGGTAAAAACCATGGCCGTGGTTGCGCCGCTGGTACTGCATTTACCTGCTGAAGAAATTGCCGCTAAACATCTGGCGGATACAGGCGTACTCGGGGGGATCATCTCCGGTGCGATTGCAGCGTACATGTTTAACCGTTTCTACCGTATTAAGCTGCCTGAGTATCTTGGCTTCTTTGCCGGTAAACGCTTTGTGCCGATCATTTCTGGCCTGGCTGCCATCTTTACTGGCGTTGTGCTGTCCTTCATTTGGCCGCCAATTGGTTCCGCAATTCAGACCTTCTCCCAGTGGGCTGCTTACCAGAACCCGGTAGTTGCGTTTGGTATCTACGGCTTCATCGAACGCTGCCTGGTACCGTTTGGTCTGCACCACATCTGGAACGTACCTTTCCAGATGCAGATTGGTGAATACACCAATGCCGCAGGTCAGGTGTTCCACGGCGATATTCCGCGTTATATGGCGGGTGACCCGACTGCGGGTAAACTGTCTGGCGGCTTCCTGTTCAAAATGTACGGTCTGCCGGCTGCCGCGATTGCTATCTGGCACTCTGCTAAACCAGAAAACCGCGCTAAAGTGGGCGGTATCATGATCTCCGCGGCACTGACCTCGTTCCTGACCGGTATCACCGAACCGATCGAGTTCTCCTTCATGTTCGTTGCGCCGATCCTGTACATCATCCACGCGATTTTGGCAGGTCTGGCATTCCCAATCTGTATTCTGCTGGGGATGCGTGACGGTACTTCGTTCTCGCACGGTCTGATTGACTTTATCGTACTGTCTGGTAACAGCAGCAAGCTGTGGCTGTTCCCGATTGTCGGTATCGGTTATGCGATTGTTTACTACACTATCTTCCGCGTGCTGATTAAAGCTCTGGATCTGAAAACGCCGGGCCGTGAAGACGCAACTGAAGATGCGAAAGCAACCGGTACTAGCGAAATGGCACCGGCTCTGGTTGCCGCATTTGGCGGTAAAGAAAACATCACTAACCTCGACGCATGTATTACCCGTTTGCGCGTCAGCGTTGCTGATGTGTCCAAAGTGGATCAGGCTGGCCTGAAAAAACTGGGCGCAGCGGGCGTAGTGGTTGCTGGTTCTGGTGTTCAGGCGATTTTCGGTACTAAATCCGATAACCTGAAAACTGAAATGGATGAGTACATCCGTAACCACTAATCCGTAAGATGTTGGGGAGACTAAGGCAGCCGAATGGCTGCCTTTTTTACTGGCGTCAATCAGAACGGGTACGTTCCGGTAATGCTGAAATTACGCGGTGCACTGTAGACGATAGAACCTTCTACGTTGGTATCATAGGTTTTATCGAACAGGTTATTGACGTTCCCCTGTAACGAGAAGTTTTTTGTCACCTGATAACGGGTGAACAGATCAACTGTCGTTTTCGGCGCGAAAGAATAATGCCAACGCAATACAGGCGGGTAACAATGGCGGCTGTGTATCCCTGTTTAATATATAAACTAAAGAGAAATCATGTTTTCGGTTCATTAGCAGGCGGAAATGGGAATAATAGCGATGTATGCGGCAGTAAAGCGATTTTTTGCTTAATAAATCGTGAGTTAAGGTTGAAAGAGCGGGTTTAACTCGACCATACTCTATACTCGCAGTGTGGCGCGGCGTAGCATGGCGCAACGCATGGCTATTATGAAAAAGGAAAATGTCGTGGCAGAAGAAACTATTTTCAGCAAAATTATTCGTCGTGAGATCCCCTCCGATATCGTTTACCAGGATGATCTGGTAACGGCGTTTCGCGATATTTCGCCGCAAGCGCCAACACATATTCTGATCATTCCTAATATCCTCATTCCTACCGTGAATGACGTGTCAACCGAGCATGAGCAGGCGCTGGGGCGCATGATCACCGTGGCGGCAAAAATCGCTGAGCAGGAAGGGATTGCCGAAGATGGTTACCGTTTGATCATGAATACCAACCGTCATGGTGGACAAGAGGTGTACCACATCCATATGCACCTGCTGGGTGGCCGTCCGTTGGGGCCAATGCTGGCGCATAAAGGTCTGTAACGATGAGAAAAGGATGCTTTGGGCTGGTGTCTCTGGCGCTGTTATTGCTGGTGGGTTGTCGCTCACATCCGGAAATTCCGGTGAATGATGAACAATCCCTGGTGATGGAGTCATCACTTCTGGCTGCTGGTATCAGCGCAGAAAAGCCTGTTTTTTCAATGTCTGACATTCAGTCTTCAGCATCCTCGACGCTCTATAACGAAAGGCAAGAACCCGTTACCGTTCATTATCGTTTTTATTGGTATGACGCCAGAGGGCTGGAGATGCATCCTCTGGAAACGTCACGCAGTGTCACGATTCCCGCGCGTTCAGCGGTGACTCTGTACGGCAGCGCCAATTATCTTGGGGCGCACAAAGTCAGACTTTATATTTATTTGTAAGGGGTGAATCTTGATGACAAAAATGAGTCGCTACGCCTTAATCACCGCGCTGGCGATGTTTCTCGCCGGGTGTGTGGGGCCACGTGAACCCGCACCGGTAGAAGAGGTGAAACCTGCGCCGGAGCAACCTGCCGAGCCGCAACAGCCAGTACCCACGGTGCCATCGGTGCCGACGATCCCGCAGCAGCCAGGGCCAATTGAGCACGAAGATCAAACCGCGCCTCCTGCACCGCATATTCGTCATTATGACTGGAATGGCGCAATGCAACCAATGGTCAGTAAGATGCTTGGGGCTGATGGCGTGACTGCGGGGAGCGTTCTGCTGGTTGATAGCGTTAACAACCGTACTAACGGTTCGCTGAATACCGGAGAAGCGACTGAAACGCTGCGTAATGCGCTGGCCAATAACGGTAAATTTACCCTTGTTTCCGCCCAGCAGCTTTCTATGGCTAAGCAGCAGCTAGGTTTGTCGCCGCAGGACAGCTTAGGCACGCGTAGTAAAGCCATAGGCATTGCTCGCAATGTCGGAGCTCATTACGTGCTTTACTCCAGTGCCTCTGGCAACGTCAATGCACCGACCCTACAAATGCAACTGATGTTGGTGCAGACGGGCGAAATTATTTGGTCAGGTAAAGGTGCCGTTCAGCAGCAATAATCCCATCACGCGCGACGAATTACTGTCGCGCTATTTTCCGCAGTATCATCCCGTCGCGACGTTTAATCATGGGCTTAGCGGCGGGAGTTTTCTCATTGAATATAAGGATCAGCGTTTTGTTGTGCGTCAGCCGCACGATCCTGATGCGTCGCAGTCCGCGTTTTTACGTCAGTATCGGGTGTTATCACAATTACCTGCATACCTTGCGCCAAAGCCGCATTTATATCTTCGTGGCTGGATGGTGGTTGACTATTTACCCGGCGAGGTAAAAACGCAATTGCCAGATACCGACGAACTGGCTGGCTTGCTGTATTATTTGCATCAACAACCGCGTTTTGGCTGGCGAGTAACGTTGTTGCCGCTACTGGAACTGTACTGGCAGCAAAGCGATCCTGCGCGGCGAACAACGGGGTGGCTGCGAGTGTTGAAACGTCTGCGCAAAGCGCGGGAACCACAGCCACTACGCCTGAGTCCGTTGCATATGGATGTTCATGCCGGAAACCTGGTGCATAGCGCGTCAGGGTTAAAACTCATCGACTGGGAGTATGCCGGTGATGGCGATATCGCGCTGGAACTGGCGGCGGTGTGGGTGGAAAATACTGACCAGCACCGACGGTTGGTTAATGATTATGCCGTGCGGGCGAAGATTAATCCGGCGCAATTGTGGCGTCAGGTCAGGCGCTGGTTTCCCTGGTTGCTGATGCTGAAAGCAGGGTGGTTTGAGTACCGCTGGCAACAAACCGGCGATCAACAATTTATCAGGCTGGCCAATGACACCTGGCGGCAGCTATCAATAAAACAATAAGGAGAGCAGTGTGGGTCCAGTAATGTTGGATGTTGAAGGTTACGAACTGGACGCGGAAGAGCGTGAGATTCTCGCGCATCCGCTGGTCGGAGGGCTGATTCTCTTTACGCGTAACTATCACGATCCAGAGCAGTTACGCGAACTGGTGCGTCAGATCCGAGCAGCTTCGCGCAATCACCTGGTGGTGGCGGTGGATCAGGAAGGTGGGCGTGTGCAGCGTTTTCGTGAGGGTTTTACCTGCTTACCGGCGGCGCAATCATTCGCTGCACTGCTGGGAATGGAAGAGGGTGGCAAACTGGCGCAAGAGGCGGGTTGGTTAATGGCCAGCGAAATGATCGCTATGGATATTGATATCAGCTTTGCGCCAGTGCTGGACGTAGGGCATATCAGCGCGGCGATTGGTGAGCGTTCTTATCATGCTGATCCAGAAAAAGCCCTCGCAATCGCCAGCCGATTTATTGATGGTATGCATGAAGCCGGAATGAAAACCACCGGTAAACACTTTCCTGGTCACGGCGCAGTAACTGCTGACTCACATAAAGAGACGCCGTGTGATCCGCGTCCGCAAGCGGAAATTCGTGCCAAAGATATGTCAGTCTTCAGCACGTTAATTCGCGAAAATAAACTCGACGCCATTATGCCTGCGCATGTGATCTACAGTGATGTTGATCCGCGTCCGGCGAGCGGATCTCCCCACTGGCTTAAGACCGTTTTACGTCAGGAACTGGGTTTTGACGGTGTGATTTTCTCTGACGATTTATCGATGGAAGGCGCAGCGATTATGGGCAGTTATGCTGAACGTGGGCAGGCATCACTGGATGCGGGTTGCGATATGATCCTGGTCTGCAATAATCGTAAAGGGGCCGTCAGCGTGTTAGATAATCTGTCACCGATCAAGGCAGAACGTGTTACACGTTTGTATCATAAAGGTTCATTTTCGCGACAGGAACTGATGGACTTGGCTCGCTGGAAAGAGATCAGCGCCCGTCTGAATCAGTTACATGAACGCTGGCAGGAAGAGAAAGCAAGTCACTAACCCTGGCTTATGTGAGGAAGCGATGATTATCTATTTACACGGTTTTGACTCTAACAGTCCGGGTAACCACGAAAAAGTCTTACAATTGCAGTTTATTGATCCCGATGTACGGCTGATAAGCTACAGCACTCTGCACCCGAAACACGATATGCAGCATCTGCTCAAAGAAGTGGACAAAATGCTGCAACTGAATGTTGACGAGCGCCCGTTAATTTGCGGTGTTGGGCTGGGTGGTTACTGGGCGGAGCGGATTGGTTTTCTCTGTGATATCCGCCAGGTGATCTTCAACCCTAATCTGTTCCCTTATGAAAACATGGAAGGGAAGATTGATCGCCCGGAAGAGTACGCTGATATTGCTACTAAGTGTGTGACCAACTTCCGCGAGAAGAATCGCGATCGTTGCCTGGTGATCTTGTCGCGTCACGATGAAGCGCTTAATAGCCAGCGGACATCTGAAGAGTTGCATCATTATTACGAGATTGTCTGGGACGAAGAGCAGACGCACAAGTTCAAAAACATCTCCCCGCATTTGCAGCGTATTAAAGCGTTCAAAACCCTCGGTTAAAAGCTATCATCGGTCGCATCAGGTAACCTTGCCGCTATCTGATGCGCCCCGGATTCTGTAGGTCGGATAAGGCGTCCACGCCGCATCCGACAGCCGTGCACCAATGTCTGATGTGCATCTTATCAGGCCTAACACCTCACCCTGTTTCACTCTCCCGAAGCTGCTTGAACAATAAACAAAGCACTGTGTTTTTTGATCTCATCCGGTAAATCCGATTATCTTTTCAGCAACAAAACTTGATTCACATCAATTTTGGTATGACCAATGCACCATTCATGTTATTCTCAATAGCGAAGAACATTTTCATCACTGTAACCTGCTGTTAATTAAGGGCTATGATCATAACCATTAATTAACAATTGGTTAATAAATTTAAGGGGGGTCACGTTGACTACGCCATTGAAAAAGATTGTGATTGTCGGCGGCGGTGCTGGTGGGCTGGAAATGGCGACACAGCTTGGACATAAGTTGGGGCGCAAGAAAAAAGCCAAAATTACGCTGGTAGATCGTAACCACAGCCATCTGTGGAAACCGCTGCTGCACGAAGTGGCGACTGGATCGCTCGATGAAGGCGTTGATGCGCTGAGCTATTTGGCCCATGCACGTAATCATGGTTTCCAGTTCCAGTTGGGTTCTGTGGTTGATATCGATCGTGAAGCGAAAACAATCACCATTGCTGAACTGCGCGACGAAAAAGGCGAACTGCTGGTGCCTGAACGCAAAATTGCCTATGACACGCTGGTAATGGCATTGGGCAGCACCTCCAACGATTTCAATACGCCGGGTGTAAAAGAGAACTGCATTTTCCTCGATAACCCGCACCAGGCGCGTCGTTTCCACCAGGAGATGCTGAATCTGTTCCTGAAGTACTCTGCTAATTTGGGCGCCAATGGCAAAGTGAACATTGCGATTGTCGGCGGCGGCGCTACTGGCGTGGAACTCTCTGCCGAACTGCACAATGCGGTGAAACAACTACATAGTTACGGTTACAAAGGGCTGACTAACGAAGCCCTGAATGTAACGCTGGTGGAAGCGGGCGAGCGAATTTTGCCAGCATTGCCGCCACGTATCTCTGCTGCGGCTCACAGTGAGTTAACGAAACTGGGCGTTCGCGTACTGACGCAAACGATGGTGACCAGTGCCGATGAAGGCGGTTTGCACACTAAAGATGGCGAATATATTCAGGCCGATCTGATGGTGTGGGCTGCCGGAATTAAAGCGCCGGATTTCCTGAAAGATATTGGTGGGCTGGAAACCAACCGTATCAACCAACTGGTGGTGGAACCGACGCTGCAAACCACGCGCGATCCAGACATTTATGCCATTGGCGACTGTGCGTCGTGTCCGCGTCCGGAAGGGGGCTTTGTACCGCCGCGCGCCCAGGCCGCACATCAGATGGCTACCTGCGCAATGAACAATATTCTGGCGCAGATGAACGGTAAACCACTAAAAAATTATCAGTATAAGGATCACGGTTCGCTGGTATCACTGTCGAACTTCTCTACCGTTGGTAGCCTGATGGGTAACCTGACCCGAGGTTCGATGATGATTGAAGGACGTATTGCGCGTTTTGTGTACGTTTCTCTGTACCGCATGCATCAGATTGCGCTGCATGGCTACTTTAAAACGGGGCTGATGATGCTGGTAGGTAGCATTAACCGCGTGATCCGTCCGCGTCTGAAACTGCATTAATTGGCTTGTACTGGCGGATGTGGTGTGAACGCCTCATCCGCCCTTACAGGAAGAGGACGATTTGTGAGCCTGATAAGACGCGTTAAGTGTCGCATCAGGCATCCCTTCAGACTCATCTGAATCATTCAGTATTTCCTGCTATTCCCGCGTTTTTCATCTTCTGTCTGATAGCGGCTTTTCCTCTTCGCTTGCATGATTGGCATAACTGCAAAGAAGGAGGTGTTCCCGTGAATAAATCAATGTTGGCGGGTATCGGGATTGGTGTCGCGGCTGCGCTCGGCGTAGCGGCAGTAGCCAGTCTGAACGTGTTTGAACGTGGCCCGCAATACGCTCAGGTTGTTTCTGCAATCCCAATCAAGGAAACAGTTAAAACACCGCGCCAGGAGTGCCGCAACGTCACGGTGACTCACCACCGACCGGTACAGGATGAAAATCGCATCGCCGGTTCGGTTCTGGGCGCTGTGGCGGGCGGGGTTATAGGGCATCAGTTTGGCGGTGGGCGCGGTAAAGATGTTGCCACCGTTGTGGGGGCGCTTGGTGGTGGGTATGCCGGTAATCAGATTCAGGGCTCTCTCCAGGAAAGCGATACTTACACGACCACCCAACAGCGTTGTAAAACGGTATATGACAAGTCAGAAAAAATGCTGGGATATGACGTGACCTATAAGATTGGCGATCAGCAGGGCAAAATCCGCATGGGTAGCGATCCGGGCACACAAATCCCATTGGATAACAACGGACAACTGGTTCTGAATAACAAAGTATAAAAAAGCTGTACTCTGCAATTTAGCCCCTCATTCGCTCAGGCTGAGGGGCTTTTTTTGCGTCTTATTTCACCAGCGCTGGCCATAAGCGCAATGTTGTCCGCGAAATCTGCATTAGTTTTTCCAGCGATGCGCCTTCCCGGGCACTGATCGACATCCCCTGAATTATACAATTAAGAAATTCCGCAAGATGCGTTACGTCACAGTGGGCAGGAATTTCCCCGCGAGCCTGGCGTTGACATAAAAACTGTTGCAAGGTGCGTTCCTGCATCGCGTGGCGTGACTTTACGGTATGGGCGATATCTCCAGAATCCGGGGAGAGCGTGGCGCAGTTGTTAATCATAAAGCAACCTGCAGGGGTGTCTTTACTGGTAAAACAGCTCGCGATGGCGGCGAAATAGTCTGCCAGTGCAGACTCCACGCTTTTCTCTTCACAAAACAATTGCGCTTCGTGCTTTGCGGCAAAACGGTCGATATAGCGGTCAAGTACGGCGCGGAATAATCCCTCTTTGTTGGTGAATTCCGCATACAGCGTCGGCGCTTTGGCTCCGGTCGCTTCGACGAGATCGGCAAGGGAAGTTGCTTCATAACCGTGCAGCCAGAACAGTTTCATAGCCTTATCAAGCGCGGCTTCCCTGTCGAACATTTTGGGGCGGCCACGGCTTTTTTTTACACAATGTGCTGAGTCAGTTGCCATGATGCCGTTGTACCTTGTAGCTGTGAATGAATGATTATTATAAAAATAATCACCACCGTTCACCAGTCCAGAGAGCAGAAAAATAATTGCTCTCTATTTAACTGAAATTTAAAGAATTTTAATTTAATTAATGAATGTTATAAAAAATATCTTGTATGTGATCCAGATCACATCTATCATTTAGTTATCGATCGTTAAGTAATTTCTTGCGACGCCATTCATCTGCATAAGGTCACTATTATGAAAAACGTAAAAACCCTCATCACTGCGGCGATTTTAAGCTCCATGTCATTTGCCAGCTTTGCGGCTGTCGAAGTTCAGGCAACACCAGAAGGTCAACAAAAAGTGGGTACTATCAGTGCTAACGCGGGGACAAATCTGGGATCGCTGGAAGAACAACTGGCACAAAAAGCGGATGAGATGGGCGCAAAATCTTTCCGTATTACTTCAGTAACCGGCCCGAATACCCTTCATGGAACGGCAGTAATTTATAAATAAGCATTAACCCTCATTAATGCCCGCTACTGCTGCTTTTTTTCCCCGCGACATGCCGTGCCGCGGGGATTTTTTTATCCGGTATTTACAACGCTTGTTGGTTCACTTGATGACGGCGTACATCCACCGGCATTCCTGAACGTACATCCATCACATGCTGCATTACTTCGGCGTCAGTTTGCGCTGCATTTTTAAATGCCTGCATCGCACTATTGAGCGTAATCGGCAACAATTGCGGATCGTCATCAATCTTCTCTGACAGAGGCTGATGCACTTCTACCAGGCGTGCGCCATTTGGCTCGGCAGAGACTTTAATCGGTGTGTTGATAATGTTCACTTTGGTGCCAGGAGTGACCTGGCTGAAAAGTGTTTTGATATCGTCATCGCGCAGACGAATACAGCCGGAACTTACCCGCATACCAATGCCGAAATCGGCGTTTGTACCGTGAAGCAAATAAACGCCGCCATAGGCCGCCAGACGGATCGCATGATGACCCATCGGATTATCCGGTCCTGCCGGAACAACAGCTGGAAGTTCGATGCCCTGGGCTTTATAACGGGCGCGGATGTTTGCGGTAGGTGTCCATGTTGGGTTAGCTCGCTTGTCCGAAACGGTAGTTACCATTGTTGGCGTCAATGTGTCTCCGCCTAACTGGCCAATGCCGATCGGATATACGGTCACCGAATTTTTACCCGGTGGATAATAATAGAGACGT
This sequence comes from Escherichia sp. MOD1-EC6098, assembly GCF_002965865.1. Classification (NCBI taxonomy): domain Bacteria; kingdom Pseudomonadati; phylum Pseudomonadota; class Gammaproteobacteria; order Enterobacterales; family Enterobacteriaceae; genus Escherichia; species Escherichia sp. MOD1-EC6098. Next base: position 187,465 of record NZ_PTSN01000006.1, read on the forward strand.
AACTCTGCAATATTGATCACAATGCCTTCACGTGGCGCATCCGGCAGCAGCGTTTGCAACGGAATCGTTAACACGCTTCCGGCTCGTGGTACATACGGATCAACGCCAGGGTTGGCCTGTAACAGCGCCAGGAAACCGACGTTATATTTTTTGGCGATGGCTTCCAGCGAACCACCGTCATTCTCCACCACATGAAATTTGTTTTCACCAACCAGACGACTACCCGCAGGCGGCAGCGGCCAGGTATTGGCTTTTGCCGGTAGCGCCAGTGCTACGGCTGCGGCGAACGTAAAATACGTCAGCCAGCGAGAAAAACGCGTTTTGATCATCACCAAAAATCCATAAAAAATATAAGGTTATTGTAATAAAAAGATAAGTATGAATTATGAATGGTGGCAGTGTCGGGTAGTGCAGGGAAGTGCAAAGAATTTGTAAATATTAGGAGAGATGCTGGTTCATGCCTGATGCGGCGTGAACGCCTTATCCGCCTGCAAATTCAATACACGGTAGGCCTGATAAGCGTAGCAAATTTTGTTTATGCTTTGTGTCTAAAGGGGGCATAACCGCCCCCGATTTACTACTACGCGATGGCGTTCTCTTCCAGCTCACGCATAAACTGGCGCACCCAGTCGATACGTTGTTTCCGCTCGCTCAAATCCTGAATAAACTTCAGGCGCGTCGGGCCATCGAGACGATAGTGCTGCGGCTGTTTTTGCAGCAAACCAATCAACCAGGCTGGATTCACGTGATTCTTCTCGGCAAATTCGATCACGCCGCCTTTCTCATTCCCCTCCAGCTTCCGGATCCCCAGCTTCTGCGCTTGCTGGCGCAGGCGGGCAATCTCCAGCAGAGTACGTGCCGGATCCGGCAGCAGGCCGAAGCGATCGATAAGCTCTACTTTGATCTCTTCCAGTTCATTTTCCGTTTTGGCGCTGGCAATGCGTTTATAGAACGACAGACGTGTATTCACGTCAGGGATGAAATCGTCCGGCAGTAGCGACGGCATCCGCAGTTCGACTTCCGTTTGCTGGCTGGTGAGATCTTCCAGCGACGGCTCGCGTCCGGCTTTCAGCGCATCAACGGCGTTTTCCAGCAACTCCATATACAGCGAGAAACCGATGGTTTCCATCGAACCACTTTGTTCTTCACCGAGCAGTTCACCCGCACCGCGAATCTCCAGATCGTGAGTTGCCAGCGCAAAGCCCGCACCAAGGTCTTCCAGAGACGCAATCGCCTCGAGACGTTTTTGCGCATCGGGAGTCATCGCTTTCGGATGTGGCGTCAGCAGCCACGCATACGCCTGATGGTGTGAGCGTCCGACGCGACCGCGCAACTGGTGCAACTGCGCCAGACCGAAATGATCCGCGCGTTCAATGATAATGGTGTTGGCGGTAGGAATGTCGATCCCGGTTTCGATAATTGTGGTACAAACCAGCACGTTGAAACGCTGGTGATGGAAATCATTCATCACCCGTTCCAGTTCGCGCTCACGCATCTGCCCGTGACCGATGGCAATTCGTGCTTCTGGCACCAGTTCCGCCAGCCGTTCGGCGGCTTTCTGGATGTTTTCCACGTCATTGTAGAGATAATAAACCTGTCCCCCACGCAAAATTTCACGCAGGACGGCCTCCCGGACGACCAGGCTGTCGTACTCGCGGACAAACGTTTTGACCGCCAGACGACGGGCGGGCGGTGTGGCGATAATTGACAGATCGCGCATTCCACTCATTGCCATGTTCAGCGTGCGCGGAATTGGTGTCGCGGTGAGCGTCAGTATGTCGACGTTCGCGCGCATCGCTTTAATGCGTTCTTTATGACGGACACCAAAGCGGTGTTCTTCATCGACAATCAGCAAGCCCAAATCTTTAAACTTGACGTCGTTTTGCAGCAGTTTGTGCGTGCCGATCAAAATATCGATTTTCCCTTCCGCCACTTCCGTAAGGATTTGCGCCTGTTCTTTGGCGCTGCGGAAACGGGAGATCATTTCGATGCGCACCGGCCAGTTAGCAAAACGGTCGCGGAAGTTGTCGTAGTGTTGTTGGGCGAGGAGGGTGGTTGGCACCAGCACTGCCACCTGCTTGTGGTTTTCCACCGCCAGGAAAGCGGCACGCATCGCCACTTCCGTTTTACCAAAGCCAACGTCACCGCACACCAGACGATCCATTGCCAGTGGCCGACACATGTCGCTAAGAACTGCGTTGATGGCCTGCGCCTGATCCGGCGTGGTTTCGAACGGGAAGCTGTCGCAGAACAATTGATATTGTTCGCGATCGTGTTTAAACGCGAAGCCTTCTTTGGCAGCGCGTTGGGCGTAGATATCCAGCAGTTCCGCTGCCACATCACGCACTTTTTCCGCCGCTTTCTGCCGCGCCCGTGACCACACATCTCCGCCAAGTTTATGCAGCGGAGCGTTTTCTTCTGCGCCACCGGCGTAACGGCTAATCAGGTGCAGCGATGACACCGGAACATACAGTTTGGCGTCGTTGGCGTAGGTGAGCATCAGATACTCGCCCGTAATGCCGCCAGCCTCCAGCGTGGTCATTCCGGCATAGCGCCCGACGCCATGTTCTAGGTGAACAACTGGCTGGCCGATATGCAGCTCCGCGAGGTTGCGGATCAGCGTGTCTGGGTTGATGGCGCGACGAGAGTCCTGACGACGACGGGCAACACGTTCACCGAGCAGATCGCTTTCACAAATCAGCGCCAGATGACGTACTGTATCGATAAAACCATGTTCGGCAGCACCGATCATCAGATAACGTCCACGCTCGCTGGCCTCATCGAGACGCATAATGCGTTGCGGGGCAATTTTGATTCGGGCGAGCAGTTCCCCGAGTGCTTCGCGGCGGCCTTCACTTTCTACCGAGAACACCACCGGGCCATCGAAGGATTCGAGAAATTTACGCAGCGCATCCAGCGGCGCTTTTTGTTGCGCCTGAATGGCCAGGTCTGGCAGTTTCTGAAAACCTAAATTGGCATTCGCTGCTTTCGTCGGTAAATGCTCGGTTTTAAGCTGCACACGAGGCCAGTTTTTTAACGCCGAGAAAAGTTCATCCACTCGCAGCCAGAGCGATTGTGGCGGCAATAGCGGTCGCATCGGATCGACGCCGCGACTTTCAAAACGCGCCAGCGTATCGGCCTGGAAACGTTCGGCACTGTTTTCCAGATCGCCGGTATTCACCAGCAACGTATAGGCCGGGAAATAACTGAACAGTGGCGGCAGCGGTTCGCTGAAGAACAGCGGCTGCCAGTATTCGATCCCGGCAGGCAGCGTGCCTTTACTCACTTGCTGGTAAATATGTTCCGGATCGCGTTTCACCTCAAAAGTATCGCGCCACTGACTGCGGAACAGCTCAATCGCCGCTTTATCGGTCGGAAATTCATGCGCGGGCAGCAGGTTGATGGCTTCCACTTCTTCCAGCGTGCGCTGGCTGTCGACGTCAAATACCCGCAGGCTGTCGATTTCATCATCAAAAAAATCAAGACGATAAGGCAGTTCGCTGCCCATTGGGAAAAGATCCAGCAACGCACCACGCGTGGCGTATTCGCCGTGCTCCATCACCTGATCAACATGGCGATAACCGGCGCTGTCCAGTTGGGTACGCAATGCATCGCGCGATAACCGCTGACCTTTTTTCATTACCAGCGCATGGCCGTGGAGAAAACTGTGCGGGCAAACGCGCTGCATAAGCGTATTCACCGGAACAATCAGTACGCCACGCTGCATTGATGGTAACTGGTAAAGGGTGGAAAGACGCGAGGAGATAATGTCCTGATGAGGCGAAAAACTGTCGTAGGGGAGGGTTTCCCAGTCCGCCAGGTTCATCACCATCTGGTCGGTGAACTGGCTGATTTCATCGTGCAAACGCAGGGCATTTTGCATATCTGGTGCAATAAGCACCACCGGTCCGGCGTGACGTTCGGCAATTTCGGCTACCAGCGTCGCGCAGGCAGCTCCGGTTAACTCGCCCAGCAGACGCTGCTCACCCGCTTTGACGGGCAGCGTATAACGATATTGTTCAGGCATAACAGTTGTCAGAGTCTCGTTAGGATATGCCTCAACATATGGGGGCATATCTCTGATAAGCAATGCTGTTCATTATCCGGAATCGACATGGTTTAGCAAATTGAATCGCCCCGGCTGGGGCGATGGCTTAGCGAGAGTAACTGGTTGCAGGCAGAGAAGGCGGGGAGAACAACAGATCGTTGAATGCGCGTTGTGAAAATTTTCGCACCAGCAAGCCAGCCAGTGTGCAAATCAACAAACTGACAAAGGGATAAACCAGCAGGAGCGCCAGTTCGATTGGCGGCGACCAGCGCGCCGCGTTTATTTGCGGAATCAGACTTAAGCTGAATATCTCTACCAGAATGCGATGGGTGGTGTAGATGGCGATGGTGTTGGAACCAATCACATTCAACAGGCTGAGGGAACGCATACCGAAGCGCTGCTCGAACTGATAAAACAGCTTCATAATCACCACAATCGACACCAGCGACAGTAGTAGCGACACGTTCAACAACCAGGCTCCGATCGCCAGAACAGCCAGCAGCACTGCTATCAACAGATGGCGACGTAGCGGCACCTCTTTAACGTAGGTCATCAACGTTGAGCCAAACCATGCGCCAAGACTGTAATAAGGCAAATTGCGGATCACACTGTTCATCCCCCACCACGGTGTGGGAACGAAATTAACAGCCACGCTCATCAGTACAAACAGGGCGAATAACGGCAGTGCCTGGCGGTTAAAAGCTTTACACACCACGAAATAGACGATTAAGGCATACAGATACCACAAGCTGGTGCTGGCGGTGGCCATCCCATGCAGGAACTCGCCGGTGGAATCGGCATAAGCAGCATTGGCGGTATTGTTTAAATCGCGCTCTGGTGCCAGCCATTGGTTGAGCGCGCTCAACGCCAGCCACTGGACAATGCCCCAAAGCGCCAGCACCCAAAAGATGCTCCAGATGCGTTTATCGACACAATTACCCCACGGCACGCTGTCGATGTAGCGGCGAATCAAATAGCCGGATATAAAGAAAAAGACCGGCATCCGAAAGGGTGCAAGGTAAAGATTGAAATAGATCCAGCATTTGCTCAAGACTTCCGATAACGGATGCTGGAAAGTGGTCAGATGCGGATAAAAGGTAACAACCGAGTGATAAACCACCACCAGGCAAATACATAACCCTTTGATCTGATTAATCCATAGCTCTTTTTGTTTCATCAGGACAACACGCTCATAAAATTTAACATGCCGTTGATCCTGCGGGGTGAGCGGCGTGGTGTAATGCGTATCTGTCTGTATTTGGTTATTTTTCAGATAAAGATCAGGTTACAAGGCAGATGAGAAAACGAGACACTTTAGCCGATTGATTTACTGATACTTTTCAGATTAGCCCTGACGATCACTTACAGTTCAGGCGTTTACCCATCCTGCTTTCGCTTATATACTCGTGTCTTTGCTAACAGCAACCAGACGGATTTCATGTACCAACCTGTCGCTCTATTTATTGGCCTGCGTTACATGCGTGGGCGTGCAGCGGATCGCTTCGGTCGTTTCGTCTCCTGGCTTTCTACCATCGGCATTACCCTCGGGGTGATGGCGCTGGTCACGGTATTGTCAGTGATGAACGGTTTTGAGCGCGAACTGCAAAACAACATCCTTGGCCTGATGCCACAGGCAATTCTCTCTTCGGAGCATGGCTCCCTTAACCCGCAACAACTCCCGGAGACTGCGGTCAAACTTGACGGCGTAAATCGTATTGCGCCTCTCACTACAGGTGATGTGGTGCTGCAAAGCGCGCGCAGCGTGGCGGTCGGGGTGATGCTGGGTATCGACCCGGCGCAAAAAGATCCGCTAACCCCGTATCTGGTCAATGTGAAGCAAGCCGACCTCGAACCGGGGAAATATAATGTCATCCTCGGTGAACAACTTGCCTCACAGTTAGGTGTCAATCGCGGCGATCAAATCCGTGTGATGGTGCCGTCTGCCAGCCAGTTTACGCCGATGGGGCGTATTCCAAGTCAGCGTCTGTTCAATGTGATTGGCACTTTTGCTGCCAACAGTGAAGTCGACGGCTATGAAATGCTGGTGAATATTGAGGATGCCTCGCGTCTGATGCGTTACCCAGCGGGTAATATCACCGGCTGGCGTCTGTGGCTGGATGAGCCGCTGAAAGTCGACTCTTTAAGCCAGCAAAAACTGCCAGAAGGCAGCAAGTGGCAGGACTGGCGCGATCGTAAAGGCGAGTTGTTCCAGGCCGTGCGCATGGAAAAAAATATGATGGGCCTGCTGCTGAGTCTGATTGTCGCCGTTGCAGCGTTTAACATTATTACATCGCTGGGGCTGATGGTAATGGAGAAGCAGGGCGAAGTGGCGATCCTACAGACACAAGGCTTAACTCCACGACAAATCATGATGGTCTTTATGGTACAAGGAGCCAGCGCTGGCGTTATCGGTGCGATCCTGGGCGCTGCGCTTGGTGCACTGCTTGCCAGCCAGTTAAATAATCTGATGCCGATAATCGGCGTCCTGCTTGATGGCGCGGCGTTACCGGTCGCTATCGAACCTTTACAGGTCATTGTTATTGCGCTGGTGGCGATGGCTATCGCGCTGCTTTCTACGCTTTACCCTTCCTGGCGCGCTGCCGCCACTCAACCCGCTGAGGCTTTACGTTATGAATAAGATCCTGTTGCAATGCGACAACCTGTGCAAACGCTATCAGGAAGGCAGTGTGCAAACCGACGTGCTGCACAATGTCAGTTTCAGCGTGGGCGAAGGCGAAATGATGGCCATTGTCGGTAGCTCCGGTTCTGGCAAAAGTACCTTGCTGCATTTACTGGGCGGGCTGGATACGCCAACCTCCGGTGATGTGATTTTTAGCGGTCAGCCGATGAGCAAACTGTCGTCGGCGGCGAAAGCGGAACTGCGCAACCAGAAGTTGGGCTTTATTTATCAGTTCCACCACCTGCTGCCGGACTTTACCGCGCTGGAAAACGTCGCTATGCCGCTGCTGATTGGCAAGAAAAAGCCTGCTGAAATTAACAGTCGGGCGCTGGAAATGTTAAAAGCTGTGGGGCTGGAGCACCGGGCGAATCACCGCCCGTCAGAACTTTCTGGCGGTGAGCGTCAGCGTGTGGCGATTGCCCGGGCGCTGGTTAATAACCCGCGTCTGGTGCTGGCGGATGAACCTACTGGTAACCTCGATGCGCGTAACGCTGACAGCATCTTCCAGTTGCTCGGAGAATTGAATCGCTTGCAGGGCACTGCCTTTCTGGTGGTTACTCACGATCTGCAACTGGCGAAACGTATGAGCCGTCAACTGGAAATGCGTGATGGTCGTCTGACGGCGGAACTGAGCCTGATGGGGGCGGAGTAATGGCGATGCCTTTATCGTTATTAATTGGCTTGCGTTTTAGTCGCGGACGGCGACGCGGCGGCATGGTGTCGCTGATCTCCGTTATTTCTACCATTGGCATTGCCCTGGGCGTGGCAGTATTGATTGTCGGTTTAAGTGCGATGAACGGCTTCGAACGTGAACTGAACAACCGCATTCTGGCAGTGGTGCCGCATGGTGAAATTGAAGCGGTGAATCAGCCGTGGACGAACTGGCAAGAAGCACTGGATAAAGTGCAGAAAGTGCCGGGTATTGCCGCCGCTGCGCCATATATCAATTTCACGGGGCTGGTGGAGAGCGGTGCAAATTTGCGCGCTCTGCAGGTAAAAGGTGTTGACCCACAGCAGGAACAGCGACTGAGCGCGCTGCCATCGTTTGTCCAGGGAGATGCCTGGAACAATTTTAAAGCCGGTGAACAGCAGATTATTATCGGCAAAGGCGTGGCGGATGCGTTGAAAGTGAAGCAGGGCGATTGGGTGTCGATCATGATCCCGAACTCAAACCCTGAGCATAAGCTGATGCAGCCGAAACGTGTGCGCTTGCAAATTACCGGAATTTTGCAGCTAAGCGGTCAACTTGATCACAGTTTTGCCATGATCCCGCTGACGGACGCTCAACAATATCTTGATATGGGTTCCAGTGTGTCAGGTATTGCCCTTAAAATGACGGATGTTTTTAACGCCAACAAGTTGGTACGCGATGCGGGTGAAGTGACCAACAGCTATGTCTATATCAAGAGCTGGATCGGTACTTACGGCTATATGTATCGGGATATCCAGATGATCCGCGCCATTATGTATCTGGCAATGGTACTGGTGATTGGCGTAGCCTGTTTCAACATCGTCTCCACCTTAGTGATGGCGGTGAAAGACAAGAGCGGCGATATCGCAGTATTGAGAACGCTGGGTGCTAAAGACGGTTTAATTCGCGCTATTTTCGTCTGGTATGGACTACTGGCGGGGCTGTTTGGCAGCCTGTGTGGCGTGGTTATCGGCGTGGTGGTTTCGCTGCAACTTACTCCGATTATTGAGTGGATTGAAGGTCTGATCGGTCATCAGTTCCTCTCCAGTGACATCTATTTTATTGACTTTCTGCCATCGGAATTACACTGGCTGGACGTCTTCTACGTACTGGTCACAGCATTGTTGCTGAGTCTTTTGGCAAGTTGGTATCCGGCGCGGCGCGCCAGTAATATTGACCCTGCGCGAGTCCTTAGCGGCCAGTAAGGCAGTACATTAAAACAAGGAGTGGCAATGTATTACGGGTTTGATATTGGTGGGACGAAAATTGCGCTTGGCGTGTTTGATAACAATCGGCAACTGCAATGGGAAAAGCGGGTGTCGACGCCGCGTGACGGCTATGACGCATTTTTAGATGCGGTGTGCGAGTTGGTGACCGAAGCTGACCTGCGTTTTGGCTGTAAAGGTTCTGTTGGCATTGGCATTCCTGGAATGCCGGAAACGGAAGATGGCACTTTGTATGCCGTCAATGTTCCTGCTGCCAGCGGTAAACCGCTGCGTGCCGACCTGAGCGCACGTCTTGATCGCGATGTGCGCCTTAATAACGATGCCAACTGTTTTGTCCTTTCTGAAGCCTGGGATGAGGAATTTACCCAATATCCGTTGGTGATGGGGTTAATTCTTGGTACTGGCGTTGGTGGCGGGCTGGTATTCAACGGTAAACCGGTGACGGGAAAACGCTATATTACCGGCGAGTTTGGGCATATGCGTCTGCCGGTCGATGCGTTAACCATGATGGGACTGGATTTCCCGTTACGCCGTTGCGGTTGTGGCCAGCATGGCTGTATCGAGAATTATCTTTCTGGTCGCGGTTTTGCGTGGCTGTATCAACATTATTATCATCAACCGTTGCAGGCTCCAGAGATTATTGCGCTTTACGATCAAGGCGATGAGCAGGCAAGGGCGCACGTTGAGCGTTATCTGGATTTATTAGCGGTTTGTCTGGGAAATATCCTGACTATCATTGACCCTGATTTGCTGGTCATTGGTGGCGGGTTATCCAATTTCCCGGCAATCACAACGCAACTAACGGACAGGTTGCCTCGTCATCTCTTACCTGTAGCTCGTGTCCCACGCATTGAGCGTGCGCGTCACGGGGATGCAGGAGGAATGCGTGGAGCTGCCTTCTTACATCTTACCGATTAATCAATAGAGGTTGCTATGCTGTCGCGTCGGGGTCATCGGTTAAGTCGTTTTCGTAAAAACAAACGCCGCCTGCACGAGCGTTTGCGTCAGCGTATTTTTTTCAGAGATAAAGTGGTGCCGGAAGCAATGGAAAAACCAAGAGTACTCGTACTGACAGGGGCAGGCATTTCTGCGGAATCAGGTATTCGTACCTTTCGCGCTGCAGACGGCCTGTGGGAAGAACATCGTGTAGAAGATGTCGCGACGCCAGAAGGCTTTAACCGCGATCCTGAACTGGTACAGGCATTTTATAACGCCCGTCGCCGTCAACTACAGCAGCCAGAAATTCAACCTAACGCTGCGCATCTTGCATTGGCAAAACTGCAAGACGCCCTGGGCGATCACTTTTTGCTGGTGACGCAGAATATCGATAACCTGCATGAACGCGCGGGCAATACCAATGTGATTCATATGCATGGGGAATTGCTGAAAGTACGCTGTACGCAAAGCGGGCAGGTGCTCGACTGGACGGGCGATGTCACGCCAGAAGATAAATGCCATTGCTGCCAGTTTCCGGCACCGCTGCGCCCACACGTGGTGTGGTTTGGTGAAATGCCGTTCGGTATGGATGAAATCTATATGGCGTTATCGATGGCGGATATTTTCATTGCTATTGGCACGTCCGGGCATGTTTATCCGGCAGCAGGATTTGTCCACGAAGCGAAGCTGCATGGCGCGCATACGGTTGAACTGAACCTTGAACCGAGCCAGGTTGGCAATGAGTTTGCCGAGAAATATTACGGCCCGGCAAGTCAGGTCGTGCCAGAGTTTGTTGAGAAGTTGCTGAAGGGCTTATAAAGCAGAAGTCATTGCCTGATGCGCTACGCTTATCAGGCCTATAAAAGGGCACAATTAATTGAATTTGTGGGTTTTGTAGGCCGGATAAGGCGTTCACGCCGCATCCGGCATAATACACGCGCATTTTACCGACCTCTTTTAACTTTTACTCGGCCATGACAGCGCGGCAAAAAACGTACAGACACCAATCAGCACCGCCCAGAGCGGCGATATTCTGGCAATCGTAAAGCTATTATCGATACACAGGCATAAAGCCTGATAGCCCATATTGGCAACAGTCATAGCTACTGCAAATTTTAGCGCATAAATAAAACGTGTCGTGTAGTAAAAGATCCTGGAAAATAAGACAAACGCTGCAGCCCAGGAGATAAAACCTAATGTCGAGGTGCTGCCTGGCGGATCACTCTCATGCTTTTGTTCGGGATGCGGATAATATGTCAGTGGCGGCGTCGGTTGTTTTAATATCTGTGCTTGTAAAATATCCAGTGCATTATTCATACCCTGATACCAGAGATCAGCATTTAAATAAGCCAGTGTGTAATTTTCTATCAGCCGTCCCAGATGTTTATCGTCCATACTGCTTTCAACCTGGCCGTTGGTTATCACAATTAACCGTGGCTCCCGGGTAGTAAAGATTAACAGAACACTCCCTTTTACATCAGTCAATGAAGATGACGCATGCGCCAGCATCGCTTTGCCATTTTTCCTGAGACTGGTTTCATTGATGTCAGGAACAACCACGATAAATGGCGCAATCCCGGTTTGTTGACGAAAGATCTCCGCTTTACGCGCGATATCCTCGCCATCGGGAACGGTGCCAGTGGTATCCGTAAAGAATGTTTTCATTACGGGTATTACAGGCTGGCTTATTCCCGCCAGTGGCAGAAAAATCAGTAAGTAAAGCAATATAAATAACTTTTTCATTGACGGGATTTCCTTTTCCTGCGCGTCTTTTTAGAGGAGGGCATACTGATTAATAAACCGACGGCGATAAAAATAACGCCCATCATGCCGATAAATCCCCATTTGAAAAAATTAACCCACGGGTTATTTATTTCAGCCTTTTCAGGATGTCCTGGAGGATAATAAACATTAACTTTATCGCCTTCGCTGTTTTCATAAAAAGTACTACCGATACTCGAATTGAAAATGAGCGTGTAGTCTGGCGTAGGACGAAATGCGACAACAGGATGCCATGAACCATCATTACCGATCTGGCGTGAATTGTGCCAGACGGTATCAACAATGATCCCTTCGGTATGTACAGTATTTTTGCTGTAGGTGAACTGGTTATAAAAGATAACAATAGAAATAAGGAGGAGTATCAGACCGACTCCAGGGAAAACGCGGGATAAAATTTGATTGTCCTGACTCATAAGCAACATCCTTGCTTAATAAAAAAGCGGGCGGTAATAACTCCGCCCGCTTGCTGAATTAACGTCCTGCTTTCAGCTTCTGATAATACTCTTCATAAATGCTGCTGGCTGAGCCAACGTCACTCTGCCATTCGCCATTTTTGATGGTTTCGGCATCCGGATAGAGGGTCTTGTCGTTCGCCACTTCCGGGCTTAACAGTTTACGTGCGGCGAGGTTTGGTGTTGGATAACCAATAGTTTCCGCAACCTGTTTTGCCACATCCGGACGTAGCAGGAAGTTGATCAGTTTCAGCGCGCCTTCTTTGTTTTTGGCATTTGCTGGAATAGCCAGGCTGTCCATCCAGAAAATGCCGCCTTCTTTCGGCCAGACCACGTCAATTGGCGTGCCTGCCTGACGGGCAACGAAAGCAGAACCGTTCCAGATCATGCCGAGGTTAACTTCGCCTTCCATGTACGGGTTAGCCGGGTTATCGGAGTTAAACGCCGCTACGTTTGGCATCAGCTTTTTCAGCTCGTTATACGCGGCTTCAATCTCTTTCGGATCGGTGGTGTTGCCAGAATAACCCAGCTTACGCAGTGCCATCTGGAACACTTCACGGGCGTCGTCGGTCAGCAGCAGGCTGCCTTTGTATTCAGGCTTCCACAAATCGGCCCAGCTCGTCACGGATTTCGGATCAACCGCATCACCGTTAACGCCAATCGCCGTCGCGCCCCAGATATACGGAATGGAGTAATCGTTATTCGGGTCAAATGGCTTGTTGAGCATTTCTGGATCGAGGTTGCTGAAGTTCGTTAACTTCGACTTGTCGATCTTCTGGATCATCCCTTCTTTACGCATTTTATCGACGTAATAGGTTGAAGGAACCACTAGGTCATAAGCACCGTCTTTGTACGTTTTCAGCTTGGCGTACATGGTTTCATTCGACTCATAAGTCGAATAGATAACTTTAATGCCGGTTTCTTTAGTGAACTGTTCCAGCAGTCCTGGCGGTACGTACTCGGTCCAGTTGTAGAAATACAGCGTGTTGTTGTCATCGGCGTGAGCGGCGCTCATGCCCAGTGCCAGAGCACCCGCCGCGAGCAGGTGGCGTGACCATTTTTTCATTTAACGTCCCCTGTGTTACCTTTCGTTTTATCACGAGCAATAAGCTGGCTGGCAATCACCATCACCAGCGACAGCACCAGTAAAATGGTTGCCAGCGCGTTAACTTCCGGCGATACGCCGACTTTGACCATCGAATAAATTTTTAACGGCAGAATTTCATAGCTCGGCCCGGTGACAAACGACGAAACTACCACATCGTCCATGGACAGGGTAAAGCTTAACACCCAACCCGCCGCCACCGCTGGCATTGCCAGTGGCAGAATGATTTTCCGCAGAATGGTGAACTCGCTGGCACCGAGATCTTTCGCTGCTTCCAGCATCCGCACATCAAAGCCTTTCAGACGCGAATACACCGTCACCACCACAAATGGCAGGCAGAAGGTAATGTGTGAGAACAGCAGCGACCAGAAGCCAAGCTGAATACCCAGCAGCATAAACAGCACCAGCAGGGAAATCGCCATCACGATATCTGGCGACATCATTACCACAAACAGCATCCCGCTAACGAACGGCTTACCGCGGAAGCGATAGCGGTACAGCGCAACAGCCGTCAGTGAGCCAATAAGCGTAGCGAATGTCGCTGAAAACACCGCCATCGTCAGTGAATGTTGTGCTGCTTGTAACAGACTATCGTTGTTCATCAGCAGGCTATACCATTTGGTGGTAAAACCCTGCCAGTTGATGCCAAAGCGCGAGCTGTTAAAGGAGTTCACAATCAAAATGATGATTGGAATATACAGGTACGCATAGATAGCGGTCATAAAACCGCCGCGGAGCAGTCGACCGATCATTCGAGTTCCACCTTCTTGTTCAGCAAACGAGAAGCGCGCCAGTAAACCAGCAGCATCAGACCCATTACGATAGTCAGGGTAATACTGGTCGCGGCACCAAACGGCCAGTCGCGAATGTTGAGGAACTGCACTTTGATGACGTTACCGATCAGCAGGTTTTTCGCACCGCCCATCAGGTCAGAAACATAGAACAGGCCCATTGCTGGCAGCATCACCAACAGACATCCGGCAATAATCCCCGGCATGGTCAGTGGGATGATGATGCGGATAAAAGTCTGCAACTTGCTGGCACCGAGATCGCGAGCCGCTTCCAGCAATGGTTTATCCAGCTTTTCAATACTGGAATAAAGTGGCATCACCATAAACGGCAACAGGATATATACCAGACCGATAATCACCGCGCTGGGGGTGAACATGATGCGAATTGGGGTATCAATAACGCCCAGCCACAGCAAGAACTCGTTGAGATAGCCTTTGGTGCTGAGGAAAATTTTCAGGCCATAGATACGAATCAGTGAGTTGGTCCAGAACGGCACAATCAACAGAAACAGTAACAGCGGACGCACCTTGTGTGGCAGTTTAGCCAGAAACCAGGCAAACGGGTAGCCCAGCACCAGGCAGGCTATAGTCGCGATCAGCGCCATATTCAGTGAGTGCAGCAGCACTTCAAAATAGAGCGGATCGAGCAGACGGGCGTAGTTCTCCAGCGTAAAAACCATTTTGACGAAACTGGCGTCGTCGCGGGTCAAAAAGCTGGTGCCAATGATCATCAGGTTGGGCAGAAAGACAAACAACACAAGCCAACCGACAATAGTGACAATCACTACATTCTGGAACTTACTTGTGTTCTTCATCAGCCAGTACAACCTCCCAGCTTTCTACCCAATTAATGGCCATTTTCTGGTCGAGAGAATGGTCAAAGTCAGGATCGTCTTCATTAAAGAATTCGCTGACCATCACCATCTTGCCATTTTCCAGTTCGACAACTGATTCCAGCGTCATACCTTTGTAGTTGCGTTCGCGAACGTAGCCAATAAGCCCTTCGACGTGGTTGTCATCGTTGATTTCGTCAACGCGTAAGTCTTCCGGGCGCAGCAAAACATGCAACTTTTGCCCTGGTTCAACAGCGAAGTTAACGTAAATATTACATTCGCGGCCTTCAACGTTGGCTCGTACGCGTTGTTCGTCGAGACGCTCGATCACCGTGGCGTTGAACATATTGATTTCGCCAATGAATCCGGCAACAAACAAGTTTTTCGGCTCTTCGTAAATTTCACGCGGCGTGCCGTCTTGTTCAATGCGACCATCGCGCATCACCACAATTCTGTCCGACATGGTGAGCGCTTCTTCCTGATCGTGGGTGACGAAAACGAAAGTAATGCCAAGCTTACGCTGTAAAGCTTTCAGCTCGTTCTGCATCTGTTTACGCAGTTTGTAATCCAGCGCGGAGAGCGATTCATCCAGCAGCAACAGGCGAGGCTTGTTAACCACCGCGCGGGCAATGGCTACGCGTTGCTGTTGACCGCCAGAGAGTTGATGAGGTTTGCGTTGAGCGAAGGTCTCCAGTTGCACCATCCGCAGAGCCTCCATCACGCGAGGCGTAATTTCAGCAGCGGGGGTTTTTTGCATACGCAAGCCAAAGGCCACATTTTCGAACACGGTCATGTGGGGGAATAGCGCGTAGCTTTGGAAAACGGTGTTCACATAGCGGTTTTCCGCCGGAACGTGGGTGATGTCCTCGTTATCCAGCATGATGCGTCCAGAATCAACAGTTTCCAGACCTGCAATCAGGCGAAGAACGGTTGTTTTACCGCAGCCAGAAGGGCCAAGCAGCGTAAGGAACTCGCCATTGTTGATAGTCAGATCCAACTGGGGAATGACTTCTTTACCATCAAAGCATTTGCGAATTCCCGCCAATTGCACCAGCGGTGAAAGCGAACTCGGTTGTTTATTCAATTTTTTACTCTGTCCCATGTAAACGCAACGGATGGCTTACCGATGCGGGGTTTGTGGTTAACCACCTTGGTGACTCTTAATGAGGGCGGTAATTCTACGGCAAACCATCGTAATCGCCAATCCTTGTTGTGAATTACTGGCTTAGCTTTATATTGATTAAGGTAATGTTGATAAATATTCCCGCTTGCAGGGGTAAAAGTGACCTGACGCAATATTTGTCTTTTCTTGCTTCTTAATAATGTTGTCACGAAAAGTGAGGGTGACTACATGGATAAACTACTTGAGCGTTTTTTGAACTACGTATCTCTGGATACCCAATCAAAAGCGGGGGTGAGACAGGTTCCCAGCACGGAAGGCCAGTGGAAGTTATTGCATCTGTTGAAAGATCAGCTTGAAGAGATGGGGCTTATCAATGTGACCTTAAGTGAGAAGGGCACATTGATGGCGACGTTACCGGCTAACGTTCCAGGCGATATTCCGGCGATTGGCTTTATTTCTCATGTGGATACCTCTCCGGATTGCAGCGGTAAAAATGTAAATCCGCAAATTGTTGAAAACTATCGCGGTGGTGACATCGCGCTGGGTATCGGTGATGAAGTCTTATCACCGGTGATGTTCCCGGTTCTGCATCAACTATTGGGGCAGACGTTGATCACCACCGATGGTAAAACCTTGTTAGGTGCAGATGATAAAGCGGGTATCGCAGAAATCATGACCGCGCTGGCAGTATTGCAGCAGAAAAACATTCCACACGGCGATATTCGCATCGCCTTTACGCCAGATGAAGAGGTGGGCAAAGGGGCAAAACACTTTGATGTTGAAGCCTTTGATGCTCGTTGGGCTTATACCGTTGATGGCGGTGGCGTAGGTGAACTGGAGTTTGAAAACTTTAATGCCGCATCGGTGAATATCAAAATAGTCGGCAACAACGTTCACCCTGGCTCGGCAAAAGGCGTGATGGTTAATGCGCTGTCACTGGCAGCACGCATTCATGCGGAAGTTCCGGCGGATGAAAGCCCGGAAACTACCGAAGGTTATGAAGGTTTTTATCACCTGACGAGCATGAAAGGCACCGTTGAGCGTGCCGATATGCACTACATCATTCGTGATTTCGACCGTAAACAGTTTGAAGCGCGTAAACGTAAGATGATGGAAATTGCCAAGAAAGTGGGCAAAGGGCTACACCCTGACTGCTACATTGAACTGGTGATTGAAGACAGCTACTACAATATGCGCGAGAAAATCGTTGAGCATCCGCATATTCTTGATATCGCCCAGCAGGCGATGCGCGATTGCGATATTGAACCGGATCTGAAACCGATCCGTGGCGGCACCGACGGTGCACAGTTGTCATTTATGGGATTGCCGTGCCCGAACCTGTTTACTGGCGGTTATAACTATCATGGTAAACATGAGTTTGTGACCCTGGAAGGAATGGAAAAAGCGGTACAGGTGATCGTGCGTATTGCCGAGTTAACGGCACAACGGAAGTAAGCGAAAAGGGATGCGGCATGTGATGCCGCATCCGGCTTAGATTCAAACTTATCCTTCGAAGAACCAATACCCGCTATTGACCAGCGCCGCGAGCATCGCGAGGAACGATGGATCTTCCAGCGCAGCGCCAAAATTCTCGGCGGTCAGAGCAATATTGCTGGCGAGTGCCTCCAGCGCCGGACGGTGTGGAGAATCGATCTTTTCACCATTAGCATATACTTCATCACCAATACGCAACACGCGCAGACCACCCAGACGTACCAGTACATCACCTTGTTTCAGCGCGTCGTATATTTCATCCGGTTGATAAGGCGGTTCTGGCGGAGCGATATCCAGTTCATGCCGTGACTGGGAGATAAATTCGCCAAACCACTGTTTAAAGTGTTCTGGCTGGTTGATCAATTCAAGCATCATCTCACGCAGTTTATCCATCTCCTGCGGCAGAACGTCCGCCGGATGGGCGCGAGGAGGGATATCCGGATCACTGTAATAATTACCGCCCAGCTCACGTTGCAGAACATAATCGGCAAAACCGCTGATCAGCTCCCGCGTATTCGGTGCACGAAAACCGACAGAATAGTTCATCGCATTTTCCAGCGCGTAGCCTTCGTGCGGGAATCCTGGCGGAATATAAAGAATATCGCCTGGCTCCAGTTCTTCGTCGATAATTGCTTCAAACGGCTCGACCTGTAGCAGATCCGGATGCGGGCAGTGTTGCTTCATCTGCAGCTTTTCACCCACCCGCCAACGACGACGACCGGTGCCCTGAATAATAAAAACGTCGTACTGATCGAGATGTGGACCGACGCCGCCGCCAGGTACGGAAAATGAGATCATCAGGTCGTCAATGCGCCAGTCTGGTAATTCACGGAACGGACGCATCAGCGCGGCGGTTGGCTCATGCCAGTGATTCACTGCCTGCACCAGCAATGACCAGTTGGTCTCACCGAGATGATCGTAGCTTTCGAATGGACCGTGGCTGACCTGCCATTTGCCATCCTGATGACTGACCAGCCGACTGTCGACTTCCGTTTCCATTGCCAGACCTGCCAGCTCGTCTGGAGAGATCGGGTCAATAAAATTATTAAAGCCGCGTTTTAACACCACCGGACGTTTCTGCCAGTGGCGTTTAAGAAAATCGGGCCAGTTAAGGGTAAGTTGGTATTCCATATTAAGCGTCCATAGGCGGGTATCTGCAACCGATTATAACGGATGCTTAACGTAATGCGTGAAGAAAGGGCATATTTATTCACCCTTTGGTGCAGAATGCTGGCGACCAAAAATGACCTCCATTCGTGCGCCGCCGAGCATACTCTCTCCGGCGATGATTTTTCCGTCGTATTGCTCGGTAATTTCACGGGCGACAGCCAGACCAACACCTTGTCCGGGACGCAAAGTATCTATACGTTGGCCGCGGTCGAAAATGACTTCACGCTTGCTTAATGGAATTCCCGGGCCGTCATCCTCGACCACAATATAGAGATGATCTTCGGTTTGCCTCGCTGAAATTTCCACGAACTCAAGACAGTATTTACAGGCGTTATCCAGTACGTTGCCCATCACTTCGACAAAGTCATTCTGCTCGCCAACAAAACTGATTTCTGGCGAAATATCGAGAGAAATATTGACCCCTTTACGCTGATACACTTTGTTCAGCGCCGAGGTGAGATTGTCCAGTAACGGGGTAACGGGATGCAGTTCGCGGCTAAGCAGCGTTCCACCGCGCATACTGGCGCGATGCAGGTAGTAGCCGATTTGTTGTGAAATACGGCTGATTTGTTCCAGCATTACCGGCTCAGCATCACTGACGCTCATCTTTTCACTACGCAAAGAACGCAGCGTACTTTGCAGTACCGCCAGTGGTGTTTTCAGGCTGTGCGTCAGGTCGGTGAGCGTTGTGCGGTATTTGTCGTAACGTTCACGCTCACTCTTTAATAGCCGGTTCAGGTTACGCACCAGACTGGTCAGTTCTCGTGTCGTGGCTGGGTTGAGCAATTCGCGGTTATGTTCTTCCAGTTCGCGGACTTCTTTTGCCAGGGCTTCGATGGGGCGTAAACTCCACCAGGCGGCGACCCATAACAGAGGGATCACTAACAGCAGGTTGGCTGAGAGCACGTAGACAAACCAGCTCCACACCATATAGGAACTTTTAAGCTCCACCGGAATAGTATCCACCACCACAATGGTTAACTTCGGCATCCGCGACGTTGCCGGGTAGATGTTCACCGCCACCGAGTGGGTCATCTCTGCGTCGTCGTCATCTTCTCGTACTTCCTGTAACTGTTGCTGTATCGAATGATCTTCACTCAGCAAGATGCTGGTGTCGTTAACATCCGCTTCGATTTCATGGAAGCCATTTGATTTCAGCCAGTCAGGCTGGATCATTTTCATCAGCCAGGGAACGTCACGCTGCGCCCATAAAAGTTGCCCGTTCTCATCATAAATTAGCGTCATGGTGGGGCTTTGCTTGTCGATATTTTCTGGTAACTCGACATGCAACTTATTGTTTTCCCACTTTGCGAGGGTATAGAACAAATTGCTCTCGCCGCGTAACAGGCGAAACGTGGTTTTATCGAAACTGACGCTATAACCGATCAGCGCGACCATTCCGTAGGCCAGCGAAAGCACCAGTACTACCGCCGCCGTCGCTAACAGAAAACGTACCCGCAGCGAAAGCGGGAAAAAAAGACGCAGTAATTTTTTCATCAGCGCAATTCGAACAAATAACCCTGGCCGCGAACGGTGGTAATCACTTCTTGCGGATATTGCGCCTGAATTTTTTTGCGCAGACGCCCCATGAGTACATCAATGGTATGGCTTTCCCGCAATTCGGCGTCCGGGTAGAGTTGTAACATCAACGAATCTTTGCTGACCACTTTGCCATTATTACGAATCAACGTTTCCATAATGGTGTATTCAAACGCGGTCAGTTTGATCACTTCGTCATTAATCGATAGTTCACGGCGGGAAAGATCAACCTGAAACGGTGGCAGCGAAATAACCTGTGAAGCCAGACCACTATTACGACGCATTAATGCCTGCATCCGCGCCATCACCTCTTCAATATGAAACGGTTTAGTCACGTAATCGTCAGCGCCGGCGCTTAATACTTCGACTTTGTCCTGCCAGCTTTCACGGGCGGTTAATACCAGAATCGGCAGTGAAACATCATTGCTGCGCCAGCGGCGGATCAGTGACAGACCGTCTTCGTCAGGCAAACCGAGATCGACAATTGCAATATCTGGCAAATGTTCATTGAGATAATAATCTGCTTCTTTGGCATCTTCTGCGTCATCGACCTGATGACCAGCGTCCTGAATCTGAACTTTAAGATGGTGACGTAACAACGCATTGTCTTCGACAACCAGTACGCGCATTTTTATTTCTCCCTGTCTTAATTATTAAAATAGTGTAACGCGATTATGTGTTTATGGGAGTAAACATTAATTAAACCAGCGGGTAGGGGAGATAATACGGGAAAAGATCAGCTTAAGAAGCAGGCCGGACAGCATCGCCATCCGGCATTGATATGGGTGTTATTTCAGCTCATCCACCATTGTGATGGCGCGACCAATGTAGTTAGCAGGGGTCATCGCTTTCAGGCGCGCTTTCTCTTCTTCCGGCAGCGCCAGACCGTCGATAAATTGCTTCATGCCTTCGGCGTCAACGCGTTTACCGCGAGTCAGTTCTTTCAGCTTCTCGTACGGTTTTTCGATGCCATAGCGACGCATAACTGTCTGGATCGGCTCAGCCAGCACTTCCCAGTTGTGATCCAGTTCATCCAGCAGATGGTCACGGTTCACTTCCAGTTTGCTCACGCCTTTCAGGGTGGACTGGTAAGCAATTAGCGCATAACCGATGCCCACTCCGAGGTTACGTAGCACGGTAGAGTCGGTCAGGTCACGCTGCCAACGGGAAACCGGCAGTTTGCTGGCCAGGTGCTGCAACACCGCGTTGGAAAGCCCCAGGTTACCTTCGGAGTTTTCGAAGTCGATTGGGTTAACCTTGTGCGGCATGGTGGAAGAACCAATCTCACCGGCGATGGTTTTCTGTTTGAAATGGTTAAGGGCGATATAACCCCAGACGTCACGGTCAAAGTCGATCAGAATGGTGTTAAAGCGCGCGATGCAATCAAACAGTTCGGCAATGTAGTCGTGCGGTTCAATCTGGGTGGTGTACGGGTTCCACTGAATACCCAGTGAGGTGACAAACTCTTCACTGAACTGATGCCAGTCAACTTCCGGATACGCGGCGATGTGGGCATTATAGTTACCGACCGCGCCGTTGATTTTGCCGAGGATTTCCACCTGATTAAGCTGGCGGAACTGGCGCTCCATACGATAAGCGACGTTAGCCATCTCTTTACCGATGGTTGACGGCGTCGCTGGCTGACCGTGGGTACGGGATAGCAGCGGAATATCGCGATACTGAACAGCCAGATCTTTAATGCCGTCAATCAGTTGACGCCAGTACGGCAGGATCACTTCATCACGCGCGGTTTTCAGCATCAATGCGTGGGAGAGGTTGTTGATGTCTTCTGAGGTGCAGGCAAAGTGAATAAATTCAGAAACTGCGTGCAGTTCTGGGATCTCAGCCACTTTTTCTTTCAGGAAATACTCAACCGCTTTAACGTCGTGGTTAGTGGTACGCTCAATGGTTTTGATTCGCGCCGCATCTTCTTCACTGAAATTAGCGACGATTGCATCAAGGTAACCGATTGCGTCGGCAGCAAAAGCAGGAACTTCCTTGATCGCTGCGTGCGCGGCCAGTTTTTGCAGCCAACGTACTTCAACTTGTACACGGAATTTCAGCAAACCATATTCGCTGAAAATCCCGCGCAGCGCGCTGACTTTATCGCCGTAGCGTCCGTCGACAGGGGAAACGGCGGTCAGTGAGGATAATTCCATAGATCACAACTCCGGGGTTAAATGAGCAAGAATTTGTTTTGCCTGAGTGGTCAGGCGATTACGAGAAAACATCAGTTGTAGACGTCCGCCGCCAACCTGGTGCCAGAGCACGGCGGCGCGAATGCCTGCCAGCAGGGTAGCGCGAACTTTCGCCTGCACCTGTGGGCTTTGCAGTACGGCAGGGGAACCGGTGACCTGAATACGTGGGCCAAGTGGGCTGATAACATCAACATAAATAGCAGCCATTGCGCTCATCAGCGTTTCCGACTGTAAATCGAAATGTTCGAGCTGGCGTTGCAGGCCGTTAATCCGGTTACCCAGAGTGTCGAGCGCACCTTTGGCAGACGAGAGTTTGCGCTCAAGCACCATCAGGCTAAGGGTGTAGCGGGTTAACTCAGCGTTTAAACCCTGGCGACTGCTGGCATTGAGCACGCCGAGCAGGGTTTCCAGCCCGACGCGCAGGTTGGCTTCGCTGCCGCCAAAAACCGCCAGCGTGGAGCTGGGGTTCACATCGATAATACTGTTGAGTGAGACGTGTAGCGCATCAGCATCACAATGCCCCTGGTGAGCAAGCTGTTGTACCAGGCGTGCCGCCTGACAAATACCGGCCAGGGCGAGGGTGATGTCATAGTAATTCTTTGCCACGTTCACTGCTTCCTTGTTTTAAGTAAGAAAATAATCAGACTGGCAGCGGCAGACGCTGCTCAATGATGCCGCCGCCGAGGCACACTTCACCGTTATAGAAGACGGCGGATTGACCTGGAGTGACGGCCGCAACCGGCTCATCGAAAATCACTTCAATGCGATCATCATCCAGCGCCTTGACGGTGCATGGAATGTCAGTCTGGCGGTAGCGGGTTTTCACCGTGCAACGCATAGTGCCGGTGAAAGGTTCGCGATCGACCCAGTGCAGTTGCTGGGCAATCAATCCGACAGACATCAGACGTGGGTGTTCATGACCCTGCGCAACAATCAGAATGTTGTTCTCGACGTCTTTATCCACCACGTACCACGGCTCTTCAGTGCCGTCTTTGGTGCCACCGATGCCCAGGCCTTTACGCTGTCCGAGGGTGTGATACATCAGCCCCTGGTGCTCGCCAATCTCATCACCATCGACAGTAATGATTTTTCCCGGTTGCGCCGGGAGATAACGGCCAAGAAACTCGCGGAATTTACGTTCACCGATAAAGCAGATCCCGGTAGAATCTTTTTTCTTCGCGGTGACCAGACCGAGATCTTCCGCAATCTTACGTACCTGCGGTTTTTCCAGTTCGCCAACCGGGAACAGGCTTTGCGCTATCTGCTCATGGCTAAGTGTATAAAGGAAGTAGCTCTGGTCTTTGTTGCTGTCCAGACCACGCAGCAGGCGGCTCTTGCCATTGACATCTGCACGACGAACGTAATGGCCGGTAGCGATATAATCGGCACCTAAATCTTCGGCGGCAAATTCGAGGAAGGCTTTAAATTTGATCTCTTTGTTGCACAGAATATCCGGGTTCGGCGTGCGACCCGCTTTATATTCAGCAAGGAACAGTTCAAAGACGTTGTCCCAGTACTCGGCTGCAAAGTTGACAGTGTGCAGTTCAATGCCGAGCTTATCGCAGACAGCCTGGGCATCAGCCAGATCCGCTGCCGCCGTGCAATATTCCTCACCGTCGTCTTCTTCCCAGTTCTTCATAAACAGGCCTTCGACCTGATATCCCTGTTGTTGCAACAGCCAGGCAGAAACGGAGGAATCGACGCCGCCGGACATGCCGACGATCACTTTTTTTGCGGTTTCAGACATTGGATTACTCACGACATTGAACTTCAAGGCGGCGTATTCTATCACGCAGCCTTTTAGATGACACCCTTTGTAAAAGGCCAGTTAAACTCGCCAATCATCTCCAGCGGATAATGTTGCCCGCTTTGATAACAACGAATACTTTCTGCCACTAATGGCGAGCGCAGATTTGGTGCCTGTAAAATCTCTTCAGCACTGACCCAACGGCAACAGTCGATATCACTGTCATGAGGGTGTGTTGGGCATATTTGCTCAAGCTCAATGGCAAACAGGAAGCGCAAAAATGGCGTCTTATCCGGCGCAATCCACTGATGCATACGGATGAAATATTGCGGTTGCGCGCTGATGCCGGTTTCTTCCCACAGCTCACGCGCCGCTGCTTCTGTTAATGTTTCATCCGCCTCCAGATGCCCGGCGGGTTGGTTCCATAACGCTTTACCATTAATCGTCTCTTCAACGACTAAAAATTTGCCTTCTGCGTGCACCACGCAGGCAACGGTAACGTGCGGTTTAAACATTTTGCGTCCTTATTCTGTCGCTTCTCGCCATTCGCCATTGGCAAGATTATCCAGCGTGTAATTACCCATCGCATAGCGAATCAGTCGCAGCGTGGGGAAACCAACATGGGCGGTCATGCGGCGCACCTGGCGATTACGTCCTTCATATAAGGTGATCTTAAGCCAGGAGGTAGGAATACTTTTACGCTCACGAATTGGTGGATTACGTGGCCATAACCACTCCGGTTCTTCAACCAGTTCCACACCTGCGGGCAGGGTAGGGCCATCATTTAAGGTTACGCCATTGCGCAAGGCTTCAAGTGCGTCTTGCGTGGGAATGCCTTCCACCTGCACATAATAGATTTTTCCGGTGCGTTTGCCCGGCTGGGTTAAACGCGCCTGTAACGCGCCATTATTCGTCAGCACCAGTAACCCTTCGCTATCTCTGTCGAGACGACCTGCCGCATAAACGCCCTGAACAGGGATGAATTCTTTTAATGTTTTGCGCCCGGCTTCATCGGTGAACTGCGGAAGAACATCGTAGGGTTTATTGAACAGGATCACGCGCGTGGGCTGGTTTTCAGGTTTGCGCCTGGTGGAACGTTGCGAGCTGAATCGCTTAACCTGGTGATTTCTAAAAGAAGTTTTTTGCATGGTATTTTCAGGGTTTATGAATTGCCGCATTATAGCCTAATAACGCGCATCTTTCATGACGACAAACAATAGGGTAGTATTGACAAGCCAATTACAAATCATTAACAAAAAATTGCTCTAATGCATCCGTGTGGCAGGACGCAAACGCATGTGCAACGTGGTGGCAGACGAGCAAACCAGAAGCGCTCGAAGGAGAGGTGAATGGAAAGTAAAGTAGTTGTTCCGGCACAAGGCAAGAAGATCACCCTGCAAAACGGCAAACTCAACGTTCCTGAAAATCCGATTATCCCTTACATTGAAGGTGATGGAATCGGTGTAGATGTAACCCCAGCCATGCTGAAAGTGGTCGACGCTGCAGTCGAGAAAGCCTATAAAGGCGAGCGTAAAATCTCCTGGATGGAAATTTACACCGGTGAAAAATCCACCCAGGTTTATGGTCAGGACGTCTGGCTACCTGCTGAAACCCTTGATCTGATTCGTGAATATCGCGTTGCCATCAAAGGCCCGCTGACTACTCCGGTTGGTGGCGGTATTCGTTCTCTGAACGTAGCACTGCGCCAGGAACTGGATCTCTACATCTGCCTGCGCCCGGTTCGTTACTACCAGGGCACTCCAAGCCCGGTTAAACACCCTGAATTGACTGATATGGTCATCTTCCGTGAAAACTCGGAAGACATTTATGCAGGTATCGAGTGGAAAGCTGACTCTGCTGACGCTGAGAAAGTGATCAAATTCCTGCGTGAAGAGATGGGGGTGAAGAAAATTCGCTTTCCGGAACATTGCGGTATCGGCATTAAGCCGTGTTCTGAAGAAGGCACCAAACGTCTGGTACGAGCAGCAATCGAATACGCAATTGCCAACGACCGTGACTCAGTGACCCTGGTGCACAAAGGCAATATCATGAAGTTCACCGAAGGCGCGTTTAAAGACTGGGGTTACCAGTTGGCGCGTGAAGAGTTTGGCGGTGAACTGATCGACGGCGGCCCGTGGCTGAAAGTCAAAAACCCGAACACCGGCAAAGAGATCGTCATTAAAGACGTGATTGCTGACGCATTCCTGCAACAGATCCTGCTGCGTCCGGCTGAATACGACGTTATCGCCTGTATGAACCTCAACGGTGACTACATTTCTGACGCACTGGCAGCACAGGTTGGCGGTATCGGTATCGCCCCTGGTGCAAACATCGGTGACGAATGCGCACTGTTTGAAGCCACCCACGGTACAGCACCGAAATATGCCGGTCAGGACAAAGTAAACCCAGGCTCTATCATTCTCTCCGCTGAGATGATGCTGCGCCATATGGGTTGGACTGAAGCGGCTGACCTGATTGTTAAAGGTATGGAAGGCGCAATCAATGCCAAGACCGTAACCTATGACTTCGAACGTCTGATGGAAGGCGCTAAACTGCTGAAATGTTCAGAGTTTGGTGACGCGATCATCAAGAATATGTAATCACTACATGTGTTAAATATTGAAACGGGCGTATAACACGCCCGTTGTTTTATGATGATTTAAAATCTTCCCCAAAACTTTCCCCAAAACCCTTCCCCAAAACTGGCTATTTTCTATGCTGTTTTGATATCTACGATAATCCAGTCTTTACCACGATCATCATTGTATCGGTCGGTCATTTTTCTGGATTTATGACCTAACAACTTTTGCGTATCCAGACCCTGTTCCCGATATAACCGTTCTGACAGAGATCGCTGCTCATGAAATGTGGGCGCAGTTCCTTGCTCCCATTTTATGCCACATTTTTCCCTGGCCTTTTTAAAAGCCGTTGTAAGAGTATTTGCAGACACCTGGTCTCCTCTGTTTGCTTGAGAGGTAGTGTGACGGTAATGGACCAGATATTTACTAACAACAGCATCCCTGCACTGAGATATAACTTCACGAAGGGTAATATTCAGAGCATCGCATTTCAGGTTAAGCGGAATAGCAAGTTTTGAACCGGTTTTTTCCTGAGTAATGTGCAACATGTCGTCCCAGATATCAGAGAATTTCAAATTGCAGATATCGCCTAAACGTTGTCCAGTGACAAGAGCAAGTAGCATCCCGCATTTTAAATAGGGCTGCCGTCTGCTTACGCTGTCAAATATTGCCTGCCATTCGGGCAGTGATAATCTTTGGCGGTTTACTCGATTTCGCGGTTGTTTTGTTGCCTGCGCTGGGTTAAATCCTGGCGGAACATGTCCGGCGTGTTGTGCTTCTTTGAAGACGTCGATCAACACCATTCTCACGACTTGCGCCATCCTGTTATGACCTTCAGCCTTTACAGCATCAATTATTTCGGCAATATCAAGTGCGGTAATATCCTTGAGGTGTTGCATTCCACAATGCTCACGGAAAAGACGAATGGGTTTGCCTTTTTGCCGATAGGAGTTGGGTCTTAGTTCATTATGTTGCAGCCTGTCCTCCTGGATAGAAATATATTTATCAAGCCATTCTGTCACCGTAATGTCTGAGCGCCTGCCTTTCATTCTTTCCAGACGCTCATTGACGCTTAATATTTGTCGGGTACGTTGTTCAGCAATAATGGTATTTGCTTCAGTAGCAACTTGTTTTGCTTCATTCTCATCAGTTCCTAAGCTATGAAAACGACCGGATAGTGGATGTTTGTATTGCCAATATACCTTTCCGGTTCGCTTATCTAATTTGCAATATAAATTGGGTATAGAGATTTTGTGAGATCGGGGGCTAGCAGCCATCAGCGATTATCCGTTGGAGTTTTGGGTTTGCGTTTATTGGGAGTTGCGGTTCTGCAAGCGTTCCTACAAAACGGGAATTTCGGTCAATCATCCAGTAGCGACCAACTTTTATAGCGGGTGGGGCCATCATTTTCCCTTGCGCGTATTTTTTCAGAACTCGCTCACTTGGTGCTAAGTCCCCAAATTCTTCTTTAGCCCAGTCCTGTAAAGTGATTAGTCGAGACATTTGTCCTCCTCTTAGCTGCTGAGGGAGTTTGTGACCGATATATCTGACATGATATTAAGCTCATGGCAGGTACATCTCTTGACTGGTCATAGAGATAAATTTAATGCTGAGAAATGCAGTATTGAATTTATCAATTTTTCTATTTCCTGCGTATGGCACGTAACTTCTTAATGTGTTCTGCTGTATCGATCTCTTCGGCTATCCGCTCTGATTCCACTTTACTCACAGGTTCAAAGTCATGATTAAAGCGGAACATGCTGGCGATACATGTTCTGCCTTTTCGGATGTAGTGAACTTTGTTGTGGGTAGAAC